>JAATGG010000230.1 GCA_015654835.1 Terriglobales bacterium
AGCAGCAGGTCGCGCACGCATCCGCCGGCGAAGTAAGCCTCATGCCCCGCCGCACGCAGCTCTCGCACAATTCCCAAAGCCGCTTCGAATTGGCCCCGTGCCCGCAGCATCTCTATCTCCATTTTCTCTCGTTCCTCTCCCGCAAACGCCACCGCGCCCGCGCCGCTAAACTAATGAGATGAGCCAAGGTCTCATTCTCGGCATCGAGTCCTCCTGCGACGAGACCGCCGCATCGGTCGTGCAGCGGGGAGCACGCACCCTGTCGTCGGTAGTGGCCTCGCAGATTCCCACCCACGCCCGCTATGGCGGAGTGGTCCCCGAACTGGCCAGCCGCGAGCATCTTCGCGCCATTGTCGCCGTCGTCCGCGCTGCCTTGAGCGACGCCCACGTTACCTTGGCCGACCTCGACGCCATCGCCGTCACCAGCGGACCCGGCCTCGCCGGAGCCCTTCTCGTCGGCATCACCTACGCCAAGGCGCTAGCCTTCGCCCAGGACCTGCCCCTCATCGCCGTCAATCATCTGGAAGGCCACATCCACGCCGTCCTGCTGCAGGAAAGGGAGAAGGAACAGGCAGAATCTGTCCCACAGTCTTCGTCCACAGCCCCCGTATCGGCGCTTCGAGGGGTGGGCGACGGCCCGTCCGATTCGCCCCATGCGCAGTGGGAGGAGGGAGCGTTGGCGCTGGTCGTTTCCGGCGGGCACACGCACCTCTACCTGGCTCGTCCCACCGGGGGAGCCTGGACCTACGCCCTGATCGGCCGCACTCTCGACGACGCCGCCGGCGAAGCTTATGACAAGGTCGCCAAGCTGCTTGGCCTTCCCTATCCCGGAGGCCCCTGGATCGACGCTCTCGCCCGTTTCGGCGACCCGCAGGCCGTTCCCTTCGCCTTCGCCCACATCAAGACCAAGCTCCACCTGGCGGGCAAAGCTCCGCGCACCAAGGGAGCCAAAACCGCCCCCATCGCCGCTCTCGATCCGCACTTTCTTTTCTCATTTTCAGGAATCAAGACCGCGGTTCTCCGCTATGTGGAGCTTCACGGCCTGCGCCCCGAGGCCGAAGCCCGTGCGGATCGTCTCCCGGCCAAGCCACCGCAAACCAAAGAGGAAGCCCTGGCCCTCTGCTCCCGGCAGACCTTGGATCTCATCGCCAGCTTTCAGCACGCCGTCGTCGGCGATCTCATGAAGAAGACCTTTGCCGCCGCCGAATCCCTCGGAGCCCGCCGCATCCTGGTCACCGGCGGAGTCGCCGCCAACCGCGAACTGCGTGCCCGCTTTACCGCCGAAGCCCAGCGCCATGCCCGACGCATCGCCTTCCCCACCCTGGCCCTCTCCACCGACAACGCAGCCATGATCGCTGCAGCCGCGTGGCCCCGCTTCCAATCCAAGGACTTCGCCGACCCATCCCTCTCCGCCGACCCATCTCTGGCGTTAGGAAGATAAAAAATCTCAACATCCAAGCTGCAGAGCGAACGTGCCCGCCAGAGAAGGTGCTGAGTCGAAAAGATGCCGGGTACTCCATATTCGGCACGGTTTTATCGCGCCTGATAGGGGATATCACGATCTATTGTTCTTTAGTTTTATGGTCCTTTAGCTTTTATGTCCCATCCTATCTACATTTCTAGTCCCGCTATAGGCCTGCAGCATCTCCCGCCGCAAAATCGCATTGATCCGTGACTGATAACCTTTCCCCTGAGCTTTCAACCACTCCAACACATCCGCATCGACCCTCGCCGTAATCTGCCGCTTCACGGGCCGGTAGAAACGCCCGCGCTCGGCATTCTTCCACTGCTCTGCCGTCAATTCGGGAATATCACTCGTATCGATTTCGCTGTCGCGGCGCGCCGCGAGCGCTTTCAGGTTGGCGACTTGAGCCTCAGTCAACTCCGGCAATGTCTCAGGCGTGTAACTAACCATTTTTGTTTTCATAACTTTTTCTCTCCTCAGGGCTCGCCTTTCGTGCTGAAACGATCCGAACTACCTCGATTAACGTATCGTGTTCAATATCCTCTCGAATGGTGTGCGCAACCAGCAGAACGACCAAGCTCTCAAGCCCTTTCCACGCCAGTCCCAACGCCTGCCAGCGCTGCTCTCCATCAACCACGCGATCGGCAATCACCCTATGCAGGGGGTCACGGAACACCTGACTGGCTTCCTCGAAGCTCACTCCGTGCTTACGCTGGTTGATGAGGTTCTTTGTCTCGTCCCACTCGAACCTGAATTCCTGTCACTCTGTTATTGTAATTGCATATATATAACTACACAATAAATCCGCCGTCCCCAGTCAACAAACGAGGCTTGGAATACCGACGCTCTCTGCGACTCCGCTCACAGAGCCGCCCGTCGTCCCGCTGCTACAATCGGAAAGGCCGAAACATGCCGATTTTTCACCGTAAACCTTGAGCAAACAGTACGATCCGATGACCCTCCGCCTCTTCAATACCCTGACGGGACAATTGGACGATCTCGTCCCCTCCGACGGCCTTGCGCTGCGCATGTACGCCTGCGGCCCCACCGTCTATGACTTCGGCCACATCGGCAACTTTCGCACCTTTCTCCAGGTCGACGTGCTCCGCCGCTTCCTCAAACTCACCGGGGTTAACGTCCTTCATGTCATGAACATCACCGACGTGGACGACAAGATCATCCGCAACGCCGCCGCCGCCGGCATTCCCATCTCGGAGTACACGCCGCGCTTCATCGACGCCTTCTTCGAGGATCTCGAATCTCTCCGTGTCGAGCGCCCCGAGCAGATTGCCCGCGCCACCGACCACATCGATCGCATGGTCGAACTGGTGCAGCGCCTGGCCGCTGTCGGCGCTGCCTACAAGACCGAAGACGGCTCCTGGTATTTCCGGCTCGCCGCTTTCCCCGAATACGGCAAGCTCAGCAAGAAAGACCTTAGCGGCATGGAAGACGGCGCCCGCGTCGACGTCGATGAGTACGAGAAGGATTCGGCCCGCGACTTCGCCCTCTGGAAGGCCGTCAAGCCCGGTGAAACTTCCTGGGACACCCCCATTGGCCGCGGCCGCCCCGGCTGGCACATCGAGTGTTCCGCCATGGCGATGGAGTATCTCGGCGAGAGCTTCGACTTGCACGCCGGCGGCGAAGACCTCATGTTTCCGCATCACGAAAACGAGATTGCGCAGAGCGAGAGCGTTACGCACAAGCCCTTTGCCCGCCATTGGATGCATGTCCGCTTTCTGCTCGTGGATGGCCGCAAGATGTCGAAGAGCGAGGGCAATTTCTATACCCTGCGCGATCTGCTGCTGAAGGGCTACAAGGCCTCCGCCATCCGCATGGCGCTCATCTCCGTGCCCTATCGCCACCAGCTTAATTTCACCTTCGACGGCCTGACCGAGGCCACCAATGCCATCGAGCGCCTGCGCACCTTTCACCAGCGCCTGCTTCAGGGCAACTTCGCGGCCGGCGCAAATCCCGCTCTCCGCGCCGCCGCCGAGAAAGCACAAGCCGACTACATGGCCGCGCTGGCCAACGACCTCAACACCGCCGAGGCCCGCGCCCCGATCTTCGATCTGATCCGCACCTCGAACACGGCCATCGACCAGAGCCAGTTCTTCGCCGGAGACCGCGATGCCATTCTTGCGGTGCTGGCCAGCTTTGACGCGGTTTTCGACGTCATCGAGGATCGTGACGCGGAGCCGACCCGCCGCGCCGTCGAGTGGGCCGAGAAGGCCGGGCGCGTCGCCGACATTGCACCCGGATTGCTGGCGCGCGAGTCCCTCAACGACGAAGCCATCGATGCCCTGGTCGCCGAGCGCACCCTGGCTAAAAAGCAGCGCAACTTCGCCCGCGCCGACCAGATCCGCAACGAACTGGCGGAAAAAGGCATCCTGATCGAAGACTCCAAAGACGGAGTGCGCTGGAAACGGAAATAGCCCGGCTGCCGCTTCCCCGGCAGCACGATGCGCGCACGCGCGAATCAGCAGGAGGTTCTCCCCCATGGAAGCCAACGAAGCCCAGGAATTGCAGGAACAGGCCGAGCACGGCGCATCCGAAGCCATGCGTCCCGTCGCCTTTACCATGAGCGTATTGGCGGTGCTGGTCGCCGTGACCACGGTGCTGGGCCACCGCACCCACACCGAAGCCGTCCTCGACCAGAACAAGGCCACCGACCAGTGGAACTTCTATCAGGCCAAGAAAATCCGGGCCAATGACACCGCCCTGGCCACCGACCTGCTCAGCGTCATCACCATTGCCGACCAAACCGCCGCCCACAAACTCGCCAAGACTTACGCCGACCATCAGGCCAAGTGGGCCGACGACCTGAAACAGGAGCAGGAAAAGGCCGAAGCCCTCGAAACCAATGTAAAACACGCCGAAGCCCACGCCGACCGCTTCGATCTGGCCGAGGCCATGCTTGAAATCGGCCTGGTCATCACCTCCGTCACCCTGCTCACCCGCAGCCGCATTTACTGGTATCTCGGCATGGGTTTCGCGGTTGCCGGCATCGTCTCGGCTGTCTCCGTGCTCTTTCTCAAATAGCTTTGCGCTGTTTCGGGGACGCTCTCTCGGCGATTTCAGCTCGGAGCGTCTTCGGTTCTGCTCTTATAAACCCGAGGCGGCCTTCGCAGGAAAACGCGCCCCACAGGGCTTTCAATCGGCAAGGCGGGAATTGAAACGCCTCGGCCCTGCGCCCGCGTTAGGGTTTTCCGCTCCTGGCCTTCCGGTCAGAAACCGTGAAAATCTTCCTCATGCGTGCTATCCTGCTGCCCAACGGGTTTCCCATGCAAAAGCACACCTCACACGGAACGCTGCTCCTGCCAGCCTCCAAGCGCTGGTCGCGTTCTCGTGCGCGCTGCATTTGCCCGCGGCGCCACCTCTGTGTGCTGCCCACGCGCACACGACCTAGTCTCTTCGGCGGCGATTAGTACCGGTCCGCCGAAGATCCTCGCCTGCCTTTCTCGCCCCCACCGGGTGAGCGGAATTCAAAGACCTTTCCCACAGGGTCCTGGCATTGCTCTATCCAGCCAGCCATGCCGCATAACCGCACCTGCCGAGGAGATTCAAACATGACCAAGCAAGAGCTGCATGCTCAATATGGACCGAAACTCGTCTGTCCTCTTCCAGGCCCCAAGGCCCGCGCTGCCGTTGCCGCGGACGACCGTCTCATCTCGCCCAGCTATACGCGTTCCTATCCGCTGGTCGCCAAGCGCGGCCGCGGCATTCGTGTCGAAGATGTGGATGGCAACGAGTTTCTCGACTTCGCCGCCGGCATTGCCGTGACCTCTACCGGCCACTGCCATCCCGAGGTCGTTGCAGCCATTCAAAAACAGGCTGGCGAGCTCTTGCACATCTCCGGCACCGACTTCTATAACGAAGCGCTCACCGACCTCGCCGACCGCCTCTCCGCCGTCGCTCCCATGCCCGGCCCGCACCGCTTTTTCTATGGCAATTCCGGCGCCGAGGCTATCGAATGCGCCCTCAAACTAGCCCGTTATCACACCGGACGCCAGCAGGTCATCTCGTTCTTCGGCGCATTTCACGGCCGTACCATGGGGGCGCTCTCGCTCACTGCCTCCAAACCCCAGCAGAAGCGCCGCTTTTCTCCCCTCATCCCCGGCGTAACCCACATCCCCTATCCCTACACCTATCGCGGCTGCACCGGCAACGCGCAAGAGCAGGAAGCCTTCAATCTCGGCTGCGCCCGCTACATCGAGGAGCGGCTCTTCAAGACCGTCCTCGCTCCGGAAGAGGTCGCCGCGATCTTCATCGAGCCCATCCAGGGCGAAGGCGGCTACGTCGTCGCGCCCGACAATTTTCTGCGCGAGCTTCGCGACATCTGCGATCGCCACGGCATTCTGCTGGTGGCCGACGAGGTGCAGTCCGGCGCAGGACGCACCGGGAAATGGTGGGCCATCGAGCACTCCGGCGTGGAGCCCGACATGGTCTGCATGGCCAAAGGCATCGCCAGCGGTATGCCTCTTGGCGTCTGCATGACCCGCGCCGAGGTTATGGATTGGGTGCCAGGCTCGCACGCCTCCACTTTCGGCGGCAACCCCGTCTCCATCGCCGCAGCCCTCGCTACGATGGAGATCATCGAGCGCGAAGCCATGGGCAACGCGGCGCGCGTCGGCGGTCTCATGATGGAGCGGCTTGAAGGATGGAAGCAGACTCACCCGCTGGTGGGCGACGTGCGCGGACGCGGCCTCATGATCGGCGTCGAACTGGTCAAAGACAAAGCCACCCGCGCGCCCGCCGGCGAGGTGCGCAACCGGGTCGAGACTCTGGCCTTCGAGCGCGGACTCATGGTGCTGGGCTGCGGCGAAACCACTCTGCGCCTCTGCCCGCCCCTCGTCATCGAGCCAGAAGAAGCAATGGTGGCTCTCGACATTCTTGAGGAGGCTCTGAGCCTGGCTGAAAAGGAATACGAACATGCCAGCGAACTCGAAATCGCCAACGCATGATTTTCTGCCCACAGCCTCTCGATGTAGATATCGAGAGGCTGTGGAAAGTTACCCGGCGAGCCCAGGGGCCCAGGGCGGCAGGAGCCGGGTGACCCCGCCGCCAAATTCGAACTTACCAACCAAACTTGAACGTACCGCCAAATGCAGTACCGGCCCATTGGCTCTGCCTTAAAACCGGGCATTGGCAATTTCAGCAGTGCGCCGCGCCGCCCGCTCCAGGCTCTCCGCCATTTGCCGCGTGGCCAGCCGCTGTTCTTCCGCCGAAGACGCGAGCGTCTGAGAGATCCCCGACATTTCGTCGCTTTGCTCTTCGATCTTGCCCACTGCCGCGATCGACGTATCCAGATCCCGCCGGATTGCCGCGACTTTGCCCTGAATATCCTTGGTAGCCGCAGCCGTCTGTTCCGCCAGCTTTTTCACCTCGCCTGCCACTACGCTAAAGCCCTTGCCGTGCACGCCCGCCCGCGCCGCCTCAATGGTGGCGTTTAACGCCAGCACGCTGGTTTGCGTGGCAATCGAGGCAATCAGATCGGCGACCTTCGCTACCCCGGTGCTTGAAATCTGCAGATTCCGCATCGCGGTCAGCCCCTCGCTTCCCGCTTCGCTGGATTTTCTCGCCGCCTGCTCCGCCTCGGTCGCGTTCCTGGCAATCTCTCCGATGCTGGTGTCGATTTCGTGCGACGCGCTGGACACCATCGCCAGTTGCTCGTTCACATCCGCAATGCCGGTGCGGAGCAGGTCTTGCGCACGCTGCAATGCCTCGACCTTCTTTGTCGTCACGCCCCACATCACCACCGCGCCGACATAAGCGCCGTGTTCATCCACCATGGCTTCCACTTCGAGATCCAGTTTTTCCGGGCCTAGCTGGATCACGATCTGGTGTGGAAGCTGGTGGGCGCCGTGGTGATGCTTGGCGCCTAAGACCCTATCCACGCTCTCCGGATGCTTGTGGAAGATATGAATCGAGTTACCCACAATCTGATCCACCGGCACGGGGAGATACTGCTGCAGGCTGAGCAGCGTTTGCCGTGACGACCGATTCAAATAGCGCAGGATCAACTCCCGGTCGCAGAACATCGCGTTGCAAGGCATCGCTTCCAGCGCATATTCGTATACGCGATCAGCCGAGGGCGCAGGTTCATACGCACTCTCCTCCGCCGCCTCCTCTATCGCAATTGGCGCCGCACTGCGATGAAATAGATGGGGTATTACTCCTTGGGGCATCCGACAGACTCCTTGCTCACTGAGCCTATTGTGAGTGCATGTCTGGGTAACTCCGGGGAAGGTAAAGCAGATTTTTGTAACTCGTTCCCAAGCTTCGTTGGTTTTACGAATTCTATTCCTAATTTGGAGTTAATGGGAAAATTATATGCAAGCTTCTATTGGCCGTACCACCGGGTAAGACTGCTATCTCCAAGTTAGATAGTTATTTCACCATATCCACTGAATATGCTCAGTTTTGGCGGCTGGAGTTGAAAACGATTTCTATATAAGGTTGTATATTCCGTACCGATCGCCGACAATGTTCTCCGATAACCCTCCAGGTGCCATGGGTCTCATAAGATGGATAACTCGGATGCGGCTTACCCTCCTCGGCGGGAGCATCGACATGCTTGCCGCCCTCGCGCGCTTTCGCGGCCGGGCGGCTCCTCTGCCTGCCCATCTCGTCATCGGGCTCGACGGCGAAGATGCCGTTTTTTTCTATCTGCGGCGCAAGGGATATACGGTCGTCGCACGCCGCTGGTCCTCCGGCATTCTCCCCGGCGACATCGACTTGATTGCCTGGCAGCAATCCATGCTGTGCTTCTTCGAGGTGAAGACACGCACCGCCCGCGACATGACGCCTGCCGAGTCCGCCGTGGACTCCCACAAGCGCAGCACGCTGCGCCGGCTGGCGCGCCACTATGTGCGCCAGCTACCGCAGGATTCCCTGCCGCAGGTACGCTTCGATGTGGTCAGTGTGTATTTGGTGCCGGGTAAGGAGAAGGTCTTCGAGCACTTCGAAAGTGCCTTCGGCTGGACAGAACAGCGGGAGCGATAAGGCCGCCCAGCCGATTTTCCAAAAGGATTGAGCCGGCCTGTTCACACCTGCATGACTTCGATTTCTTTTTTCCGCGCCAGTTCTTCGATGCGGCGAATTTCCTCGTCGGTCATCTTCTGGATCTCTTCGAGGGAGCGCTTTTCCTCGTCGGCGCTGATCTGTTTTTCCTTGGCAAACTTCTTGAGCACATCGTTGCCATCGCGGCGCACATTGCGGATCGCCGTGCGATGCTCTTCGAGGATGCGGTTGACGTGCTTCACCACGTCGCGGCGGCGCTCTTCGGTCATCGGCGGAATCGGCACGCGCAAAACTTTGCCGTCCGACTGCGGATTGAAACCGAAATCGGAGGTGCGGAGAGCTTTTTCAATGTCCTTGAGGACCGTCGGGTCCCAGGGCGCGATCAGGATCAACTGCGCTTCCGGCGCCGAGACCTGGGCCAACTGGCTGATGGGCGAAGGCGTGCCGTAGTAATCCACTTTTACCTGGTCGAGCATGTGCACGCTTGCCCGTCCGGTCCGGATGGAGCCGAGGTTCGCCTGGAAACCGGCGACCGCCTGCTCCATGCGCCGCTTCAGGTCGCTATTGAGTTCTTTGAGCGCCGGAATACCGGCCATTGTCGAGACTGCCATGGTGTCTTCCTCGTTAAAATGCCTACTGCCCACGGCTATTCTACTAAAACAACTGGACCTGTAGCCGATTCTGCGGGGAAGAGATTCCCGCTTTGCCGCTGCGGTTCGCGGGCAAGCACGCGGGCCGGCCCGACTCCTCTGGAGGGGAACTCCGCCCTCTGCGGATCGGAGGGCTTTCCCGGCGGCGATTCTTCGCCGGATGCCTTCCGGAGCAATCGGCAGCCGTAATGTTACGCATCGAACAGAAGAGACGGGAAATCCTGTACCATTTCCTCGGATCCTCCGCAGGTAGCTTCGAACCTGCGATTGTCTCCAGCGGGAGCATTTCCCGGTGTGATCAGGCCCGGATCTGCTCCCCGAACCTGCCCGCTTCACCGCGAGATGCTGCGGGCCTGCCCAAGAACAATTCGGTTTCGTCCACGGAAAGCAGGGGCGTTCGAATGAGTGAAATGACTGGTTCGACGGAACGGGAATTTAGTCTCGTAGCCTTCTTGTCCCATGACGGCCCAGGCCGCGAGATCGTCCGGATCAAGGCCAAAAAAACGCTTTTTCAGCAAGGGGATGCCGCCGGCTGCATCTTCTATCTCCGCAGCGGCCGGGTCAAGCTGACGGTGAGTTCGAGCACAGGGAAAGAGGCAACTATCGCGCTTCTTACCGCGGGCAGTTTTATCGGCGAGGAGTTAATCCTGCATCCGGCCACGCCGCGCCTGGCCACCGCCACCGCGATGACGCTATGCTCGGCGCTCAAGATCGATAGAGCGGAAATGATCCGGGTGGTTCACCAGCAACATGTTTTCTCCGATCTGTTTCTGAAATATCTTGTCGCCCGCAGCATGAGGACACAGGCCGACCTGATCGATCATCTGTTCAACTCCAGTGAAAAGCGGCTGGCCCGCATTCTTCTATTGATGGCGGATTTTGGGGAACCGGGCGAGGCGCAGGCGTATATTCCAAAAATCAGCCAGGAAATGCTGGCTGAGATGGTGGGCACGACTCGTTCGCGCGTCAGCTCGTTCATGAATCGCTTTCGAAAGCTTGGGTATATCCAATACAACGGCCGCATCCGCATCAATAAGTCATTGCTCAATAGCGTTCTCTATGACTAAGAAAGATTAAGACACGGCGCAAGCCTCCAACGTAATTCTTGCGATGAGACTCGCACCGTGACGCACGGCTGGGAAAGGAAAATTAAAATGCAGCAAGATTGCCGGTGGGTCCCTCCCGCACCTTGGACACGCCGACTTAGCTAGCCAAAACTAAAATCATTTCCATGAAAATCTGGGAAATGCCATCTAGGATGACTTGCCTATCATAAGTAGCCCGATGTGCAGGATGGAGAAACGACCTCCCATCGGCATCGCCCGCAGTCCTGCGATGGGAATGCTCTTGCGATTGCACAAAAAATATTTTGCCAAGAATCTATAGAGCGAGACTGTTCCTTTTTAGACAGTTTTGAAACAAATTTCGAAAAAATTAAGCGGTCAGAGAAAGCGCCGACCGGGCAATAAGCCCCCCCGTGAGCTAGTCGGCGGCAATCAGCCCGGTCGAAGCGGCCTGCTCGTGGGCGTGGTAACTGGACCGCACCAGTGGACCCGATTCCACGTGCCGGAATCCCATCTTGAGCGCCTCCGTCTTGAGCTCCGCGAACTCGCGCGGGGTATAGAGCCGGGCCATGGGCAAGTGATTCCGCGAGGGGCGCAGATATTGGCCGATGGTCAGAATGTCGCAATGCACGGCGGCCAGATCGCGGAAGACCTGGAGCAGCTCGGGAGTTTCTTCGCCGAGGCCGACCATCACGCCCGATTTGGTGACGCCTTCGGGGCAAATCTCTTTCGCATACTCGAGCAGGCGCAGCGTGCGCTCGTAGCGCGCCCCGGAGCGTACAGCGCGATAAAGGCGGGGCACCGACTCGGTGTTGTGGTTCAGCACCTCGGGCCGGGCTTCGACGACAATGCGAATTGCTTCTTCCTTGCCTTGAAAGTCGGGAATGAGCACTTCGACGCGGCACGCGGGGGACTGACGCCGGATCTCTTCGATCACCAGCGCAAAGGCGCGCGCGCCGCCCACCAGATCGTCATCGCGGTTCACGCTGGTAATCACGGCGTGCTGCAAACCGAGTTGAGCCACAGCCTCGGCCACGCGGCGCGGCTCGTCGAAATCGATAGGCTCGGGCCTGCCTTTGGGCACCGCACAGAATCCGCAGCGGCGCGTGCACAGGTTGCCCAGCATCATAAAAGTGGCGGTCTTGTGGTGCCAGCACTCGCCGATGTTGGGGCACTGGGCGCTTTCGCACACCGTGTGCAGCCCCAGGGAGCGGGCCAGCCGCTTCAGATCGTGGTAGTTTTCGCCCACCGGCGCACGGGCCTTGAGCCAATCGGGTTTGGGGGCCGGCGCCTTGCGGACCGGGGAAATCTGCACCAGTTCCATCACGCCTTTTATTGTACCGGGAGAAGAAACATTGCGATTGCGGGCACAGGGGCGACACCGCCTTGCTACACTTGCGCGAAGAAGCCGAAGAGGCTTCCGACACGCGGACAAAGCAGAAGCAGGCAATTCCCAGGGGCCCATGAAGTCCCCATCTCAGCATGAGGGGAGCACTTTGCCCCTAGTTCGTGCTCCCAGCATTGTGAGCACGAACTTCAAGCCGCATCCGTTCAGGAGAGCGTATGAAATCGAACCTGCCTTTAATTGGATCCGTACTATTCCTGGCCGTGGGGCTGACTCTCGTCTTCAGCTATTGCCACGGCTCCGCCGGCTTGAACGCCGCCTACCCGGTTTCAGGATGTTCGCTGAAGATCGACATCACCAGCACCGGATTGCCCGCGCTGGGCGGATTCGCCCTGACCGTGATCGGGCTTCTGCTTCTGGTGGCAGCTTTCGGGGCGGCCATCGTGGAACTGGTGCAGCGCCCTGCCACGCCGCGCCTCGACAAGCCGCCGGTTGGGCCCGAAGGGCATCACTGAAGCCGAGGAATCCCTCTCGGGACTCCCCGGCGATCCTGCCTATTTCCTGGTTTCCGCCGCTGCCGGCGCGGGTTTCAGATATTTGCTGTACCACGCGAGCCAGCGCTCATAGCGGTCGCGAATGTAGCTGGGCCGCGTGAAGCCGTGAAACTGCCCCGGATAGACGACAAGCTCGGTCGGCACGCCCAGCGAGCGCAGCGCCTGATAAAGCTGTTCCCCACCCAGAATCGGCACGTTGAAGTCGCTGGTGCCGCCCATGTAGAGCGTCGGCGTATGCATCCGCTTATCCGCCTCCAGCAGGGGATAGCTCAGCTTCAGGTAGAGATCGCGCGCCTTCCAGGGAACGCCCAACTCGTTGTCGTACTGCAGGATGTATTGGTCTACACCGTAGAAAGAAAGCGGTGCGGCGCTGCCGGCTCCGCTGATGGCCGCTTTAAAGCGGTTGTCGGTGGCGGTCGTGTAGTCGGTGAGAATGCCGCCGTAGCTCCAGCCGCCGATGCCCAGCTTGGCCGGATCGGCAACGCCCATGGCCACTACCTGATCGACGGCGCCCAGCAGATCGACAACTTCCTTGTTGCCCCAGTCGGCAAAGATCGACTGGGCATACGCCTGACCGCGGCCCGCGCTGCCGCGATAGTTCACATTGATTTCGGCAAACCCGTTGGCCGCGAACCATTGGCGCTCGAAGGCAAAAGCATGCTCGTCCTCGCCGTTGGGGCCGCCGTGGATGAAGAGGATCGTCGGCACCCGCTGACCGGCCTGGTAGCCGAGCGGCTTGGTCAGCAGGCCGTGTACCTCGGTGCCGTCCTTGCTCTTGGAGGTAAAGTCCTCTGCCGGAACCAGGTCGAGCTCGGCGAGCAGGGCATCGTTCGTATGAGTCAGCTTGCGCAGGGAATCCCTTTCCAGCGCAAAGATTTCGGGCAGATGCGTATCGTCCTGATGGAGGACGGCGATGTGCGAGCCTTCGCAATCGAGCGAGACCGTCTTGCCCGGCTCGGTCAGCACGCGGCGGGCTTCGTCGTCCGTCAGTTCCATCTCGACGGGGTATTCAGAGCGGTCGCTGGTGGTGAGGTAGAGTAGTTTGCCATCGGGCAGAAAGCATGGCTGGCTCACGCTGCGGTCCAGCTTGGCCGCCGGGTAGCTGATTTTGCCTTCGAGCGTAACCACCGCGGGCTTGGGTTGGTTATAGGCGCCCAACTCCGGCTTCGCGCCTTGTGTGTAGGCAATCGAGCGGGAATCGGGCGACCAGGCCAGTTTGCCGCCATCGGGGCCGGACCAGGTCGTGAGCTTGCGGGCCGCAGATCCTGCTTTGGGCGCCACCACGAACACGTCCGTATTGTCGGAGCGGTCGGGATCGGGGTCCTGATTGCTGGTGAAAGCGATCCAGGCGCCGTCGGGCGACCAAGCCGCATTCTCCTCGTTGACGTTCTTCGCCGTGGTCAGCTTCTCGGCCTTCTTGGTGCCCAGATCGTAGAGATAGAGCGAATCCCACGCATCGTCGCGCAGGTAGCCCTGAATATCCTGCTTGAAGTGGTAGCGGTCGATCACGTAAGGCTTGGGCGGCGCGGGCGGCTTGCCCTCTTCCGCATCCGGCGCGGCCTTGGGATGCAGCGTGAGCAGCAGCTTTTTCGAGTCCGGCGACCAGCTATAGCCCGCGATGTCCTGATCGGTGACGTTGGTCAACTGTTCGGCCTCTCCGCCGCGGCGGTCGAGCACCCAGACCTGGTCGCCCTTGGCCGCACCGGGCCGCGAAGACAGAAAGCTGATGTATTTGCCGTCCGGACTGAACTTGGGAGCCGAGGCTCCGTCTTTGCCGTAGGTCAGTTGCAGGCGGACGGACCCATCCCACTTCACCATCCACAGATGGGTCTGGTTCTTGTCCTCTTTGGTGTCCGTCTGGCTGACGGTATACGCCACCCACTCGCCGTCGGGGGAGAGGGCCGGAGCGCCTATGCGCTCAATCCGCGCCAGATCGTCGAGAGTGATGGCGCGCTTTTTCGGGGCATCGGCAGCCAGAGCAGATACACCCGCGCACAATGCCAATCCAAGGCAAACAGAGGGGTTCAGGATTCCACGTCGCATGGGCAGAGATTATCACCGGGCGGCCGGAGCCCCAAGAACACAAATAGGCGCATTTATTCGTGACCATGGTAAAATGACCATGGTCAAATTGGGAGCTTTCTTATCAAGAGGCTGTCCAGGATGGGAGGAACCTATGCGCACCATGGCAGCAGGAGAATTCAAGGCCAAGTGCCTGGCGGTCATGGATGAGGTATTGGCCACAGGGCAGCCTGTGCTGATTACCAAGCGAGGCAAACCGGTCGCGCGCATCGTTGCGCCGCAGGGCGCGGAATCGCGCGCGGTCAACGTGGACTCTATCTTTCAGGCAATGCGGGGCTTGGCCACAGTATCCGGAGACGCGGGGGACCTTGTGGAACCGATCATTCCGGCTGAGGAGTGGGACCATTTGAAATCCGGCTGGTCTCCCTTTCCATCCGAATGATTCTTCTCGACACGCATGTGGTGATCTGGTTGATGACCGCGCCGGAACGCATTTCGAGCGTGGCAGCCGTCGCGATTGCCGATGCGGGCGCGGAAGGGTCGCTCCCCGGCGTTTCCGCAGCGACAATCTACGAGTTGATTTACGCCAGAAGGCGGGGCCGCATTCAACTCCACGTGGCCGATGCGGAGTTTCTTGAGAAGTTGCGCGCCTGGTTTAACCTGTGCCCCATTACCGAAACCATCGCCATTGAGGCTGCCGGATTCCCGGACCCGTTTCATGGCGACCCAATGGATCGCCTGATCGTAGCCACAGCCCGTGCAGAAGGGCGCACGCTCATCACTGCCGACCGCAAGATTCAAGCCGCAGGGTTGTGTAAGCTGCTGTGGTAAAAGGCGCTTTAGTGCAGCCGCGCCCGCACTTCGGGGCGCACCAGATAGAGAAAGAAGACCAGATTCAGCAGCCCCTGCACCACGGCGGCGGGCTGATGCTGGTTTGAGAAAATCCAGGCGTTATACGCGGCCAGCAGGAAAACCGCTCCCAGGGTGAGAGCCCAGGCCCAGCGCATCAGCAGGATGAGCCCGGCGCTCGCGGCGATAAAGCTGGCGGCGAAAATGAGAAACAGCGGCGGATAGTGCTGTTCTTCCGCAACGCCCAGAATGATGACGCCGGCAAGCACGAGCAGGTATAAGCTGATGGCCGCCAGCCCTGGGAGCCGCAAGAGCCCGCGCCGCGCCGGTTGGCCTTCGTGCTTCGCTTCGCTGGTCATAACGTGTGCAGATACGCTAGCAGATCTGCCAGTTGGTCGTCATCGAGCGGAGTGGGCGTCATCATCCCCCGCCCGCGCAAGATGGTCTGGGTCATCCGCTCATCGGTAGGCGGCGCGCCCGAAGGCATGGCCTTGACCTTGGTAATCGCCTGCAATCCCGGCCCATGCAGCCCCTGCGTGGTGGTGGCATGATGGCAGCGCGCACACTTCTGGCTAAACACCAGGGCTCCGCGCGCCTCCTGCACCGTCCAAAGTGCCTCGGGTTTTGAAGGCGGCAATGAACGGCAACCGGCCAGGCCGCTCGTCAGCATGACGGCAGATCCAGCCGATAGAACGAAGACGGCAAGGGAAACAGCAAGGGAGCGGGTGCGCATCTGCTTTCGATGATACAAGCTCACTCCGCAGCCGCAACAGCTTCCGCGATGCGGTAGATGGCCTGGCTCTCGGCGGTGCTGCCGGGGCGGTGGCCGTTCACCAGGATCGAAAAAGCCAGCGTCTTGCCAGTGGCTGTGGTCAGGTAGCCGGAGAGCGCCGTGGCCTCATTGAGTGTGCCTGTCTTGCCCCAAAGGCGCCCTTTCAGGGGAGAATCCTTGAAACGCCGGGCCAGCGTCCCGTCCACCCCGGCAATGGGCAGCGTATCGCGCCAGGCGGCGCCCCAGGGCTGCCGCGCGGCATAGGTCAAAAGCTGCGTCATCGCACGCGGCGCGATGCGATCGTTCCCACTCAGACCCGATCCGTCATAGAAGAAAAAATCTTCGTCGTCGAGTCCCGCGTTGAGCAGAAACTGCCGCACCACGCGGGTGCCCTCGGCAAAGCTGCCCTCGGTGCCATGCTCTTTGCCCAGCAAACGCAGCAGCAATTCCGCATGAAGGTTCTGGCTCAACTTGTTGGTCATCGCGATGTCCTGGCTCACGGGCACGGAGACGCGGGTGGCCAGCACCTTGCGGCCCTCCAGCGGAGCAGCCACCGTCGCGAGGCTGGAGCGGCCCAGGCCGGGCAGCGGCATGGCTCGCTCCGCCGCAAACTCGCCGGTGCCAACCGAGTATTTGTGCACCGAACTGGCCCCGCCGGCTACCGTAACGCCGCGGCTCCGCAGCGCCTGCTTGAAAGCTTCGGCGGTAAATTGCGCTGGATCATCCACCGCAATGCTGGCTTCGAAACCGTCCGCGGGGGCCGTGCCCCAAGCGCGCACCAACATGCTGCCGGGGCGGCGATCCAATCCCGGGTGGGCCGGTTCAAGCTGTGAGGATTCGGAGCGAGCAGATTCGGGTTGCGCGGGTTCGCTCGGAGGAAGAGCCGTCATCGTGTTGTCGAGCGTGTAGTAGTCGATATTCGGATTCCACTCGGCAGCCGTGGCGTGGGGCGCAGCCGGGTCGGCCGGAGCCGCATCCTGCCTGATCGACAACCCGATCGCGTTGTCGTTGAAGGTGAGTGCGGAAACCGGCGCGGCGTAGGACCATTGCAGGTCTTCCCATTCCCAGCCGCTGCCATACGGCTCATCCAGAAAAAAGCTGTCGTCGCCCACCACGCCGCCTTCCACGCTGCGCACCCCTGCCTGCTGTACCTGCTGGGCCAGCAGTTCGAGCACTTCCATGGGCCGTGGCTTCGGCGCGGGCTCTGCCAGCGGCTCGGCTGGCGTCGTGGCTCGCGGCGTGAATGGAACTGGTGCGGGAACCGGTGCCGGAGCCCGGTAGGGATAATGCCGCACACTCAGCGTCGGATCGCCCGCGCCCAGCAGCACCAGATCGCCATGGAGCACGCCCTGCGCATCGAGAGTTCCGCCGGCAACCACGTTCGTCGTCCAAGTCAGCGTGTCCACAGGCAGCAGCGCGTAGGCCGCGGCGGTGGTGGCTAGTTTGGCGTTCGATGCCGGCGTAAATAATCGGCCCTCATTCAAGGCATAAAGAGATCTCCCATCGAGCGTGGTCACGCTGATGCCGAATTCGGCATGGCTCAGCGCAGGCTCGGCAAGAATCTCATTGATGCGGTCGGCGAGCGGCCCCTGAAGCACAGCGGACTGGGGCTTGCCGCGCCCAGCCTGGGCCATCAGCCCTGTTGCAGAACCCAATGCCAAACCAAGCGCCAACATCCGCCGAAAGAAAATCATGCCCGGAGTGTAGCAGGGCGCCAGCCGGAGCGGCCTCATAGAATGGAGCCAGATTCCGCTGCGCTACGGCAGCGGCAGGAATTTCTGAAATGAGTGTTTTGCCTCGCATCGTGGCCAATTGGCAGCTTCGCACCCGCGTCCTCGCCCTGGGGAGCCGCACGCTGGTGATGGGCATCGTCAACGTCACACCCGACTCCTTCAGCGATGGAGGACGTTTTCTCGCTCCCGAAGCAGCCATTGCCCACGCGGCAAAGTTGCTCGACGAGGGGGCGGACCTGCTCGACCTGGGGGGCGAAAGCACGCGGCCCGGTTCTCATGCCGGTGGCGTGGCAGGCTTGCCCGAGGCGCCGGCCGTCAGTGCGGACGAGGAACAGGCGCGCCTGCTGCCCGTGCTGGAAGGCATCTTGCGGGCTCGGCCGCAGGCCATCGTCTCGGTGGATACCTATAAGGCGGCCACTGCCCGTGCCGCGCTCGCTGCCGGAGCCGAAATCGTGAATGACGTGAGCGGCTTTGCCTGGGATGCGGAG
>JAATGG010000062.1 GCA_015654835.1 Terriglobales bacterium
GCCAGACGGTGCGGTCGTTGGCGGAGTTGTCGAGAAGCCCTTTTGCCATGGCCAAGCCTTCGTCGGCCTTGCCCTGGTCGGCAAGCTCGCCCGCCAGCATCAGCTTCAGGTCGCGATCCTTGGGGTTGGCGGCAGAGGCCTTGCGGGAGACTTCGATGGCCTTGTCGAACATTTTGGCGTCGCGATACGTGTCTACCTGACCCTGGTAACCGCGCATCGCGGTATCGCCGCCCATGTCGATCATCTTCTGGTAGGTGGCGATAGCCTGCTCGGTCTTGTTCTGCTCGTGATAGACGGCACCGAGACGTTCAAGGAAGATGCCGCGGTTGTTCTTTTCCTCGGCGGTGTACGCGCCGTTGGCGTGGGAGGTCTGGTCAACCATCTTCTCGTAGACGGAGGCAGCTTCGTCGTAGCGGCCCAGCACATCGAGCAGCAGGCCCTCGTTGTAGCCGGCTTCGAGGGAGGTGGGATCTTTTTTACGCGCCTTGCGGATGGTGGCCAGCGCGTCTTCATATTTGCCTTGACGGCGCTGGATGGCGCCAATCTGGACCAGGGCGCCGGCGTCATCGGGATCGGCTTCGACGACCTGCTGATAGACCTTGAGAGCCTCATCAAGCTGATCGTTGTTGAGCAGGGCCTGGGCCAATGCGTTCAGCGTGTGCGTATCGCCGGGCTCGGCGTCTTCTGCGCGCTTATAGGCGGCGATCGCGTCTTTGGGACGCTTCAACTGGTCGTAGGCCGCGCCGAGGGCAAGCTCCATTTTGGCGCTGCGGTCGCTCACCGGAACGGCTTCGATGACCTTGGTGGCGTGGTCGATATCGCCGCTTTCGGCATAGAGGCGAGCGAGGTTGAGCACCACTTCTTCAGAATCCGGCTCGATGGCCTGGGCGGTCTTGAACTGGTCTTCAGCCTTCTGGGGCTCGTGCTTGACGGTGTAGAGCTGGCCGAGGACCATGCGGTCTTCAACACTCTTGGGCTGCAGGGCAACGATGCTCTCGAACTCGGTAATTGCCTTGTCCAGAACATTGCCCGCGGGGGAAGAGGAAGAGACGGCGTTCTGGCCTTCGCTGAGCTGGCGAAGGTAGATGCGGCCCAGCAGCTTGTGGGCGTCTACATCCTTGGGAGATTTTTTGAGCATGGCCTGCGCGGTGGTTTCAGCGTCGCGCACGCGGCCGGTGCGGAAATAAAGCTCGGCGAGGCCGTTGTTCAGCTCGGTGGAGTTGGGGTCGGCATTGAGCGCCAGCTTGTACTCCTCGATGGCGTGGGTGACGTATTCGGGGCGGCCGTTGGTAACGGCATCCTCCTCATACATATCCGCGAGGGCTACATGGTAGTAGGCTTGTGCGCGGTCGGGCGCAACGGTGCTGTCCCCGGAGGCGAGCGGCAAGGGGCCGGCAGGGATGGAAGCGTCCAATGCAGGGCTGCCCGGGGTATTTTGGGCGCGGGCGTTCACGGCGGGCTGCAAAACACAAAGCGCAACCGCAACCGGGAGCCAAGGAGACAAAAAACTGATTTGTGGCTTCATCATCTTCGGGGTTCAATGCCTCTTTGAGCCCAGCGGACCCGTGTCCTATGTGATGCGGATGGGGCCGAAAGGCTGCACAGGTGTGGCCGAGGCAGCGGTTCCGAGCAGGAGTATGGGAGCAAAAGAAGAGAGCGACCGGCTTTTCGACGCCGGCTTGCCGATCTCTCCCGCGGCTCTACCCGATTTCGGAAAATACTCCCTGAGGCAACCTGCCTACTTGTACAGACGATTTTACGCGGCATTTGTTCTCGCCTGCGGGGAAGATTCCCGGAATTAAGAAATTATCGCTCCGAAAACGAGCCGGGGTTGGACAGGGAAAAGCAAAAATGGCGGCCGGACAGAGAACTTGAAGCCGCGCTTGCCAGCGGTCAGCGGGAATCGCGCTCCAGTTGCGGGACGCCGGGAAGCCAGCCGTGGTCGCGGAGCGATTTGAGCTGGCGGCGCAGGATTTCGGCGCGGCGTTCCAGTTGTCCCAGTTGGCGTTCGCCGGGATGGCTTTCCGGCGGGACGGGCGGCTGCAGTGCCTGGAGAGCGGGATCGGGCCAGGGATTCAACGAGGAGGGCAGCGGGGCGTGAGCCGTGGGGCTGGTTTGTTCTTCGAGCCACTCCAAGCGGCGGTCGAGCAGTTCGAGGCGGCTTTGGACGGGGCCGGACTGCTTCCAATCCCACTCCCCTTCGAGGGCGGCGAGGGTGGTGATGCCCTGGGCAAAGCGGCGGAGGTAGGTGACGAAGGCGGTGGCGAACTGCGCGAAGGGACGGCGGCGGGGCCAGGTTTCGGCGAGCAGGCGCTCCAGGGATTCTTCGGTGTCGTTGTGGGCGAGTCCGGTGGCGCGGCGGGCATTGGCGAGGACGCGCGAGGAGGTGGAGCGGCTTCGCCAGGCGATGGCCAGCTCGCGCAGGTAGCAGCGGTCGGCGCTGAGGCTGGCGCGCAAGAACTGCGGGGCGCGGTCGCGCTCATAGGAGGGAAAGAGGAAGGACATGGCGGCGAGAGAGATGATGGCGCCGGCGATGGTGTTGGCGATGCGCACGAGGGCCAGTTGCCAATCCCCGGAGTAGGGCAGCCAGGCGAGCACGAAGGTGGGGGTCAGAAAGAAGGCGAAGGCGGCATAGCTGACGGGCATGAAGGCCAGGGCGAGCAACGCGAGAGGAAACAGGGCTGCGGCGGTGGCAAGCTGGGAGTGGAGGGCCCCGGCGAGAATCGCGGCCAGAATGCCGCCGCTCACAGTGCCGCCGATGCGTTCGAGCCCGCGGCGCAGGGTGCCGGAGACATGGGGCTGGAGCACGATGAGCGAGGTCATCAGCAGCCAGTAGCCATGGTCGATGTGGAGGAGCAGGATGAGGGCGACATCGAGGCCGCAGACGAGCGAAACCCGGACGGCGTGGCGCAGGGTGAGCGAGGTGCGGGTCAGGTTGGCGGCCAGAAGGTCGAAGTTCAGGCCCTGGCGAAGCTGGCCAATGCGCTCGTACACATAGCCGAAGTGCCCGACGGAGGCCAGCGGTTTGCCTGCACCGAGGCCTTTGCCGAGACGTATTTGAGCGGCACTTTCAATGGCGGTTTCAAGCAGGGAGGCCGACTCGGCGACCTGGGCGAGCAGAAAGCGCCCGCTGGAATCGACCTGGCCGAGACATCCCTCAAGAAAGTGGGGCAGTTGCTGCATCTGCTCGCATTGCAGCCTTGCCACTTCGACGGTGTGACCGCCGCGGCGCACCAGCAGAGCGGCTACCCAGAGCTCGGCGGCGCGCAACTCGTCGAGGCCGGAAATGCCGCGTTCCATACAGGGGGAAGCGGTGGCGGCGTCTCCGGACTGAGACTCAAGGTGTTCGGCGAGGGCGACGGTGCGGGCGATGAGCATGTCGGCGTCTTCAAGCAGGACGACCAGATGATGGCCGGCGGCGGTTTCGGCGAGATGCTCGGCGCGGACATTGGCCACGGCGTGCCATCCATGCTCGATGGCGCGGCGGATGCGGTACTGGTGATGCCGGGCGAGGCGGTGCCAGAGGGCGGGGCGCTGCTGGTCGCGGCGGGAGAGATCGGCCACGGAACCGAGGAAGGAGGCCAGTTCGCGATAACAGTCGCTGACGGCGGCGCGGGCGGGGCGGTAAGCGTCCAGAGGCCACAGGAAGAGGGAGAGCACGGCAGCCCAGGCGCCGCCGGCGAGCAGCAGGAGCGCCCAGCCCATGGCTTCGCGCCAGTTGGAGGCGGGAGTGCCGACTCCGCAGATGAAGACGACCTGGACCAGGACGCCCGCCGAGGAGAACGGCTGGCCGAGGACGGCCAAGTAGCTCCACAGAAAGCAAAAGACGATGGTGATGGGGAGGGCCCAGGGCAGGCTGCCGCCGATGAGGGCGCCGAGGAAAACGCCAGCCGCGCCGCCCAGGGAGAGGGTGGCGAGGCTGGCCATGCGGGTGCGATAGGGGCCGCCGGTATCGGCGAGGATGGCTTCGAAGCCGCCGAGGCCGGCCCATCCGAGGTTGGGAATGCCGAGCATATCGCCCAGCACGAGCGGCGCGGAGAGGGCGACGGCGGCGCGAAGGCCGCGAAGCCAGTCCATCTGACGGGCAAGTGCGACGACTTGCGTGCGCAAGCGCGGAAGGGACTGGCTCAGGGGTGTCATCGATCCATCATGTTACATCAATGCCGGAAGTGGCGGATGCCGGTAAAGACCATCGCCATCTTCAGTTTATCGGCTGCGGCGATGACCTCGTCATCGCGAACCGAGCCGCCGGGCTGGATGACGGCAGTCGCTCCAGCAGCGGCCACGGCCTCAAGACCGTCGGGGAAGGGGAAGAAGGCGTCGGAGGCGGCAACGGTGCCCTGAAGGGGCAGAACCGCTTTTTGCGCGCCGAAGCGGGCAGCGTCCACACGGCTCATCTGGCCCGCGCCGACACCGATGGTCTGGCCGTCTTTGGCATAGACGATGGCATTCGACTTGACGTGCTTGGTGACGCACCAGGCGAAGAGCAGGTTGCGCAACTCCTCAGGAGTGGGCGGACGCGAGGTGACCACTTTCAGCTCGGACTCGTTGATGCGGCCGGTATCGGCGTCCTGCAGCAAGAGGCCGCCGGAGACGTGCTTGACGACCGGGCGGGGGGGAGCGACGCGCAACTCGACCAGACGCAGATTCTTTTTGGCGGCAAAGCGCTCGCGGGCTTCGGGTGTAAAGGCCGGGGCGGCAATGGCCTCGACAAAGAGCTTGGCGATTTCATCGGCAGCCTCGCCATCGACCACGCGATTGATGCCGATGACGCCGCCGAAGGCGGAGATGGGATCGCAGGCCAGGGCCTTTTTATAGGCTTCGAGGATGGTGTTACCGGTGGCAGCGCCGCAGGGATTGGTGTGCTTGACGATGGCGACCATGGGTTCGTCGAACTCCTGGGCAAGTTCCCAACAGGCATCGAGATCGACGAGGTTGTTGAAGCTGAGCTCCTTGCCCTGAAGCTGGGTTGCACCGGCAACGCCGAGGCCCGAGCCATCGGCATAGAGGGCGGCGCGCTGATGGGGATTTTCGCCGTAGCGCAGCGATTGAGCGAGGGGAAGATTGATCCGCAGCGTGGTGGGGAATGCCGTTTTGTCGGGATTGGCAGGGCTTCCGGGCGCGGGGGCCTCGGCCATCCGGTCAAGGGTGTTGGCGATGGCCGTGTCATAGGCCGCGGTGGTCGAGAAGGCCAGCCGGGCGAGCCGCCAGCGGGTTTCACGGCTCAGGCTGCCGTGGGTTTTCTTGAGTTCCTCAATGAGGGCCGGGTAATCGGAGACGCGGGTGACGATGGCCACGTCTTCAAAGTTTTTAGCGGCGGAGCGGACCATGGAGGGACCGCCGATATCGATGTTCTCGATGAGGTGACCGAAGGCAACGCCGGGCTGGGTCGCGGTTTTTTCAAAGGCGTAGAGATTGACGACCACCATATCGATGGGCTCAATGCCGTGGGCGGCGACGGCAGCTTCATGCTCGGCATTGCCGCGGATATAGAGCAGGCCGCCGTGGACCTTGGGATGCAGGGTTTTGACGCGGCCATCCAGCATTTCAGGGAAGCCGGTCAGGTCGCTGATGTCTTGCACGCCGAGGCCGGCGTCGCGCAAGGTGCGCGCGGTGCCGCCGGTGGAGACCAGCTCTACGCCAAAACTCGCCAGCACCTGGGCAAACTCCACCAGGCCCGTCTTGTCGGTAACGCTCAGCAACGCGCGCCGAATCTGCTTCTCTTGATTTCCACTTTGACTCACAGTTCCGCTCCTCACGGTCCCTCGCTAGCCCTTGGGGTGCAGGGCGCACGAAAACCAAACTCCAGAGTACATCGAAACAGGGGAGGCGGCAGACGGTGGAGAGGGGAGGACGGAACGGCGCGCATTCGGGGACCACTCCGGCAGGGCGGCTCGGGCATGTTTATGGTGAACAGCCGTCTTTCTGGAAATGCATTAAAGTGATGTTATGGGAAGTTACCCGCCGGTTCCCGAGCCGGAAATTCTGCCTCCAGATCCCGGTTACATTCCGCCGATGTATCAGCCGCAGCCGCCGCAACCGGTGAGCCGACGCAAGCGCCCATGGGCGTCCGCGCCGTCTACTTATTTGCTGATCGGCATCAACTGCCTGGTGTTTCTGGCGATGACGGCGCGCGGCGTGAACCCGGCCAGTCCCACGGCGGAGCAGCTATTGCACTGGGGCGCGGATAACGCGGGGGCGGTGCTGCTTTACGGGGAGTGGTGGCGGATTGTGACCGCCATGTTCGTGCATGTGGGCATTCTGCACCTGGCTACCAATATGTGGTGCCTGTGGAACCTGGGGCTGCTGGCCGAACCGGTGCTGGGATCGATGGGCGTGCTGGCGGTTTATGTCCTCACCGGGGCGGCGGGGAACCTGCTGTCGACCTTCGTGAACTGGATCGGCACGCATAATACGAGCGGTGCGTTGGACTTTTCAGTCGGCGCGGGCGCTTCGGGCGCGGTGTTCGGGATTGCCGGCGCGCTGATTGTGCTGCTGAAATCTCCGCGGCTGCCTGTGCCGGCGGAGGAACTGCGCAAGCTGCGGCGGTCGGTGATCTACTTTGCCGCGATCAACCTGGTGATCGGATTTTCAATCAGCTTTGGGACCAGCGTGATCGGGTCGGGGCTGCGCATCGACAACATGGCTCACCTGGGCGGGTTCAGCAGCGGGATTCTGTTTGCCATGCCGCTGGTGCCGCGGATCGGCTCGCCGCGCACGCTGTTCGACATGCGTCTGCGCATCGCGGTCCTCATGGTCGTGGGATTGCTGGTGCTGTTTGGGTTTTACATGGCGCAATTGCCGGGATGACGAGTTGCTGCAGGGGGCAGAAAGCTGTGCGAGAATAGCCGGGTACGCGTGCTTCCCAGGCAAGATCAGGTCAGGTTCGATCAGGTCGGTAAGATCAAGTCAGATAAGATCGGGGCTCGTTCAGACGACTCTCTCCCTCGTATAGGGCTCATATCAAGACTCGTACAAGCCCCCGCATAAGGAGTCCATGTGATGGAACGCCGCGAATTTTTGAAGCAAGCCGTTCTCACTGCCGCTGTGGCTTCGACCGCGCAACTGAGCGCCTCGGGTTCGACGCCTTCGCATCCCATTGCCCGCCGGCCGCTGGGCAAGACCGGCGAGAGCCTGTCGATCATCGGCTTCGGCGGCATTGTGGTGATGGACGAAACCACAGGAGCCAGCTCGAATCTTGTCGCCGAGGCCGTGGACCGGGGCGTCAACTACTTCGATGTGGCGCCCAGCTATGGCAATGCCCAGGAGAGGCTCGGTCCGGCGCTGGCGCCGTATCGCAACAAGAGCTTTCTGGCGTGCAAGACCGAAGGGCGGCTGAAGGCCGATTCACGCGCCCAGCTTGAAGAATCGTTGCGGCTGCTCAAGACCGACCACGTGGATCTTTACCAGTTCCACGGGCTGACGAAGATGGCCGATCTGGATAAAGTTCTGGGGCCGGGCGGAGCGATGGAGACGATGGAGGCGGCGAAGAAGGAAGGCAAGATCCGCTATATCGGTTTCTCGGTTCACTCGGCGGAGACGGCGCTGGCGGCCATGGATCGCTACCCCTTCGACACGGTTCTGTTTCCCGTGAACTGGGTGCTGTTTACGCAGGCCAACTTCGGACCGCAGATTCTGAAGCGCGCGCAGGAAAAGAACATGGGCATTTTGGCGCTGAAGGGGATGGCGAAGACGGTGTGGACGGCGGACCAGAAGCAGAACCATCCCCAGCCCAAGTGCTGGTATCAGCCGGCGAGCTTTCCCGAAGAGGCTTCCCTGGGGCTGCGCTGGACGCTGGGACATCCGGTGACTGCGGCGATTCCGCCGGGCGACGAGCGCTATTTCAGGCTGGCGATGGACGTGGCGCAGAACTATAAGCCGCTGGAGCCGCACGAAGAGCAGGCTCTGCTGAGCGGCGGCCATGGCGTGGAGCCGATTTTCCGCCTGGGCAACGACGTTTAAGAGCGAAGGCAGGCTGGCAGAGAAGGGGCACGGCTCAGGCTGTGCCCCCTTTTGTATCTTTGCCGGCTACCGGACGGCCGTGGCGGCGAATTTCTTGACCATTGCCAGCAGCAGCTTGCGGTCGCTCTCGTTCAGGTTGGAGGAGTAGCGACGAATCTGCGTGAGGAAGCGGAGTTCGTCGTCGGACAGTTTCTGAGTGTTGAGCTGGTGGCCGAGCGACTCGTCCGCAAAGAACTGGGCAATGGGCAAATCGAGAGCCAGAGCGATCTTTGAAAGCGTGTCGAGCGAGGGTACGGTGTGGCCATTCTCCACGCGTGAAAGATAGCAGCGAAGCAGGCCGGTCTTTTTTTCGATATCGCCTTGCGACAATCCTCGTTGCAGCCGGAAAGCGCGGATGGTTGTGCCGATCTTCATCGCGGGTAACGTCCTCTCCCATGGTTGTCGGAGTTTTCTACAGCCTATTTATCCCTACCTATCAAGGATGCTATTGGCTCAATAGTTAACAGGTGTCCGACGGGAAAGCAAGTCCATTTGTCACTTCATTGCTATCTTTTAGGGGTACTAAAGGTCCGGGAGAAGGTTACTATCCTTCTCCCGGCAACGTCCGGTTTAGTGGTTCAACTTTGCGGCTAAAAAGCTGTCGATGCGGCCCAGCGCATCGGCGGCATCGTCGGGACGATAACCGGCATGGTTGTTGGGATTTTCAAAGGCGTGTCCGGCCTCGGGATAAATCTTGGTATCGACGGGTTTGCCGAGGGACTGCATGGTGGTCTTGAAGGCATCGACCGCCTGCGGAGGGATACCCTGGTCTTTGCCGCCAAAGTTGCCGAGGATCGCGGCATGGATCTTTGCCAGGGAGGCCTTGTCGGTGGCGAGGGCTCCGTAGTTGATCGCTACAGCTTTGAGGGCGGGCTCGGCGATGGCCAGTTGCAGCGCGAAGCCGCCGCCCATGCACCAGCCGACGGCGCCGATGCGGCTGCGGTTCACATCTTTACGGCTCTGCAGATAGGTGAAGGCGGAGGTGAGGTCGCGGACGCCCTGATCCTGCGGCAGGCCGCGCATCAGCTCGTGCGCGGTTTCAGGGTTGTCGGCGGTTTTGCCGCGATAGAGATCGACGGCCAGCACCACGTAGCCTTTGGCCGCGTAGCCGGCGGCTTCTTCCTTGATCCAATCGTTCAGGCCCCACCACTCATGGATGACGACCAGAGCGGGGTGGGAGCCAGCGCCGTGGGGCAGGTAGAGGAGACCTTGGGCGGTGGCATCTCCGCTCGGGAAGGTGACGGCCTGCTGGGCGGGTGCGCAGGCGGCGAAAGTGGCCAGCAAGAGGACGATTGCGCAAGAAACAAGGCGAAAAGCTTTCATTGGGGAAAACCTCGATTTTGAAACGCTCGATTTTGAGACGCTTATTTTGGCCGGGAAAGACGCCGCGCTCAGAGATATTTGACCAGATACGCGAGCCCTTCGACGGGATTTTCATTGTAAGCGGCGCATGGGGCGAAGCCCAAGTCGAGATAAATGCGATGGGCGGCGGCCATGGAGGCGGGCGCGGTGTCGAGGTAGACGGCCTTGCGCCCGGCAGCGACGGCGCGGTGGAGTACGGCCTGCGTGAGGGCGCGACCCAGGCCAAGGCCGCGCCCGTCGGGGCTGACCCACAGGCGCTTCAATTCCCAGGCGTCGGGCGCGAGAGAGGATTGAGCGGGCAAGGCGCGCCAGGCGACGAAGCCGGCCGGCTGACGGTGCGCCCAGGCGATGAAGCAGCCACCGCCCTGCTCGTGAAAGCTGAGCGGCAGGCGCTCCGCCTCTTTTTGCAGAGCGGCAAAAGAGAAGCGTGCTGCGCCGGGTTGTGCGGCTACAAATCGACCGTATTCGAGCAACAACTCGCGGGCCTGGGCGAGCGTATGCTCCGGTGTGTTTGCGGTAAGCTCTTCAATACGAGTGAGCGGGGAATCGCTGTCGGGATTGAGCATTCCTGAGTTTACGACGGGTTCGCGACGATTGGCGGCCGTAAACCTTCGCAGTGCGCAGAGCGTCTTTGCATACGAGTACATCCATGTCAGGGAGATTGAATGCGGCGAGCAGTCGTGGGCGGAGTCATTGCGGTTTGTCTGTTTGCAGGATGTGGAGATGCCGCATGGGGTCGAGCCCCGGCCTCGCCACTGCCGCAGGCTCCCGGCTCCTCCCAAACTCAGCAACCGATATCGCCTGACACATCCGCTTTGGCTTCTGGACAGGCAGCCGTCGCGGCGGGCGGACGGCTGCACGGAGTGGTGAAGAGCGGAAATGTGCCGCTGCCGGGAGTGACCGTGACCGCGCAGAATACGCTGACCGGCAAGCGGTTCTCGGCCACCACGGACATAGGCGGCGCGTGGTCGATGAGCATTCCGCAAAATGGACGTTATGTGATTCGCACGCAGTTTGCGGCCTTTGCCGCGGGATCGCAAGAGGCGCTGCTCAACGCGTCAGGCCGCGACCAGACTGTGAATTTCGAATTACAACTGGCCTCGCGGATGGCGCAGCAGGCGCAACAGCAGGAACGGCAGGGTGCGCAGGCGGAGCAGGCGATTCGCCAATTGGCAGGGAACGGCGCACAGAGCCTGAGCCTGATGAGCGCGCTGGGAGGCGATACGGAGACACAGGCCGGCGGCGGGTCGCTGGGACTGGCGGGGGCGGCGCTGCCTTCGGCTGCGGGCAACGCGGATTTTAGCGGCGACTCGGTGGCGATCAGCGGGCAGTCGGGGTCGGTGAGTCCGCTGGCCGGAGTCGATATGGACCGGCTCCGCGATGCAGCCGAGACGATCCGCCAGCAAATGGGTGGCGGCTTTTTTAACGGCCTTGGGGGCGGTGGCTTTGGAGGCGGATTTGGCGGGGGCGGCTTCGGTGGCGGCGGTGGCAGGCGGGGAAACTTTCGCGGCTTCAATCCGGGGCAACCGCATGGCGCTGTCTTTTGGACGGGCAGCAACTCGGCTCTGAACGCGGAGCCCTTCAGCTTGCGCGGGCAGCCGCAGGAGCAGCCGGCGTCGGGGACCAATCAGTTCGGCATCACGTTTATGAGCGCGCCATATCTGCCGGGGGTGACCAAGCCGAGCGGGAAAGATACGATGTTCCTGACTCTTTCGGGCCAGCGCAGTTCGAGTCCTCTGGACGAATATGCGACCGTGCCTACGGACGCTCAGCGCGCCGGCAACTTTACCGGGCTTGCGCCGATCTACGACCCCACTACGGGGCAGCAATTCAGTTATAACGGCCAGCCGAACGTGATTCCGCCAA
>JAATGG010000036.1 GCA_015654835.1 Terriglobales bacterium
AAACGGGATGTATTCGTCCTTGTCGCCAAGAATCTCAAGAAAGGGCGGCGCCTGCTTGCTGACATAGGTGATCGGAGAAGCTTCCTTCAAGGCTTCCCGCTCGCCCTTCTGCTGAATCAGCGGATCAAGCAATGCATGTGTGCTTTTGTTCAAAGGCACTGTGGCAAAACTGCTCTGCGCGAACAAAGTTACAACCGCCTGCACCTTTGCGCTTTCGCGATCGACGGGGTCGGCAGCCGCTGGATCTCCAGGCGCATTCAACAAACCCATCATGTTACTGAGAAAGCCTCCTGCCGATCCTCCGATCAAGACGATCTTCTTGGGGTCGGCGTCCCAATCCTTCGCATGATAGCGAAGATAGCGAATGGAACGCTCCACATCGTAGACCATATAAGGGTAGGGATACTTGGGAGCCAGCCGGTAATTGACGGCAAAGACCGCATAGCCAGCGGGCGCCAGAAAGTCAGCGCAATAGGTCTCGCTACCATTTCTGCTGGTGCCACCCACATAGCCGCCACCATGAATAATGATGGCGATGGGATGGGGCCCTGAACCTTTCGGCTCATAGTAGTCCATGGTGAGTTGTTGACCATCCGCCACGCCGTAGACCAGATCTTCTTTGGTCGGTGTTCTGGTGTCGGCAGCAAGCGCAACGGTAGACTCGACACACAGCACGAGCAGAACCAGAAGGCATTTGTTCGGCAGCTTCTTCACGGAGAAACTCCTTCGAAGACCTATTGTGATGTTATGCGGATTACAAAGCAACGGGTCCTACTCCTCCGCATCGCGTGTGCCTCTCCGGTTCGCCCGCTGCGAGATTGGTTACGTAAGAGATGAAGCCTCGCAATTGGATCAGGCGCTGTTTTCGTTCGTTTGTTCCAAAATATCGAATCGTTTCTACGTCGCTTGACGTAAATCCATGCGGGCGACTGTAAACAAATAAGCTTATATACTTGGCGAAATATCCCTGTCAATTTAGAACGTTACGAAAATTTCGGAAAAAACTTGTGCCGGAAGCCAGCCCCTATCTATATCATTCACATCAAAGCCAATTGGAATTTTTCTATGTCACGATTCGGAATTGACCTTTTCCGAGTTTGCATTGCTATGAGAGGGTGAAGCCGTACCATCATTGCCATGACCCAACGATCAAAATGCACCATGCGGGATGTCGCGCGACTTGCTGGCGTCTCCACGTCCACTGTGTCGGCAGTCCTCAATGGAACCGTTCCAGTCAGACCGGAGCGAAAAAAACGGGTCCTCGATGCGATCACCGCTCTCGACTATTTGCCCGACACGATTGCCCGCGGCCTCAAGACCGGCAAGACAAACGCCATCGGAGTGGTCGTACCGGACATCACGAACGCTTTCTATCCGGAAGTGATTCGCGGCGTTGAAGTCACTGCCCAGAAGGCGGGTTACAGCGTGCTGCTCTGTGACTCGAACGAAGATCCTCACCGCGAGGAAGAGCATCTCAACACACTGTTTTCGCGCCGTGTGGATGGCGTCCTGCTGGCGTGCTGCGCCGATTCGACCGCCTACGGCAACACCTTCCGGGGCAGGTTTCCGGTAGTTTTTGTGGACCGTGTGCCACCGATGATGCTGGAGGGAACGGTCGCCAGCGACAATGTTCAAGCTGGCAGCGTGGCCACGCGCCACCTGATCGACCTGGGTCACAGGCAAATTGCGATGCTCGCCGGACACTTGGGGCTATCGCCCCATCGCGATCGCCTCGAAGGTTTTCGCAAGGTGATGCAAGAGAAACATCTGCCGATTCTGGACGAATATTTGATCTCAGGCGACGTCCAGATTGAAGACGGACTAGAAGCCTGCCGGCAGTTGCTTGAACTAAAGCAGCCGCCTACGGCCATCATGGCCAGCAACAACAAGCTCTTGCTGGGAGTGCTGGAGTTGTTGGCACAGCGCACAATCCGGGTGCCCCAGCAGATCAGTGTTCTCGGCTTCGATGATTACCTGTGGAACCGGTATTTCAATCCCAGCCTGACCGCAGTTGCGCAAAACACATTCGAGATTGGAAAAAGCGGATGCGAACTGTTGCTGGAACTTATCGAGCAGGATCAGGAAGAGGAACCGGTTCTGAGAAGCGTTCGGATCCCCACCGAACTACGGATCAGGAACTCTACAGCAGCCCCCAGCGCGTAAACTCTTGACGGAAGCTGCCGAATTGCGGACATATCCCCTGCGAACCACTGTCTACCTCCGCCGAGAGGGCCAGAAGCGGATCACATAGATGAGACCGATGGCGGTCATCGCGAGCCCCCACCATAAGGTGAGGTGCAGATTGGCGAGCACTACGGTGCCGACAGGCGGAACAAAGATCTGATAGATTCCGACCCCAAAGATCAGCACGCCATAAACGAGAAAGAGCGCACCGATAAAGAACCATACTGGTATCGCATGTCCGGGCATGAAAAGGCTCCTACCAGAAAAACACGTTGAGCAAAATGAGAACGCCAAGGACAGCGGCAGCCCAGGTGACAGGCCGCTGAAAGAAGGGGTAACCCGAAGCCGAGGGGACCTTGGTCAGCCCATACACCAAGCCTTCCAGTTCGTGATCCGGCTTGGGTTTGGTAAAGAAGCTCACAACGAGCGTTACGACAACGTTTGCCAGCAGCGACCAAACGGCGCGGTAAAGATTTTCGGCCATGTCTTTTGCATCGCCGGAGAAGGCGACCAGATGCAGAGCCGACGGATCGAGTTTGACCCAAAGCCAGAGCAGAAACGAGGTAAGGATGCCGGCCAGCAACCCCCAGAATCCGGCGGCGGGCGTGATGCGTTTCCACATCATGCCCAGGATCACAGTGCCGAACATCGGCACGATGAAGAAAACGAAGACGGCCTGCGCGTAGATGATGATGCTTGAAAAGTTCATGACCAGATACGCGGTTCCGATGCTGATAAATATCCCCAGCAGGGAGCACCAGCGGCCCATCGCCAGGCACTCCTTATCGGTCGCCCTCTTGCGGATCAGGGGCTTATATACGTCGTAGGTCCAGACGGTCGCGAAAGCGCTTACATTTCCAGCCATGCCCGACATAAAACCGGCAACCAGGGCCGTAACTCCCAGGCCCAGCAATCCCGGCCCGCAATACCGCGCCAGCATCAGCGGCAGGGCTTCATTGTAGGTATGGACACCCGGCAACCCGGCCTGACTTTCCGGTTGCAGGTGATAAGGCAGAACGGCAAGGGCCAGAAGTCCAGGCAAGATCACGATCGCAGGAACCAGCATTTTGAGAAACGCACCGATGATCGTCCCCATCTGCGCTGAGCGCAGATCTTTGGCGGCCAGCACCCGTTGGACCACAAGGAAGTCTGTTGTCCAGTAGCCAAAGGCAATGGCCAATCCCCAGCCGAAGACGATCCCGGTCCAGTGCACACCCATCGCGTTGGAGGAAAAGGATCCGGTGACGCTCCACAGATGGGTAAAATCCTGCCCTGGAAAATTGCTCTGAATGCGTCGCAGCATTCCACTCCATCCACCTGTTTCAATCAGGCCAGCGACAGGAATAATCAGGCAACCAAGCCAGATGAGGAAGAACTGCAGCACTTCGTTGAAAATAGCGGAGAGCAGACCGCCGGCCATGACATAAAGGCCAACCGTCAACGACGAAACCCAGATGCTGAAATTGATATTCCAGCCGAGAATCACCTTCATGACTACGGCCATCGAATACATGTTGATGCCGCTCATCAAAACTGTCATCACCACAAATGACATGGCGGAGAGCAAGCGCGAAGATTCGTTATAACGGAGACGCAAGTATCCGGGGACCGAATGCGTTTTGCAGATGTAGTAGAACGGCAGCATAACCAGGGCAAGAAACAGAATCGCTGGAATAGCACCGATCCAATAAGCGTGGGCCACGAGTACGCCGTACTGATAGGTAGCAGCGGCATAGCCCATCATCTCCAACGAACCCAGATTGGCGGAAATGAAGCTCAAGCCAGCGACCCAGGCGGTCATCTGGCGCCCGGCCATGAAGAAGTCTTCGCTCGTGCCGGCAAAGCGGCGCAGATACAGTCCCAGTCCAAGAACTAGGACGAAGTAGATGGCGATGATGGCGAGATCCGGAATTCCCAGCGACATCAGGTGCGGATTCGCGAATACAAGCAGACCAAGCGGTTGAAGATGGCTCATCAATTTGTCTCACGGCCGATGTCGGCCCATGGCCCGGATAGCGGCCTAGTCAATAGATTTTGCGATAACACACTCCCTGTGGGGGCATGTCTGCGCACTCGTGAAAAACCCGGCTCTGACCCGCCAGGCTGGCCGTTGAATTCCCAATTTAAGATGGCACGCTCGGCAAAACTGGAACCACGCGAACCCCCATGGAAAATGCACTCTGCTCCATTTGGCGTGAGAGTGATCTCAACCGAATCATTGCAAACACGATAGCAGCTTTCTCCTATAACCTGTCTTCGCACGGTGAGAACGGCCGGCGATTTATGGGCACCGCTCGACATACGCCCCAAACGAAACGATTCGAGGCGGAACACTCTGTAAAATTTCACGATTATTATATTGGCGATATTGTCAATATATTGAGAGATCATGAGAGGTACTTCCGATCAACACGTAGCTCGAAACGTTGCTGATGGTGACAATGTCACACCCCTTGCGCAACAAACCTGACCGGGCTCAAAGACGAGGATAAGTATCTGCCACTTGGCACCGGCCTGGGCAACACATTTGGATCAGTTGAAAACGACGCAACGAGTGGGAGATGCAATCGAAGGTGATTTGAGTCGTCTCATTATCTTGCATGACTTCACACGCTGGAGCCAGTTCAAGACTATTAAAGGGGTTGAGGGCTTCAAGATCGTGCAAGCAAAATAGCGGGGCCAGATTTTGGGATGTATATGGGGCCGAAGATGTGAAAACTCTTTTCCCAATCATGGAAAGCGGCATCGCCCGGAACCCATTTGGCACTGCCAAAATAAATTGCTGCGCTCGTTACTCTCCAAAATGCGGTTTCGCTCGACTAGTGTGAAGCGAGTGATGTGTGGTGCGGTCTGCACGACTTCTGCGCTCCACTGCAAGGCTGCGGGGCAATATGCAGCCTCTGGAGGTCCGAACAAATGGAGAAACTTGCGGCACTCATAAGCGCCGGCAGACGGCTGTTGCCGCGGGCGGAGAAGCCTCGCGACGCCTCCGTCTATGTGCACGCGGGGGCGCTCTTTTTGAAGGCCGGCAATTTTGCCGACGCGAAAGAACAGTACGAGCGCGCAATCGCTGCCGACCCCTCATCAAAGCAGGCTCATGCGGGACTCTATTATGCGCTGACCGGATTGGGAGATCAGCACAATGCTGCCGCTCACCTGGGCCATGCTCTTCAGCTTCAGGCCATCGTCGCGCTGCCCTACCGCGGTACCAATCCCCCCATCCCTATTCTGGTAATCCTCTCTATCAACGCCGGCAATGTGCTGATTCAAAGATTCCTGGATGACCACATCTTCCAGACTTACATTGTCTTCGTCGAGTTCTATGAAAGCCACATGCCCTTGCCTCCTCACCAGCTTGTGATCAATGCCATTGGCGATGCCGATGTGCGCACCGATGCGCTTCTTGCCGCGAAGGCCATCCTCAGCCACACAGACGCTCCGGTCATCAATCCGCCGGCGGCTGTGCAAGCCTCGGGCCGATGCGAAAACGCCAATCGGTTGGCAGGCGTGCCGGGAGTGATTACGCCGCTTGCAATCACTTTTTCCCGGCGAGTGTTGGAGGCCGGCGATCCCACCAGCATGTTGGCGAGTTGCGACCTAAACTTTCCGCTCCTGGTGCGCGCCCCCGGATACCACATGGGCAAACATTTTCTTCGCCTGGAGACGGCGAGTGAGCTTACCGCAGCACTGGCCGAGCTACCCGGTGAAGAGCTCATCTTTATGCAATATCTGGACAGCCGCGGAGCCGATGGAAATGTGCGCAAGTACAGAGTGCTGATGATCGACGGCCGTCTCTATCCCGTGCATCTTGCCATTTCAAGCCATTGGAAAATTCATTATTTCAGCGCCGAAATGGCAGAGCGTCCGGAACATCGCGCGGAAGAGGCTCGCTTTCTTGCCGATATGCCAGGGACGCTCGGGCCGAAGGCGATGGAGGCACTGCAGCAGATCCAATCGATTCTTGGCCTGGACTATGCAGGTATCGATTTTGGGCTCAATAAGGATGGAGACATTCTGTTGTTTGAGGCCAACGCCACCATGGCTGTGTACCGTCCGGACGCAAGCCCGGAATGGGATTACCGCCGTGTCGCCATTGAGCACGTTTATACCGCCGTGCGTCAATTGCTTCAGTCGCGGGCCTCTGCGTCCTCCTGCTGAGAAGATCAATGACAGCCTTGATCCAATTGAGCTAAGCAAGCTCCTGTCGCAGATGCATTGCAACATGCTGTCTCGTGGCGCAACAAACGCGTGTCTCGCGCAAGTGCCCTGAAACAAGGGGTCCGCGCTTTTTGTCAACCGTTTACTCTTCTGCGTCATCTGTATGGGTGTGATGCGCAGACTTCCCCCTTTTCCCCGGTTCCAAATTTTTGCCTGTATGTGGGCGCTCTTTGTCCTGTGCTCGTTGCAGCTCTGGGCGCATAGTTTGCCGCGCCGCAGCACGCCGCCTGCCGCGCATCCGCTGGTCGTTGGCTATTTTCCCCAATGGGGGCTCTACGATCCTCGGCCCTACTATGTAAAGACGCTGGTTGCCAACGGGAGCGCCGAGCGGCTCGACCAGATCAACTACGCGCAAGGATTTGTAAACGGCGGCCATTGCTCGATAGCCGACGCCAACGCCGATCTCAACACCATGTATACATCCCATAACAGCGTCGATGGATCAGCGGACAAGCCAGCTTCTCATTTCCATGGCTACTTTCACCAGCTTCAGGAACTGAAGCACCGCTATCCCAAGTTGAAAATTCTCATCTCGCTGGAAGGAAAGGCCAGCGATTTTGCAGAAGATGCGAAGCCTGAGAATCGCCAGGCATTTGTCGCGTCCTGTATCGATACTTTCATCCGCGGACACTTCGCTGCCGGCATCAACAAGCCGGGCATCTTCGATGGATTCGATGTCGATTGGGAGTCGCCGCAGGAGCAGGACGCTGCCAACTTTCGCGCCTTGATCGAGGAATTTCGCCGGCAAATGAAAGCCGTACACACCGGTCTGCGGCTTTCGATCGCCGTGGGCCAATCGCCGCAAATGTTGCCGGGAACGGACTTTGCGTCTCTCGCTCCACTGGTCGATCAGGTTGGAATCATGAACTACGACTACGCCGGTCCATGGAGCGAGACCACAGGCTTTATAGCACCGCTGTTCTCCAGTCCAACGCCTACGGGTCCGTATCCATCGAGCAGTATCGAGCACAGCATCGCCAATTACAAAGAGGCTGGAGTGCCCGCCGAGAAGCTTCTCATGGGCCTGCCTTTTTATGGCTATAGCTGGACCGCGGTAACCAACACGGATAACGGTCTGTTCCAAGCCGGGCATGGCGTCCATAGCGATAAGCCTTACCACTATATCCGCGCTCTGGCGGCTGCCCCGTTCTCTACCTATCGCGATGAGCGTTCGCAAGCGCCATGGCTTTTCGATGGCCAGACCTTCTGGACGTACGAAGACCCTGTCTCCGTACGCTTCAAAGTGAGTTATGCATCGCATCAACACTTGGCCGGCATTATGATATGGGAGCTTAGCGGCGACACCACCGATGCGGAGTTGCTAAACGTCGCCTATCACTCGTTGCATCACCCATTGAAGGAGCAGGTTTTCGACGAGGTGGTAGCATCGGAATCTCTATCCCGCTCCCGTACACTACAACAGCCCGCATCGGCGACCAGCGGCGAGCCGTGCAACTGATCCGTGCGGCTATCTCTCGGAGGAATGTTTGCACAAGACGTCGATCCGGGAATCTGGTCGATCGAGAATCGCATCGGCCCCGGCACGCAAGTGACGCAGCATCAGTTCTGGATCGAGACTGGCGGGATCGAACAGGCGATTGATAGCGAGGCCGTCAAGAAGAGCACCGAACTGCGCGGCCTGGGCACGCTTGATCTTGGGATCGCTATGCCGCAGTTCCGGCAGCAGTTGGTCGATGCCAGTTTCCGCGCAGCAAAGGCACATGGCAGCCACAAGATCGGCCAGGCGCTTTTGGGTATGAGGCCGACGTATGGCGTACATTTTAAATTCGAGATTCAGCAACATGCGGCGAGGGTCTTTGAGCAGTTCGGCCAGATGTTGAACGAGAACCTCGATACGCTCTTCGCGGGACGAGGCGGTGCTAAGGCCGCGACGAATCTCCGCCTGGTCCCGCTCCATGTCTTCCTCGAAGATGGCGAAGAAAACGTCTTCCTTATCGCGAAAATGGGCATAAAAAGCGCCGCGCGTCTTACCCGCAGCAGCCGCAATGTCTTCTAGGCGTGCAAGTTCGAAGCCATCCCGAGCAAAAATGCCTCGTGCAGCGTCGACAAGCTGCTCCCGAGTGGCATAGGAGCGCTGCTGCTTGCTGCGAAGAATCACAACAGGCGGCGGAAGGCTTTCCCCAGATGTTTTTGCATCGAGCACGGCAGGAATAGAATCTCACAGTTACATACATCCATGTATGTTTTTTCAGCGCCAACCTGTGCAGAGAGGCAGCAATGCAAAAACAGTGGGAAAATACACAAGTTCCGACACAGGGACTTCAAAGTAGGATATGGGTCGCAGTGGCTAGCCTGGCATTCGCTGGCCTGGTAATGATTGGCTGCGGCAAGTCCTCGGCGGGAGCCGCGCCTGGCGCAATGGGGCCGATGCCTGTAACCGTAGTTCGCATACAGCCGTCCGACGTGGGACTGGCGCGCGAGTGGGTGGGCACGCTCGACGGCTACGTAAACGCGCAGATTCAGCCCCAAGTCAACGGCTATATGGTGAAGCAGAATTACCGCGAGGGTTCCACTGTCGAGAAGGGCCAAGTGCTGTTCGAGATCGACCCTCGGCCGTTCCAGGCAGCGCTTGAACAAGCGCAAGGGCAGTATGGGCAGGCACAAGGCCAGCTCGGCCAAGCGCAAGCGCAATTGGAGTTGGCGCAAATCAATCTGAACCGCGATACGCCGCTCGCCGCGCAACGCGCGATTGCACAGAGCCAGCTCGACAATGAGAAGCAGCAGGCGGCGCAAGCCGAGGCAACGGTCAAATTGGCCCAAGCTGCAATCAGCACGGCGCAGGCGAACATTTCAACGGCCAAGCTGAACCTGGGCTTCACCCATGTGCGTTCCTTGATTTCAGGTGTGGCCGGCCAAGCAACCACGCAGGTGGGCAACCTGGTGAGCCCACAGTCGGTGCTGACCTCTGTGTCCCAGCTCGACCCCATCAAGGTGTATTTCTCCATCAGCGACAGCCAATATCTGGCGTTGACGCGGCAGGAGCACCAGCATGGCGGCGATCTGCTGAAGGCTTCAGACAAGCTGCCCCTAACGCTGACGCTCGCCGATGGGGAGACCTATCCTCATCCAGGACATATCGTTTTCGTGGACCGGCAGATGAACCAGCAGACGGGCGCAATCCGCATTGCAGCAGCGTTTCCGAATCCGGGCAACGTGCTGCGTCCCGGGCAGTTCGGTCGGGTAAAGGCCAGCACCGAAGTGATGCACAATGCATTGCTGGTGCCGCAGGTCGCAGTGCAGGAGCTTCAGGGAATCGAGCAAATCTACACTGTGGGCGCGGACAACAAGGTGCACGTCGTCAATGTGCAGCTCGGCTCGCAATACGGCAACAACTGGATTATCGCGAGTGGATTGGAGCCGGGAATGCGCGTGATTACGGACAACCTGCAAAAGCTGAGGGAAGGTGTACCCGTCAACCCTCATGAAGTCCCGTTAGCGGCAGCAGCAGGCGCAACTTCCACGACCAACAGCACGGCAGCCGGGAGGTAGGCGGTGTCCAAGTTCTTTATCCGCCGGCCCATTGTGGCCATCGTGATCGCGATCCTGACGGTCGTCATCGGTCTGGTCTCCATGTTCAGCCTGCCGACGTCCCAGTATCCCGACATCGTTCCGCCGGAGATTCAGGTGCAAGCCACCTATCCGGGCGCAGACGCCAAGACGCTGCAGCAGGCTGTTGCTACGCCCCTCGAGCAGCAGATGAATGGCGTCGACAACATGCTCTACATGTATTCGGTGAATGCCAACAACGGTCAGGCCACCGTCTATGTAGACTTCGACGTTAAGACCAATCCAGACACCGACCAGGTGCTTTCGCAGTTGCGTGTTTCGCAAGCGCAATCGCAATTGCCCGCCGAGGTCAACACGGCCGGTGTAACGGTGCAAAAGTCATTGACGTCGCCGCTGATGCTGGTTGGCTTGTCTTCGCCGAGCGGCCAATATGGTGCGGACTTTCTGACTAACTACGCCATCATCAACCTGCAGGACGAGTTGACCCGCGTCAAGGGTGTGAGCCGCGTGCAGATTTTCGGCGGCCAATATGCACTGCGCGTCTGGGTGCAGCCCGATAAGCTGGCACAGCTCGGCGTTACGGCAACCGACGTTATCAACGCACTGCAGGTACAGAACAACGTAAACCCCGCAGGCCAGATTGGTGGAGAACCGGTCCCCAACGGCCAGCAGTTTACCTTTACGGTTCGCACGCAGGGCCGCCTCGTGGAACCTGCAGAGTTCGGCAATATTATTCTGCGGGCGAATCCCGATGGATCGATTCTGCACCTGCGGGATGTAGCTCGCGTTGAACTCGGCACGCAGGTCTATAACCTCACTGCACGCTACAACGGCGCACCTGCCGGCATGATGGGCATTTACCAGTTGCCGGGATCGAACGCGGTAGAGGTAGCGCAGGCTGTGCGCAAGCGGCTCGATCAGCTCTCGCATAACTTCCCTGCCGGCTTGCGTTATGACATTCCGCTCGATACGACGAAAGCCGTGACAGCCGGAATCCACGAGATCATCGTGACGCTCGTGATCTCACTCGTACTCGTGATCCTAGTGGTATTCCTGTTCTTACAGGGCTGGCGGGCCACACTGATTCCGCTCATGGCGGTGCCGGTATCCCTTGTCGGCACGTTCATGCTCTTTCCATTGCTCGGCTTCTCCATCAATACACTTTCTCTCTTTGGATTGGTGCTCGCCATCGGCCTCGTTGTGGATGACGCGATCATCGTGGTAGAGGCGGTGGAACACCATATTGAGGAAGGCATGACGCCGCGCGATGCGACTGTGCGCGCCATGGAAGAGGTCGGCGGCCCGGTCGTCGCGATTGCTTTGATTCTTGCTGCGGTCTTCATTCCGACGGCGGCGATTCCTGGTATTACAGGACGTCTCTATCAACAATTTGCCGTCACCATTGCCATTTCGGTGATGATCTCGGCGTTCAACGCGCTCACACTCAGCCCGGCTCTTTCCGCTTTACTGCTGAAGCCGAAGAATCCGAACCAGCGGCGCGGTCTGCTGGCACCATTCTTCGACCGCTTCAACAGGCTCTTCGGCAAAACTACCGAGAAGTATGTTTCAACATCGGGCGTGCTAATTCACAAGTCTGGCGCGACCATGCTGGCGCTCGTTGCGGTGGCTGCTATCGCTGTCTTCATGGGAATGAGATTGCCTACTGGCTTCATTCCGCAGGAAGACCAGGGGTATATGTTTGTGGCGATGCAACTGCCTGATGCGGCAAGCTTGCAACGCACCGACGCGGCCGCGTTGCGCGTGACCGATGCTCTGCGCAAGACGCCAGGGATCGGCGGCGTAGTGCAGGTGAACGGTTTCAGCTTGCTCACTCAAACGCAAAGCACGAACACCGCCTTCTTCTTTGTCTCTCTCAAACCATGGGAGGAACGTAAGTCGAAAGAGGAACAAATCGAAGCAATCCAGGCCAGCTTGCAACGCCAGCTTGGCGGGGTAAGCGAGGGGTTGGCATTCAGCTTTCCGCCACCGGCTATTCCCGGCGTCGGCACCTCGGGCGGTGTCACGATGATTGTCCAAGACCGTTCAGGCAACGACGATCCAACCTTCCTCACCAAGAATCTATTCGGGTATCTCGGCGTAATTTCCAAGCGGCCTGAGATTGCTGCGGCAATTCCCTCTTATCTGCCGGCCGTGCCACAGCTTTATGCGGACGTCGATCGCGAAAAGGCTACGCAGCAGCAGGTGGATCTGAGCAACATCTACACCACCATGCAAACCTTCATGGGCGGCTATCTGGTCAACTACTTCAACCGTTTTGGCCGCCAATGGCAAACCTACGTGGAAGCCGAGGGCGATTCACGCACAAAGATCGATAACATCAACCAGTTTTATGTCCGCAGCGCGAATGGCAGTCAGGTTCCACTGTCCTCACTTGTGCATGTGCGACAGATTACTGGGCCTGAGTTCGTTCTGCGCTTCAACGAATACAACGCCGCGCAGTTGAACATTACAGGCGCGCCAGGATATAGCTCCGGCCAGGTGCGTGCGGCATTGGAACAAGCCTTTCAGCAGACGATGCCGCCGGGCATGGGCTTTGACTATCAAGGCATGAGCTTTCAAGAACAGCGTGCTGCGGAGGGAGTGCCGGCATGGGCGGTCTTCGGCCTCTCGCTGCTGTTTGTCTTCCTCATTCTGGCAGCTCTCTATGAGAGTTGGTCCCTGCCCTTCAGCGTACTGCTCAGCACGCCGGTAGCGATCCTCGGTGCGTATCTCGCGCTCAGCATGCGCGCACTGGAGAACGACATTTTTGCAACCGTAGGACTCGTCATGCTGATCGGCTTGTCGGCGAAGAATGCAATTCTAATTGTCGAATTCGCTGTACTGAAATACAGAGAAGGCGAAAGCATCGCGGCATCCGCGCTCTATGCGGCGCGGCTCCGCTTCAGACCTATCGTGATGACGGCACTCGCCTTTATCTTCGGTTGCCTGCCGCTATGGACTGCGACCGGAGCCGGTGCAGTATCGCGACGCATCCTAGGCACCGTGGTCATCGGCGGCATGGTGCTGGCCACCTTGGTCGGCATTCTGATGATCCCCGTCACCTTCTCCGTGGTGGAATATTTGTCGCACCGACTTCGTCATGGCGGCAAGGGAACAACGATGGATTCACGCCATGTGCCGGAGATTGCTCACGGTGGCGATACTGCACAGTCCGATGGGAGCCACTCATGAGATCGACTGAAACTTTTTGGATGAGGGGCAGTCTGGTTCTGGCCTCTGCCCTCTGCGTGCTGTCGCTGCCGGGTTGCAATGTGGGCCCCAAGTACGTGCGCCCGCAGATAACGGCACCGCTTGCTTATCGCGGTGCCGGAGACACTGCGGTTGCAAGCGATGCCAAGAACTCGCTCGGCGACCAACAGTGGGCCGATGTTTTCCGAGAGCCGGAGTTACAGCAATTGATTCGCGCGGCGCTCGCTAACAACTACGATCTACGCATCGCCGCACAGCGGGTGCTTGAGGCGTCGGCACAGGTGCGGATCACACGTTCACAGCAATTTCCACAAATTACCGTGGGAGGCACCGGTGTGGGCGCGCAGTTCCCTTCCGGATCGTTCGGGAACTCGATCGAAAGTCCGTTAACGGCTGGCAGCATCAACCTCTCTGCCGCGTGGACGCCAGATTTTTGGGGTCTCTATCGCAGACAGACCGAGGCGGCACGGGACCAGATGCTCGCGCAGACATGGGCTCAGCGCGCAGTGCGCATGAGCCTCGTGCAGCAAGTTACAACCACTTACATCGAATTGCGTGCACTCGATCGCCAACTTGAGATTGCTCAACAGGCAACAAAGGTGCGACAGGACTCTGTCGGTCTAACTCGCACTTTGGAACAAGGCGGCGATGCTCCGCTGTCTGACGTGCGCCAGGCAGAGCAGTTACTTTACACAGCCACTTCTCAGATTCCGCAGATCGAGCAACAGATTCAGCAGGACGAGAACGCTATGCGTCTGCTGCTAGCCCAGGATCCTGGGAAGGTGGCGCATACAAATCCCAATGCGTTGGCGCCGCCTCCTGCAGATCTGCCCACAGGTTTGCCATCACAGCTTCTCGAGCGCAGGCCGGATATTCAGCAGGCCGAAGCTCAACTCATGGCAGCTAACGCGCAGATCGGCGTTGCACGCGCACAGTTCTTTCCCCAGCTCGCGATTAGCGCATCCGGCGGTACGGGCGGCAACACGATTGCAAACCTGTTCGACACCTCGGGCGAAACAGTCTATGGACTTGGTACCTTAACTCAACCGCTCTTTGAAGGCGGTAAGCTACGGGGCCAGTTACAGCTCTCGAAGCGGCAGAAGGATGAACTGGTACTGAACTATCAGAAGACCATTCTGAGTGCTTTTCGCGATGTATCGAATGCGCTGATCGCCGTTAACAAGCAGCGCTCTACGCGTGAGGAACAGGAAAAGCTGGTGGCTGCGGCGGAAGATGCGACCAGGCTGGCGAGGATCCGCTATCGAGGCGGGGCGACAAGCTACTTAGAGGTACTCACTACGGACTCGAACCTTTTCACGGCTCAACTCAACTTGACGACGGCACAACAGAACGAAGCGCTTACGCTTGTCCAACTCTACGGAGCATTGGGAGGGGGCTGGCAGTAATGCCGGTTCTATTCCCAATTTACTTGGGAATAAAGCTTCCTCTCTCGCGACAGTTGTTTTGTTCAGACGCTGGAAGCCATGGGGCGTTTTCCTCACGAAAACTTCTCCGTGGCTCAGCCGTCAAAACCGAATAGATTATTGCGGTCTTATCCAATTGAATATAGAGGTGGCCTCGGAGATGCTGCCATTCAGAGACAATTCATAATCAACATATTTCCATCTATAGATAATATATAGGCCCGTTGCGCAACTGTGCTTATAGCTGTTCTCCTATCGCTGTAGAGTGAAACTGCGACTGTCGGGTGGCGTTTTCCCCAAGAAAACACCACCTTGCACTCCCCTGGAAACACCACGCAAATAAGAGAACTGCTCTAATTATTGCGAATTGCTGAGCCCGGGAAGAAAAGACCCTCTTACTTCCACCTGCGCTAAGCAGAGAACATCAATAGATTGATTCAATCCTCCGGATCCGTTGCGGCATGGAGAGCAGAGACGGCAACAAGAGAAACTGCCACCACAAGCACAACCCGAATACAAAAACCATATACTCTTACTCTGCGCGTTGCTTGTCTGTTTCGATCTCTCGTTGACATGACTTCGTCCCCTTATCTTCGACAGGTTCCGCAAGATGCGGATCAACGGCAGCAGTGATAATTCGAATGAAGGCCTCAATCGAGCACGCGTATGCTGAAGACGGCTTCCTGAGTCGTGCTATGTGGTCAGTGAGAGAATGCGCGCGGTGAGTTCATAGCTGAGTTTGCCGCGCATCGGACCGCATAGGCATATCGATCCCAGATACCGCGAGTTCATCTACCAGGATTCTTGACAGTATCTAGCAGCACGAGTAAGTTGGTGTCATTCATGTAAATCATCTCAACTTAGTTAGTCTCATTTCAACGACAGCAAGACAAATATTCAACCACAGGTAGACTTGATGCTCTTTCGCTGGGGTTCACGATTTGCACGGCATCTTCCTCTTCCTTGTATGGAGAAAGAATGAACAGAAGAACCTTCAATCAATTGGCCAGCCTTAGCGCACTGGGCGCTCTGACAGCCACGACAAATGTTGTTGCCCAAAGCAACGCGAGCCCCGTGAAGCGTCCAAGATTCAGCGAGCCAGATCCGATTGACTTTAATAATCATGCTGGATTTACTTCCATCTTCGATGGCAAAACACTTAGCCAGTGGGATGGAAATCCAGATGTTTGGAAGGTAGAGGATGGAGCAATTGTCGGCATCTCAACACGTGAAAGTCCGTCCGGCAACACCTTTATTGTCTACCACGGCGCACATGCAAAGGACTTTGATTTGAAGCTTGAAATCAAGGTTGAAAATGGCGGCGGCAGCGGTGTTCAATACCGCAGCCATACCGGCTACCCGCCTCCCGGTGGCACGGGAGGCAGAGGTCGCCCCGGCGAACCTCTCGCCCCGCCTCCGCGGACAGAATGGACGATGATCGGTCCACAGGCAGATTTTTGGTATCCGGAAAATGCTGCAGCCACCAGTTACACCGGCCAGTTTTATTCTCAGAACACGGGACGCGATATTCTCGCTTGGCGTGGACAAGTGGTCAATACGCTACCGGGCAAGGCACCTCTGCTTGTAGCAGACATTGGAAACCGGACGGTATTAGGATCTTGTGTACGAACCGGCGACTGGAACCAGTACAACATCATGGTTCGTGGCGGAGTCTTCATGCATATTTTGAACGGACAGCTACTTGCCGTATTGATTGATGACGACCCCGCATCTTCAAACAACGTGGATGGCCTGTTTGGCCTGCAAATTGAGGGTTATCCATCGAAAGTCTCTTTTCGCAATCTCTGGATGAAGAAGATCAACTAAGAAGCCATATTGGCGTCGTGTAAGCTATTCTCCCTTGTCTCCATGATTATAAGGAAACGAAGGGAGAGCAGCCTTACACGATCAAGCAAGCTCAATGCTATTGTTCGGTTCGATTGAGAAGCTTCGTTTCTTCCCGGCTCTCTGTTGTAACACGACCGAAGATGTTTCGGAACTAATACCAACCGCGCTCTCAAATTTTCCATCTCGATTTGTAACCAGCCGGACGATACTACCTGTTGTGCATAGTTGTCGGCCATTGAGAAGAAGCTCCGCATGACCTGATTCATATTTTATCTCCGCAGTCAACATAGGAGTAACCCGTCGACGGAAGCTGGAACGCTCGGCATTTTCCTGCGGCCTCACATTCCATTCAATCTTCTCTTCAGCTTTCCGAACCCCGGAGAGTCTCCAGGTAAAGTCGAGAAACACAAGCGCCGCCGGAGAGTACCCTGGAGGATCATTGCTGAAGATGCCGCTCTGCGGGTCAATCTGTTGTCTGAAATCTCCTGCTTGCACAAGTGCGGCAACCCACCGCTGCATCAAATGAGCGAGGTCGGCCGGGCGGCCATAGTGCTCCATCCACCGTGTCGCACGCAACGCCGTAAGTGCCTGTGAGGCACCTCCCCATGAGTTAAGTGGAATAGGACGCACAAAGCTCGGATCATCAAGCGCAATCGACGGAAGGGGGTAAGGAGCCCAAAACGCATGGGGATTGTGAATCTGTTTCTTGTAGATGGTTTCGAAGAGTGCCTGATCAACAACGTGCTCTCCTAATACGCGACTCATCACGTCGCTGCGAATACGTACAAATTGATTTTGCGGATCGACATCATAGAAAGCCGCGTCTTCGGCATCATAGAGCCGATTCAATATTGCTGCACGCAAGACTGCGGCATCTTCAAGCCAATGATTTGCTTCAGAATCCCGTCCTAAGGCTCGGGCCATGGAGGCAAGTGCAATGCGGCCGCCATACACGGTTGCAGAAAGATCCGGAGATAAGCGCGGCAGAGAATCGACTGGCGGACATTTACGCGCGTCCCCATCAGGGCAGCGGTTCGGCAGCCCCGTCCAACGCGGACTATTATCGTGGCCTGTATCGAAAGTGCAAAATCCCTCACACAAACCTGTATGGCGCGTGTTCCGATAGCGCCTCAACCAAGCGTCCCATTTACTGCAACTCGAATAGGCAACATTCAACAGGTGGCTATCGCCTGTCTTCTGCGAAAGTTCCCATGCCGTCGCCGCGATAGGAACCACCATCTGAATTTGACCGTGGCCGATTTCAGTTAGCTTTATGTTGCATGGTAGCTGCCCGTCTTCGCGCTGGAGTTCGAAGAAAGCGAGATGATTATTGCGCGCTATATCCGGCCGAATTCCAGCGTAGGCTAGCCCCTCATGTGGAGCACATTCTAGCCAGATGCCACGATAGACGCTTCCCTCAATGAGCACTGGACTCTTGTAGCCAGGCATAACTTGAGTGTTGCTTGCAAGCAGATTGAGAGCGCCCTGATAGAAATTTAGAGAGAGAGAGTTACTCGTAATAAATGAGAGGGCAGCTTCCTGCGGCTCCGACGCTGCGCGGCTTTCAGTGGTCACTTCTTCTGGAGCGGCTTGCATACCTGCTACATATTTCCATGGCCAGAAAGCAGCGGCCCCAGCCAACAAGCCAGTATGGGCTAAAAATTCTCGCCTTTTCACCATCAGAACTCCAGTCACTTCTCCCAATACTTATTCACAGCTATTTACAACCAGCGCTAGAATTCCAAGTTATCAACTGTATCCGTAGTCCTGTCTCGGAAGTCACGACTTCCAAAACTGCGGAAACGCTTCACAGCATGAAGAGAGAAGCCGAGAGTCTGTGGCGCTGCTTTCACCCGAAAGAGATCAACGCCATCCACATCCTGCATCCAGAAGAGGGGCCTCTCGTCGGATTTCAAAGTAGCAATCTCAACGTTGCTAAACTGAATATTACGAGCATGGCGCAGAAAAAATCCCTGGGCGGGCAATGTTCCAAACATAGTCGCTTCAGGATAGCCATCTGCCTTCTCAGGAGGCTGAAGCGCCGCCCACTGTTTTGTGCCCCCGCCTTTCTGCTGCAGATACACATCGGATATCTGAATATCCTCAACCATGCTGCCCGAGATACCGCTGATGATCGACGGATACTGCGACACGGCATTGGAACTGACGATATTACTAATCATTACTCGCTTCAACACCCCAGGCGCTGCGTCCTGCGGCCCACGCATACGGGCTCCCAGCCGGAGAAAGATCGGCGAGTGCACAAGATCACGCATCGTCAAGTTGGTAACTGTAATGTCTTCGATCTGCGCGCCATCGACGGTTTCTAAAGCAAAGCCCCGGCAGCCTTCAAAGACGCAGTTGGACACCGTGATATTCTTGAAACCTCCATTCGACTCAGTGCCGCACTTAATGCGCCCAACCGGAGACCGCACCAATAGAGGATACTGCATCCGTCTGAAGGTGCCATCCAGGACCGTGCCGTAATCGTAGATTCCGGTCACATAGCAGTTCGTAATGGTGACATTTTCCGTCGCACGCGCATATCCTAACGCGAATGAACTCTTAGGGCAGATTGCATCATCCCATGGCGAATTGACTGTACAATTCGAGACTCTGACATTCTTACAACAGTCAATGTCAATTCCATCGCGATTCGTATCGATCTTCAACCCATCGATGGTGACGTTGTCGACTCCGGTCAGCAGGACCGCGAAATGTCCTCCCATGAGAATAGAGAAGTCCCGGAGTATTACATTCCTGCAGTTTTTCAGTGCGATTGCTTTATTCGCAACCCCAGGACTTTCAGCATGTGGCAACTCATTGACTTCGCCGCGGCTTAGGCCCTTGCCCCAGATAAGTCCTGGACCGAAGATACTCACATCGTGTAGATCCTCGCCCCAGAGGAGACTATTATGCCAGTGATTATGGCCGTAATCTTGAAACTTCTCCCAAGGCTGCGGCGGCCCGGCCGGATCGTAACCGCCACTCGTTGTACCCTCATGCGGGACATCTGCCGCCACGACGGTAGCGCCAGAGTCCAGATAGAGGGAGATAGAGCTTTTCAAACGCAGCGAGTAACAGGAATAATTTCCGGCTGGCACATAAACCGTGCCTCCGCCGACGGCAGCCGCTGCTTCAATCGCCTTATTAATCGCCGGCGAATCGAGTGTCTTTCCATCTCCGGTCGCGCCAAAGACACGGACATTGAAGAAGCCCGGCATCGGTTCTGCAGATCCCGCGGACACTGCGGCATCCATGGGCGCGTTGTGCAGCGGTTGCGCAAGCCCTGAGGCTGACGATACTCCGGCGACAACCATCCCGGTAAGAAATTGCTTGCGGGTAATCCCATTGGAGAACATCGCTCTACCTTTCCAACATCCGAAGGCCAAATGCCTTGTTCTAAAGCTGCTATTAACTGGAGCCCCCAACAGCGGTACTCCTCCTAAAACGTTATCGATCTTTCCCTAGCTGGCACATGCCGAAACGAAGATCACGACGTGATGCAGCCAGACTACAGCTTGGATCAGGAATGAAGTTTTCGCGCATCAAAGCTATCGCGTAAGGCAAAAAAAGCCTCCTTGGGCCGATAGTCGCTATCGAAAGGGAGCGAGCGCTGCGGGCGGTCTGGCTGTTTGCGATGATGCGTCGGACCGTCATTGAGCCAAGTAAAGCGATCACTCAGATCCCAAGTAAGCAGAGCTTTAACAGCAGGGTTAGCAAGTGCTACACGGAGATAATCAGTATACGTCTTGGCAATGATCGCATCGCGTTGAGCTGGGTCTGCAGATGCAATGTCATCTTCGTTGACATCAAGTTCGGTCAGATAGACCTCAAGACCCATTTGGCGAATACTCTCTATGTAGTCGGCCAGCCCTTTGCCAAAGGTCTCTGTCTGCCCAGCTTTGACGTGGCTCTGTATGCCGACGGCATCTATGGGGACATTACGTTTCCTCAGGTCGTGCAGAAGGTCCAAGATCAAACGCCGACGCTCGGCATCCTCTTCATTATCAACTTCGACGCCATAATCGTTATATGTAAGGCGAGCTTGGGGATCTGCAGCATGTGCGGTGCGGAAAGCAAGCTCAATGTACTCGGGGCCCATCTGTTCAAACCAGAAGGATTTCCGCAATCCTCCGATCTGCGCATCCTTGGGGAAAATAGCTTCGTTGACGACGTCCCAAGAATGGAATTTTCCGGCGTAGCGCTTACAGACCACTGTAATGTGATCAATGAATAGTTGGCGAGTATTTGCTCTGTTTTCTTCGGCCTTGATCCAATCGGGCACAGATTCATGCCAACAGAGAGTGTGCCCGCGCATCAACATGCGATTACGTTGGGCAAAGCCCAACAGGTAGTCAGGACGGGAGAAGTCGTATTGGTCCCGCGAAGGACGCAAGGCCTTCCACTTGAGCTCTCCCGTGGGCACCACAATGCCACATTGCTCGCGGACAAGTGCCGCGAACTCAGGATCGCTCTGGACACTGCGAACAATGACGGCGGAACCAAAGATGAAACCATTATGGCTCGCATGGGCTCGGAGCGAATGGGGTCCCGAAATTTCTTGCGAAACATGCGCTTGATTCTGGACGCTCTTTGCGGCATTGGCGAGCAAAGATCCCGCAGATCCGAGCGAAGCAAGTCCAGCAGCGGCAATTGTTCCTTTAGCGATAAAATTGCGCCGTGTCAACATAGCGATATAACTCCATGCGAACTTTAGTCAACTTAGTAATTTGACTTACCATGGATTCTTACTCGTGGATTGGTAGTGGGCCCAGTCGAAGTCAATGAAACCTGGGTCGGCAGCCTCTGTAGTGTAGGCGAATATCGAAGGGCGCGCCCCCTTCCACCAACTAAAGGTGGTTTGTGTAGCAGCACCAAGCTGCTGGAACGATCGCCCGTCGTCCAGACTATAGAAGTATCTGGCTTGATCGCCTTCCACACGCACACGGAGTTGCAAGAGCTTTTGCGTCAACATGGGACCCGAAGTATGCTGCTGAAGATGAAAGTAGTTCAGGCGTAACTCGTTGTCCGATTGCACTACCTCAAGACCGCTTGCAAATTTCTCAAACATGGAGAGGCCAGCATGCACGCCATTTCTAGCTCCGGTAAGATCGAGCCGCGTGGTGAACTCAAACGAGTTATCTTGCATACACTGCGTCAGTGTATTGCGAGCGTCAACTAAACTCTCTGCCGCCATCGGCATCAGGCGCAAGTAGCCACGACGCGCAACCAGCGACCAGTGCGCATTGTCAGGATTATGATTCCACTCCCATTGCTGCTCAAGCTTTTCTTCGCCGAAATCGTCCGAGGTCTGCGGCCTCTGTGTGGAAACTCTATGCGGGTGCCCGGGAATTGTTCCGGATTCTACCGGCTGTCCAGTCACCGATCCGTCGGCAGTTTCCCCAATGATGGGCCAGTCGTCTTGCCAGCGAACAGGCTCCAGGTGAACGATGCGACCATGGGCTCCACGTGATTGAAAGTGAAGGAACCATCCTTCACCGCCCGACGACTCAACATATCCGCCCTGATGCGGGCCATTGATGCTCGTGGCCCCCTGGGCAAGCACCACTCTATGTTCGTAAGGTCCATCGATATTGCGTGATCGCAGAACGGCTTCCGAACCCGTCCCCACACCGCCGAATGGCGCAAAAATGTAATAGTAGCCATTGCGTTTGTAGAACTTCGGTCCCTCGAGCACAGGCAGATCTTTCGGATCCTGCACGATGATCTTGCCTTGATCCAGCATGTGTTTGCCATCGGCCGACATGCGGTGCAGGATGAGTGGACCTGCTCCAGTTTTGGAATGCACGAGGTAGGCGCTCCCATCGTCATCCCAGAAAGGGCAAGGGTCTTCAAGACCCGCTTGCGCAATGACTGCGACAGGGGCGCTCCACGGCCCGGTTATCTTCGCTGCGGTACTGACGAAGATGCCCTCATTCGGAGTTGGGAAATAGACATAGAATAGGCCATTATGTTTCCGAATCGACGGCGCCCATACGCCACCGGCATAGCGATTGCCACCCGTCAAATTATAGCGAGGGTCCATTTCCATTCGCTGCACCACGTGGGCCACGATCTTCCAGTGGACAAGGTCGGTCGATTGCAGGATGGGAATCCCCGGTACGAAATGAAAGCTTGAAGCGATAAGGTAGTAGTTCGCTCCGTCGCGAATGACATCTGGATCAGAATAGTCGGCGAAAAGAACAGGATTTGTGTAAGTGGCATTCGGCGACGAAGCTGCCGTCTGTGCCTGACCATGTACCGCGCCGAGCGACAGACAGGCGATCATTGCGCGCCCAAGCCATTGAGTTGCTGTGCCCATCTGATCCCCTCTGCCTATGTGCGAACTCTAAACCTGCAATCAGTCAAAAGAAGCATCATGTAGAACGAACATTTCAGCAAGAAATATGACATCACGCCTTATTCACAACGTCAAACTTGTTCGCCTCCTGTCAAGCTCTGCAATTCTCGTAGCAATCAGGCTTCAGACGTTATCAGAGATGCAGAATGGAGCTAGGCATAGGACCGACAAGCTGAGCCTATGCCTAGCTGAAGTAATACCACCTACAGTTGGTCTAGAAGACAAGTTTCAGTGAAAGTTGGCCAATGCGTGGGTCGTTCGATCCTGTGATCCGGCCGAATGACGATCCTCCGGCTGAGGTGTTGGGATCCAGGAAGTTGGTGTGATTGAGAACGTCAAAGAACTCGGCCCGGAACTGCAGATAGCTGACCTCAGTCAGATTGAACTTACGAGCCAAACTCGCATCCCAATCTGTATACCTGGGTCCGATATAGGAGCCTTTTTGAACCGTACCGAAGCCACCGTCTGCGGGAGTAGTGAAAGCGGCACTATTCAGAAATGGCACGCAGGGAGCGGTTGGCGTAGCACACGGACTTCCTCCATATGCATTGACTCCCGCTACCACCACAGCGCGGTCCTGATTCTGCCCTGTCCCTGAGACATTGGTAGCTCCAGAGGTAGGAGTGAGAGAATCACCGCTGCGGTACTGGACCAACCCGGTTGTTTCCCACCCATTGATTGCATAGCGAACCACTGCGGGCGCATCTTTCAACGTGTGAGGCAGTGCGTAGATGTAGGAAATAGAAGCTACATTCCTGTGATCGAATGCGGACGGGCCGTGATCCAATCCTTTGAAATTCGGAATGTAAGTTGGATATACGTAGGAGGTGTTGGTGGCGACGGCGGTTGCCGATGCGCCTAGCGGCAGATCGTCCAAAGCTTTCGACCATGTATAGTTGGCAAGAATTGTCAACCCATACTTCATGCGCTGTTCGATCGAGGTTTGGAGGGAGTTGTAGCTGGTATTTCCTCCTGTATTGGCCTCGCTGATTGCATTCGGATAGCAATTGAGGGTGGTGCATCCAGCAGTTCCCAATTGGGCGGGCTGATAGACACGTAGACCGACCTGGGCGGGCGTGGGCGCACTGGCTGCGGTATACACGGGGTTCAATTCGATATCTTCCCACTGATGGCTTCCATGTGTTCCCACGTAGGCAATCCTAGCCAAGAGGCTACCTGTTACCTGCTGCTCCAACGCCAGATTCCAGGCATACATAAGCGGAGTCTGAAAACCGTGTGTCGGGTCGTAGGTTAGGAAGCTCTGAAAAGGAACAGCCGACGAGGACGCGGGTGGCTGCGGGGCAGGGAAAGGATTAACGGTGTTCACATAGGGGTTGGCGAAAGGAACGTTCTTGACCTCAGCATTCGTGATGAATGGAGAGTTATTCGAGAAGATGTTGAAGAACGATGCACTCATGCGGCTGTCATAGAACATGCCGCTGCCACCACGGAGGCTGGTCTTGCCGGTGCCCATAACATCCCACGCGAATCCGACTCTTGGCATGAAGTGCGTGTAGATATGCGGCACACCATCTGCGTTGAAGCCCGGGTCGCCGGCGAACAAGAGACCGGCAGGCGCATTCGGATAAAGCGTAGAGTGAGTTCCCGCGGCATAAAGCGAAGGCGAGAAACCGCCCATGCGTCCCTGCATCTCATGCCAAGGAATGAAGGGCTCATAGCGCACGCCATAATTCAGAGTTAGCCTGCGGTTCACTTTCCAACTGTCTTGTGCGTAGCCACCAAGAAATTTTCCGCGCGCATTAAAGAACTGCCCGGAGGCTTGCTGCAGATCTGCCATATAGCCAAGCAGAAAACTTGCAAATGCACTGTTTGTGCCGTTGGCATCGAACTGGAAGAGCCCAGGCTGGCGATAATCATTATTGATGTCGAGCTTACTTACCTCGCCATGAAATCCGACTGTAATCTCATGATTCCTAAGCTCCCAATGCAGATCCTCGGCGAGAGTGTAGTTATTCCTCAAAAAGATTGCCGTCGGATTGTCGCCGATATCAAAAAACGCACTTGAACTGTTTGTCGACGTACCGCCTACCTGAATTTCATTAATCTGCTTGAATGACGGCTGCCAGATATTCACGCCGAGGTCATTCATATTGATAGCTCCCGACACCGGACCACGTCCCGAGTTTTCGTGCTGATAACTTATTATGAAGTTATTCAGCAAGTGGTCGCTGAACGTATGCGTGTCGGCAATCACTGCGTTGTGATAGGTGATATTCGCCGTATCCTGGTAGGTCAAGAGGTCGGTTAGATCAAGGACGCCGCCAAGGTTGAACGAGTCATAGAAATAGTGGGCCATTATGTGATCCTTTGACCCGACCTGTTGATCGAAGCGGCCCGTGTACTCACTGAGGTTCTGAATATTCGGTTTCCGAAAGATGAAGTTGCCATTTGCATCGCCGGTGGGCAAGTGACTGAGCACCGCCTGAGATGCGGCAGCGGAAGCCGGGTCATAAGAATTCAGCGGGACCTGCGAAGTATATGAGGTTCCCCCGTTGGCTGTATACGGATAGCAGGCACCCGAGATCGGGTTCTTAACGCAATACGAGGTAAATGTCGGAGAGGCGGGAGTGATGCCCGCAGGAGTAGTAAATGCGAAATTACCGGCTCGTTGTGCCGCGGTCGGCAAAGTAGCTGCGGTGCTATTCGCGGCGATGTCGTGAGAGATGGTTTTCTGATAGCCGAAAAAGAAGAAGGACTTGTCGCTCCTGAATAGATGCGGAACCGAAACCGGTCCGCCAAAAGTTCCACCGAACTGATTGCGCTTCAGCGGATCAACTACCTTCTCGCCATTTACAAACGAGAAGTAATTCGCTGCATTGAAAACGCGATTGCGGACATACTCGAAGAGATCGCCATGGTACTTGTTCGATCCGCTCTTGGTGACGATATTGACCACACCGCCGGCATTCTGGCCATACTCCGCGTTATAGTTGCTCGTCTGTAAGCTGAACTCCTGCAGTGCGTCGGGCATGGGAAAAGGGGCGTTAACATTGGTGTATTCGTCTACGTTGTTTCCGCCATCGAGCAAATAGTTGGTTTGACCAACGCGGGTGCCGTTTGCGGTGATAGGTACAACAACGGGAAATGTCTTCGTAGTTCCCTGATCGGTATTGGCGTTTGGCGCAGTTACGGCACCGGCCACAAGGGTGGTCAAAGAGGCAACGTTGCGACCATTTAGAGGCAGTTCGTTTACTTGCGATGTGCCGATCACCTGAGAGAGCGTACCGGTGGTAGTGTCGACCTGAACAGCCTCGGCATTAACCGTCACTGTCTCGGTTTCACTGCCTGCTTTCAGGCTGACGTTCGCTGTTACAGAAGCGTCCGCGCGAACCTCTAGCCCTGCCTCATAGAAGGCCGCAAATCCTGCATGGCTGGCAGAGATGCTGTACACGGAAGGCGCAAGCGATGGGAAGGTATAAGTGCCTTCTGCATTGGAGGTAGTTTTCAGCGCGACGCCCGTGCTGGTCTGTGTTGCCGTCACCTCCGCGTCTGGAATCACAGCCCCGGTCCCATCCGTTACCGTACCACTGATGCTGCCATATCCCTGGGCGATGGCTGCCTGAGTTGCCAAGAGGGCGCATACCATTGCAAACACGCCCAACAACATGCCTTGCCTCATCGACTTCAATTTTTGGAACAAAGTCATGCTCGATCCTTTACTAAAAAAATGGCGGATCGGTGCCGGGACTTGGCCCGCATTCATCTTTCCGATCTCAGTGAAATTAGCGTTCATTGGCTCTCCTCTGGAGCAGTTTTCCCATCGCATTAAGTCGTTTCACCCGCAAGCGCACGATTGTGCCAACGAGTCGGTTGTGGAGCGCAAGAAACCGTTTGAGAAACATTTTCAAATCGGAAGGAGATATATAACGGCGCCAAATGAACTGTCAATAGATTTTTTATTAGAGAGATAAAATATCGACATTCTCTACTGATAAATCGATTTATTTTCAATGATATAGAAGGTATTACCGTGGTTCTACTGAAAGCGGCTCCTGCTGCAAAAACTAAGGACTTTGAACCATCGAGAGCGTTCCAATCAGGCTGGAATCTACATAAAAAATCAATACAAAAATACTTTCCTATGCGAAGTTTGCTGGGGTATGATGGGTGTTTCATCCGCTTACCTGCGTCAGTAGATGACTCTGGAAACGATAGCGGCCGAAGGCGGTTGATTCTCTGCTGCTTTGGTCAACAACCAGGCAGAAGAGAGCCGCGGCATAGCAACGGTACGCTAGGCAGGAAGACAGAAAGATGTGGAAACAAGTTGACAGGGCTAGGCGGCGAAACCGTGCATTCTGAAATCGGCTTTTTCTCGCAGGCCCCATGTTGCGTGGCGGTGGATCTGGGTGCGGGCAGCGGACGAGTGATCGGCGGCCAGATTGTGGGTGGCGCCCTACGCCTTAGAGAGATAAACCGATTCCCAACTTCATTTGCGAAAGACATAAGTAGCGGCTACCTGTGCTGGGCCATTGATGAGATCGAGAAGCAGATTCGCCGGGGAATCGGAGAGGTATCTTCGCAAGCCAATGTCTGCAGTGTGGGCGTTGACAGTTGGGGTGTCGATTATGTGCTGCTCGATGCTCGGTTGCAGCGTGTTGGAGCCGCTATTTGCTATCGCGATGCTCGTACGCAAAGCATGATGCAGAACGTAACATCTCATATCTCCGAGCCTGAGATTTATCGTCGAACGGGCATTCAGTTTCAGCCGTTCAACACGTTGTACCAATTGGCAGCCATGGCAGCGCAAGAACGAGCGTGGGTCGAGAAGACCCGTCATCTATTGATGATTCCCGATTATTTGCATTATCGGATGTGCGGCGTTCTGTCGAATGAATATACCAACGCCACGACCACACAGCTCCTCAACCTGAGGGGCGAATGGGATGCGGATTTATTTGCAGCCGCCGGATTGAAAGAAATATGGATGCAGCCGCCGGTCGAGGCGGGCACAGTTCTAGGGGAGATGGCGCTCCGGGAAACGAAAGCCAAGGTCATTGCTCCGGCGAGCCACGACACGGCCTCGGCGGTGGTGGGAATCCCCTTCCAAGACCCGGGAGAAATCTTTCTCAGTTCCGGAACATGGTCGCTGATGGGCATGGAGAGTCTCAGCCCCTTTGCGTCAGAGCAGGCGAGGCACTGGAATTTCTCCAATGAAGGAGGTTTCGGGCGCCGTTACCGTGTACTGAAGAACATCATGGGGTTGTGGCTTCTGCAACGACTCTGCAGGGAGCTTCGAGTTAAAATCGACGATGCCTTTTTGAGCGCTGCCGCAGATGCTTCTCCGTGGCGTTCCATCGTGAATCCAGACGACGCGCGGTTCCTCAATCCCCCCTCCATGACAGAGGCAATTCGAGACTACTGCCACAATACCCGGCAACCTGTCCCCAAGTCTCCCGCTGAATATGCTCGTGCTGCAATCGACAGCTTGGCGCTTTCGTATCGCATGGTCAAAGAACAGCTCGAATCTCTCTATGGACAGAGCCTCACGAGAATTCGCATCGTTGGGGGCGGGGCCAGAAACTATCTATTGAATCAGATGTGCGCCGACACTTGTCAACTTACCGTCAGTGCCGGGCCGGTCGAAGCTTCGGCTCTCGGCAATCTCTGCGCCCAGATGATAGCGCTCGGCGAGATTGGCGGACTGGATGAAGCGCGGGCTTTGATACGGCGCTCGATCGTAACAAACGAGTATCTGCCCCAGCAAGAAACACCAATCGAGATATGGAGACGATTTCGGCAATATATGGCAACCGATATTCAGGAGGGAGTTCGATGAGGAACGCCACACAAAATATTCACACCGCTTATGGTTTCGCCAAAGAGCGCTACGCCGCAATGGGAGTGGACACCGAAGAGGTGCTTCTCAAACTGGATCGGATTCCCATCTCCATTCACTGCTGGCAGGGCGATGATGTTCGCGGCTTTGAAAATCCCGACGGAGAGTTAACCGGGGGAATCCAGACCAGCGGCAATTATCCTGGGCGTGCGCGAAATGCCGAGGAACTGCGCGCCGATCTGGAACTCGCTCTGGCGCAAATTCCAGGCAGAAAGCGTATCAACCTACACGCTATCTATCTTGAGTCGGCTACCCCGGTAGAACGCAACGCAATTGAGCCACAGAACTTTCAGCGATGGGTGGAATGGGCCAAAGTGCATGACCTTGGCTTGGATTTCAATCCGACCTGCTTTTCGCATCGCTTGAGCGATCAAAATCTTACGTTGAGCCATCCGGATGCCGCAATTCGCCGCTTCTGGATTGAGCACTGTATCGCAAGCAGAAAGATCAGCGAGTATTTTGGAGAACAACTCGGCACACCGGCGGTCATGAATATCTGGATTCCCGATGGATATAAGGATCAACCGGCAGACAGATATCTGCCAAGAGAAAGGCTCATGAAGGCACTGGACGAGATCACGTCCGCCGCGATTGGGAACCATCATAAGGTTGCAGTCGAAGGCAAGCTTTTCGGAATCGGTGCGGAGAGCTATACGGTCGGTTCCAACGATTTCTACCTCGCCTATGCTGCAACTCGTAAGATCTTGCTGTGCCTGGATGCAGGACATTTCCATCCCACGGAAGACGTCGCCGATAAAATTTCTACGGCATTGCTCTATTTGGATGAAATATTGTTGCACGTTTCGCGGCCGGTACATTGGGATTCCGATCATGTCGTATTGCTTGACGACGCGACGCTCGACATTGCGCGTGAAGTTGTGCGAGGCGACGCCCTGTCGCGCGTGCACCTGGGACTCGATTTTTTCGATGCCAGCATCAATCGTGTTGCGGCATGGGTTATCGGCACCCGTAACATGCGAAAGGCATTGCTGCTCGCGCTCCTTCAACCGACTACAAAGTTGATCGAGGCTGAGAAACAGTGGGACGGAACAACGCGCATGGCCCTCTTTGAAGAACAAAAATCTCTCCCATGGTCATCCGTATGGGAGTTCTATTGTGCCAGCAAGGAGATGCCCGTCGGAATCGAGTGGTTGGACAAGGTGCGAACCTATGAAGCGGATGTTTTAACCAAGCGCAGGAGAACATAATGACGCTGCCAATCGAAGAATCGTGGTTTGTCCGTGGTATGGTGAAGGCCACCGCCGATATGTGGTTAAAGGGCTGGGACGAGCGGAATGGCGGCAACGTCAGCCTGCGTGTATTTTCAGAAGACTTGGATCCCTGTCGGCAGAGCCTGACTGGAGACCGCACGGTTCCCATTGGGGAGACTGTCGCCGAGTTGGCCGGGCAATACTTTCTCGTGACAGGCTCGGGGAAATATTTCCGCAATGTGCAACTTGATCCAGAAGAAAATCTGGGCCTGATCGAGATTGCTCCTGATGGAAAATCGGCGTGTATTCTGTGGGGTTTGCGAGGAAATGGCGTACCAACTTCCGAGTTATCGGCACATCTTAAATCTCATCGTTCGCGCCAGTGTGTCACCAAGGGAACAAGCAGAGTCATCATGCACTGCCATGCAACAAATATCATTGCGCTCTCTTACGTTCTCGATCTCTCCGCCGCGGCACTTACGCGCGCGTTATGGGAAATGAGCACCGAGTGCCTGGTCGTTTTCCCAGATGGAATCGGTGTTTTGCCGTGGATGGTTCCGGGGACTGTCGCAATCGGCGAAGCCACATCAACTGCGATGCAAAAGCATTCGCTGGTTCTGTGGCCATTTCATGGAATATTCGGGTCGGGAGCTACGCTGGATGAAGCCTTTGGCTTGATCGATACGGCAGAGAAAGCTTCTGAAGTCCTGGTAAAGGTGCTATCGATGGGCGGAAAGAAGCAGTCCATTACAACACAGCAACTCAAAGATCTTGGAGCACGGTTTCAGGTGAACCCCATGCCCGAGGCGCTCGCAGTCGAGAAGTGGATTTCCTAGCGTACCCGCTATCACGGCCACCATGTCCCGCTGTGTGCTCACATCGAGACATGGTCGGTTCCGGGCCGATGGTAAGAGCCAGGAGCACGAGGAGAAAAGTCGATGTCGTTTACGCTTGCATTGCCCCGTCTCAGTTTGAGCGGCGAAAGTGCAGTCTGTGATGCGGTTGCCATGTTGGAGCAGCAGGGCGTTCGCAGCGCGCTAGTGCTTACGGACAAGATAGTTCGTGGGCTCGATGGCGGAAAACTGTTATTTTCTACGCTTGAGAAACACCATATCTCTTTTAATACATTCGACGCGATCGATCCTAATCCAACAACCCAGACTGTGGATGCGGCATTCGCAGAATTTCGTAGGCTTTTACCGGACGCCGTGATTGCTCTCGGCGGGGGAAGCGTCATCGACACGGCTAAAGCCGTGCGCATACTTTCAGCCAATCCTGGCCCCATCTCCCTTTATGAAGGAGTGCACCACGGCTTGAAAACCGGCAGGATCATGCTGGTGGCCATCAGCACGACCTCTGGCACGGCAGCGGAAGTGACAAGCAACGCCGTCATCACCGACGTATCCCGTCATGTCAAGATGGTCATCATCAGCCATGCCAACCTCCCAGATATTGCCGTCAACGATCCGCTGGTATTGATGTCGATGCCGCCCGCAATTACCGCAAGTACGGGTATGGATGCACTAACTCATGCTATCGAGGCATATGTCTCCAAGGGAGCACATCCTCTTACTGATCCCACCGCTCTTGAGGCTATTCGTGTGATCACACATTGGCTACCGATTGCCTATGATGACGGACACGATCAAAAAGCAAGAGAGATGATGGCCCACGGACAATTCTTGGCGGGAATGGCTTTCAACAGCGCGGGCTTGGGGTGCGTACACTCATTGGCGCATCAACCGGGTGCTACGCATAACCTCGCGCACGGCGTTTGCAATGCAATTCTTCTTCCTGTCGTTGAGGAATTCAATCGGGTGGAGGCAATTTCCCGCTTTGCAGACATAGCCAAAGCCATGGGCATCAATATACAGTCGATGAGCGAGAAAGATGCCTCTGTGGAGGCAATTGCAGCGATTCGGCGACTGTCTAAACGGGTGGGAATTCCGCCTAGCTTCAAGATCTTTGGAATCATGGAAAAGGACATAGAGGCGTGGATCGCTCCGGCGTTGCGTGACCCTTGCACGCCGGCAAATCCTCGAACTCTGAGTCCAGACGATGTTCGGCGACTGTATAAGTCGGCACTCTAAGCCGGATCAGGAATACGCCGCAGGCAGCGAGTTTATGCACCTGCGGCGTAGGGAAGAGGAAACGAATGCCAGCCATACTTGCTGGGATCGGATGGCACATGGTTGGCGCAGCGTCTGCTGCTTCGTTTTATGCGCCCATCGCTAAAGTCAAGAAATGGTCGTGGGAAACAACCTGGTCGATAGCCGGTATCTTCTCCTGGATCTTGCTTCCACTCTGCGTAAGCTTCATCCTGCTTCCAGACCTTCGCTCCTTCTATCTCTCTGTCGATTCCTCTGTGCTGTGGAGAAGCTTCCTTTTCGGATGTATGTGGGGAATTGGAAATGTGAATTACGGTCTGGCGATGCGGTATTTGGGAATGTCTCTCGGCATTGGCGTCGCAATCGGAGTCACCCTGGTAGTAGGCACGCTGATGCCGCCAATTCTGCACGGACAGTATAGAGAGTTGCTGGCAACCAAGAGCGGCCTCTTCACCATGGCGGGCATATTGGTTGCGCTCATCGGCGTGGCGCTTGTCTCGTATGCAGGACATCTAAAAGACAGACGCATCTCCGCAGGCACACGTGACTTTCATTTGAAGCGAGGTCTTATTGTCGCCACAATGTGCGGTGTGTTCTCCTCTGGAATGTCGTTCGCGATCGACGCTGCAGAGCCGATGAAAGCGTCTGCAATTCATTTAGGCGTAAATCCCCTCTATGCCGCACTCCCAAGCTACGTCGTCATCATGGGTGGCGGTGCACTGATCAATCTAAGCTATTGTTTTATCCGACTGGCGTTGAAGGCGAATCTCTCACTCCAGCGCGATCTATCTCAACCCAGCGGGATCGTCCTTAAGAATGGATGTCTCGCCGCTGCGGGCGGAACGATGTGGTACTTTCAGTTCTTCTTTTATGCCTGGGGTGCGGCAAATATTCCACAGCATATTTCTTACGTGAATTGGATGTTACATATGAGCGGCTATGTTCTCTGCGGGGGCCTTGTCGGGATGATGCTTGGCGAGTGGATGGAAGCAGGTGGCAAGCCCCTTTGCCTGCAGTGCGCAGGTATGGCTGTGATTATTGTGGCTGCTAATTTAGTAGGACTCGGGATGGCATCTTAGGGTCCTTTCATGCAGCCGCACCCTATTCATAATGACAGAAGAAAAATGTTTTTCTTTACTTGAAAGGCCATATGTATTGTTGCTTGCAGAGTAGAAGTGTATTCTAGTGGTCAGACCACTCAAAAAGTGGTCGACATGAATCATAGGCTCGGCCGTTATCTACGCCGTCCGATCTCAGAGAAAAATTCCGGCGTAAATTCGAACAAGAATCGCATTTGAGGGAAATGAACATGCTGCACGTCAGGCCAGAAAAAGAGTGCCGCTGGGACATTGTCAGTCTGGGAGAAGTAATGTTGCGCTTCGATCCAAGAGACCGGCGAATAGCGACAACGAGGTCCTTCGATGTCTCCGAAGGTGGCGGCGAATACAACGTAGCTCGGGGCTTGAAACGGTGCTTCGGATATAGAGCAGCCATCGTAACGGCGCTCGCAGACAATCCGGTGGGACGCCTGCTTGAGGACCTCATGTATCAAGGAGGCGTCGACCAGTCTTTGGTCCAATGGGTAGAATACGACGGAGTCGGCCGCTCTGTTCGTAATGGACTTAACTTTACCGAGCGAGGCTTTGGCGTACGTGCCGCACTCGGCTGCTCCGACAGGGGCCACACCGCAATCGCTCAACTTAGACCTGGAACGATCGATTGGGACGATCTTTTTTGCCGTTCAGGAGTCAGGTGGCTTCACACAGGAGGCATCTTCTGTGCCCTGTCCGAGTCTGCTCCTGAAGTTGCGATGGAAGCGATGGCGTCTGCAAAGCGCCATGGCGTCATCGTCTCCTATGACCTAAACTATCGCGACTCGCTCTGGAAAGCCGTGGGCGGAAAAGAGAAGGCCCAAGCTGTCAATCGCTCGTTAGCGCCTTATGTCGATGTGATGCTCGGCAACGAAGAAGACTTCTCCGCAGCGCTGGGATTTGCCGTGCAGGGAGTAGATGAAGATATTTCCGGCTTTGAAGTAGCGAACTTCCAAGCAATGATTCATGAAGTGATCCTCGAGTTTCCATTTCAAGTTGTCGCGACTACGCTGCGCGTTGCGAAGACCGCCAGTCGCAACGATTGGGGAGCAATCTGCTATGCGGATGGAGAGTTTTATTCAGCGGCCAGCCGCCCGGATCTCGAAATATATGACCGTGTAGGTGGTGGTGACTCGTTCGCCTCCGGATTGATTCACGGCTTTCTGTCCGGCAACGGACCTCAATATGCGGTTGAATGCGGAGCGGCCCACGGCGCATTAGCAATGACTACGCCTGGAGATACAACAATGGCAACTTTAAGCGAAGTTGAGCGTGTCATGAAGGGCAGAACTGCCCGCGTGTTGCGCTAAAAAGGGAGAGATAGGCATATGGATAAGTCACAGGTCCTTGAACAGATAAGGGGAATTGGAATATTGCCGGTATTGCGCGCAAGCTCGGTGACCCAGGCGCTCGCGATTGCAGAGGCCATCATGGCTGGGGGAATCACAGCGATCGAAGTCACGATGACCGTGCCGGGAGCCATCGAAGTAATGCACTCTCTTGCAGAGAAGGCAGGAGGCAGCCTTCTTATCGGAGCCGGCAGCGTACTCGATCCGGAAACGGCGCGTGCCTGTCTGCTGGCAGGTGCCCAGTTTATTGTGAGTCCGGCACTCAACATCAAGACTATTGAAATGTGCAAGCGTTATGGCGTTGCCGTATTTCCAGGTGCCTTAACCCCGACCGAAGTGCTCACTGCATGGCAGGCCGGTGCGGATGCAGTGAAGGTGTTCCCTTGCAGTTCAGTCGGGGGCGCGAAATATCTAAAAGCACTCAAAGCTCCCATGCCGCAATTGCAATTGATTCCTACCGGCGGCGTTTCGCTCACTACGGCAGAAGACTTTCTTCTTGCAGGAGCTTTCGCCCTCCGCGTTGGAGGTGACTTGGTCAACAGCAACGCGACTACGGAAGCCGAGTTTAATGCAATCACGGAAGACGCGAAGAAGTATCTGGCAATCATACGAAAAGTCAGAAATTCATAGGCACGTGAAGTCGAAACGCGCACGTTGCAGGTGAGGAAGAATATTTCCTGACATGCGTCGACTTCCACGTCTAACTATCGGGAGCTTTATGTCCGGTCCTATAACGATTCTCCGCATTCACCCATCCGATAACGTCGCCGTGGCCTTGCATTCTGTGAGATATGGCGAAGTTGTTGGAGATGACGTATTTGCCCTGGGCGACGTGCCTGCAGGCCATAAAATCTCCCTCAAGGCCATCGATGCGGGAGAGGCCGTCATTAAGTATGGATATCTAATTGGTACGGCTAGCAAAGACATCCGGGCAGGCGAGCATGTTCACGTCCATAACCTGCACGGCGCTTTGGCTGGCACTGTGCAGCGCGGCGGCTATCAGCTGGCACAGCATGAATTCAAATCATTCCCTGAGGTCATTCCGACTTTCGAGGGGTTTCGCAGAGCGAATGGCTCTGTCGGCATTCGCAACGAAATCTGGATTATCAACACTGTTGGCTGCGTGAATCATGCGGCATCACAAATTGCAGAAAATGCCACAAAGCAACTCGCGGCACAAAACAGTTCCATCGATGGCATCTATACATTCAATCATCCCCATGGATGTTCGCAACTAGGCGATGATCTAATTTATACACAGAAACTGCTCTCCGGTCTTGCCAAACATCCCAACGCAGGGGCCGTTCTCATACTCGGCCTCGGTTGCGAGAATAATCAGATGCAGTCGTTCATGCGCTACCTTGGTGTAGATACACCGGAACGCATACGCTACTTCAATGCTCAGGACGTAGACGACGAACTGGAGACAGGGGTAAAACTTGTATGTGAATTAGCCGAATATGCAAGCCAATTTAACCGAGAGCCGGTTCCCGTCAGCGAATTGATCCTCGGTATGAAGTGCGGAGGATCTGACGGCCTGTCAGGCATTACAGCTAATCCTCTTGTTGGTCGCATCGCCGATAAGTTGGCGGCGATGGGAGGAACCAGCATTCTCACCGAAGTTCCGGAAATGTTCGGCGCAGAGAAGGTTCTGCTGGAACGAGCTTTGGACCCATGTGTGTGCGACGCCACCGTCAACATGGTGAATGAATTCCGCGACTATTTTCGTCGGCATCACGAACCGATCGATGAAAATCCTTCTCCTGGGAATAGGGATGGCGGCATCACGACCCTCGCAGAAAAATCTCTCGGATGCGTACAGAAGGGTGGCAATTCTCCTGTCACCCAGGTGCTTAGTTATGGAGAACAGGCGGCGACTGGGGAGGGAGGAATTGCGCTTCTGAATGGCCCTGGAAATGATGGAGTTTCTGGCTCTGTGCTGAGCGCTTCAGGATCCCATATGGTTCTCTTTACAACTGGACGCGGAAATCCGATGGGGTTCCCCGTGCCCACCGTCAAGATCGCCACTAACACACCACTGTCAGAACGCAAGGCAAATTGGATTGACTTCAACGCTGGCACTGTCGCCGACGGTACAGCGACGTTAGATCGGCTGGCTGATCAGTTATTTTCTCTTGTCGTGGATGTCGCTTCAGGACGGAAGCGCACTCGAAACGAGATCAACGGATACCGAGAAATTTCCATCTGGAAAGACGGAGTGACCCTTTGATGACGAACTCGACGATTCTCCCTCGCTTGGGCACAGGTTTTTTGAAGGATGATTCTCAATGCTTACTTCCTGAAAAGGTATTGCAGTTTGGAGAGGGTAATTTCCTTAGAGGATTTGTCGACTGGATGATCCAGGGGATGAATCAAAAAGGTTTCTTCGGCGGACGCGTTGTCGTCGTACAGCCCATTGCTCAAGGGCTCGCGGAAAAGCTTAATGAGCAGGACAGTGTCTATACCCTGCTGATGCGCGGCGTTCAAAACGGCAAGGTCGTCGAGCGGCAGGAAATTATTGGTTCCATCAGCCGCGGGATCAATCCTTATCGAGATTTTCGGAAATATCTCGACTGCGCGCATAACCCCGATCTTCGTTTTATTGTTTCCAATACCACCGAAGCTGGCATTGCCTATTGCGCAGGGGATAAAGCTACGGAGCAGCCACCATCCTCCTTTCCCGCCAAGCTCACTCTGCTTCTTCTAGAGCGCTACAAGGCATTCAAGGGCGATGTATCGAAAGGATTTGTTTTTCTGCCCTGCGAACTGATCGATCGCAATGGAGACAACCTGAAAGCTGCTGTCCTGGAAACGGCAGTTAACTGGGAGCAGGACAAGGCATTCATCAACTGGATCGATCATGCCAATATCTTTACGAATACTCTTGTTGATCGCATCGTCACCGGTTACCCCAAAACGGAAGCCGAGTCCTTATGGCAGGTGGCAGGATACAAGGACGAGTTGTTTGATACCTGCGAGGCCTTTCATCTTTGGGTCATTGAAGGGCCGGCATCACTGGCAGATGAGCTTCCATTGCAGAGATCTGGATTTCATGTCGTTTTTACCGAAA
>JAATGG010000195.1 GCA_015654835.1 Terriglobales bacterium
CCGGCTCCTCCGTTTTCATCTGCTGGTCCGCAGACCGATTCTTCGCTGCCCGGGCAGATGGCGTTCAACGAGCAAAGGGCAACGCCGGTGGTTCCACAGGCTGCGGGCAGGCCTGCTCATGCATCGGCCCGGACCTCTGCCGGGACGAAAAAATCGGCGGCGTCGCCTAGCTATGCTGGCCAAATGCGCCTGCCGTCTTCCGAGGAGAACATTACTTCTGCCAGCCCGGAGCCAGTGCCAGCCACCGCGCACCCGCTTTCTTCGCAGCTTCCCGCATGGGCGTCTGCCGTCAATGCGCCTCGGCCGGGAGGGCGGCTGGATTCCAGTGCATCGGCGGGCTTGCGGATCAGCTCGCAACCGATGGGCCCGGTCGCCGCACAGACGCAAACTCTTTTTGCAGAGCAGACGGATGGGCAACTCACGGCGGGTTCTGCCGCAGGGATTCATGCCTTGCCCAACGCGCAGGTGAGGGCAGTGGGCAGCTTAAATGAAACGCCTTTGGGCATGGGCACCGATCCGACTCAGTATGCGGCCATGCAGTACACGGCCTCTCCGCAGGGAGGGCAGCCGAATCCGTCTCAGCAGGGCTCGCCTCAAGCTGGTGGGTCTCAGGCAGGTGGAACTCGGCAACAGGCTGCTGTGCCGCACGCAACGGCAGGCAGGAAGACGACCCGGAGGGCCGCGACGGCGGGCAAGGATCGGACGAGTAAGGATCAGGCGCTGCCGGGTGCTACGCTTGGCTCCGCTACGGGTCTAAACCCGTATCCGGCGCCCTCTTCGACCCCGTACGCGGGCGTTTATCCGGACGGAGGCCAGCAGCAGGTTCAGGTTCCCGATGCGCCGCAGGTAGCTGCTCCCTCGGCGACCGGCAGTGGACTCTCCGACCAGGATTTGCAGGAGCGCAATCTTCCGCCGCTGCGGGGACCGTGGGCGCGCATTCAGCGCGAGCGCCGTGCGCCGAGTCCGCGCGATGAGGCGGAAATGCAGTTGCGCACGATCGAGAGCAGCTATAGCCCGTGGCTTGGTGGAGCGGGCATCATCAACTATCGCAGCGGCAACCTGGGCTTCGATCACCTGTCCGCATTGGAGGCTCCGTTTGAGGTCTCCGCGCCGCTTGGCTATTCCGCCCGCTTCACCATAGTCGCGCGGCCCGTGTTTCTCGATTCCGGCCAGGCGGATGGAACGGCGATCATTCAGGTGCAGCAGTCCACCACCGCCGGAACTGCGCTGGTCACCATTCCCGAGCCGCTGGGAACCGATTCTGCTACCGGCCCGGCGAGCGCCACTTCGACAGGGAGCGGAATTCCTCCACAGCAGAACGCGACCGGCCTGGGCGGCGAGGTACAACTGGCCTTTCCACATCTCTCGCTGGCCGCCGGCTATACGCCGTTCGGCTTTCTGGTTTCCAATGCCACCGGCCGGTTCCAATGGAAGCCGGGCAACGGTCCGTTTACCTTTTCGTTCAATCGAGACTCGATTAAGGATACGCAGCTTTCGTACGCCGGGATGCGCGATCCCGGCTCGGCGTCGCTCTCCTATCCCGGCAACATCTGGGGCGGCGTCATCGCCAATCAAAGCAGCGTCCAGTTTGCGCGAGGCGATGCGGAGTCGGGCTTTTATCTCGGCGTTGGCGGCCAGGACATTACCGGCTACAACGTCAAGTCGAACAGCCGGGTGGACGGGTCAGCCGGCGCCTACTGGCATGCCTGGACTTCGCCGGAATACGGAAGCCTGAATGTGGGCGCCAACTTTTTTGCCATGCACTATGCGCAGAACCAGCAGGCCTTCACCTTCGGCATGGGCGGCTACTTCAGTCCCCAGGTTTACTTCCTGGCCAATATTCCTTTCACATGGACCGGTCACTACCTGACCCGCTGGCACTACAACATTCTCGGCAGCTTGGGCGTGCAGGCATTCCAAGAGACGCTGACCCCGCTTTATCCGGGTTCCGCCGTCACCGAATATCTGCCTGCGGTGACGAGCGTGGGGCCCAACTACGACCTGCATGGGCAGACCTCTTACGCGGTCAGCCCGCACTGGTTTGTCGGCGGATCGCTTGCGGCCAACAACTCGCGTAACTACTCGGCGGTGTCGGCACAGTTCTCCATCCACTATCTCTTCCGGTCGCAACCGTCCACCGTGGCCACGCCCACCGGCATGTTTTCCAACGACGGCATGAGGCCCTTCACAGTTCCATAAACGGGCGATACCGGATGCATTGAGATAGAGCAAGGCCGCGCCGATTCCGGTGCGGCTTTGCTTTTATGGCTGCCGAGAGCGTTCGTTCGGGGGCGCATGTGGCCGTTCGTTTGCGGACAGTGTTGTTCATCGTCGAACACCTGTGGCGCAGCGATCCATGCTGCTCCGGTGACAAGCCGCTTAGAATCAGGCGCCTTTCCTCTGCATGAATTGGCGGGGAAATTGCAGTGCTTTCGGGCAGGCAACACTCATCCTTCGGAGAATACATGCGCAATCTGCTTCACGATCTACGCCACGCGATTCGACAGATGAGGCGGTCGCCCGGCTTCACAATTGTGGTGGTCCTCACGCTGGCTCTTGGAGTGGGCGCCAATACCACGGTGTTCAGCATCGTGGATGCGGTAATGTTGCGTCCGCTGCCCTATGCGCAGCCGGAGCGGCTGATGCAGGTCAGCCCCGTCAGGAACGGGGGAGAGTCGGAGTTCGATGCTGTCTCGTACCCCGATTTTTTCGATTGGCGGACGCGCAACCGTAGCTTCGAGCACCTCGTTTCGGAGCATGACGCTTCGTTTACGCTCACCGGGGTTACGCGCGCCGTCCATCTCGACGGCCAAGCGGTGTCGTGGGATTTGCTGCCGATGCTTGGAGTACGGCCGGAGCTTGGCCGCGGTTTCACGCAGAGCGAAGAAAAGCGCGGCACACGGGTGCTGCTCATCAGTCATGCGTTGTGGCAGGCCCAATTCGGCGCGGACCCGTCGATTGTGGGTCGCACGCTTCACCTTAACGGCGATCCTTACACGGTCATCGGGGTCATGGCCCCCGTCTTCCGCTTTCCGATGGACAAGCCGAAGAATTCCTTTTGGACCACCCTGGCGATCGACGACGATCCCAACGATTCAAAGCCGATGACCGCCAATCGGGGTGCGCATTGGCTCAATGTGACGGGGCGGCTCAAGCCGGGAGTCACTGTGGCTCAGGCGGACCAGGAGATGAAGGCCATCGCCGCCCAACTGGCCGCGCAGTATCCCGACTCGAATACCCAAGAAAATTCGGCAAAGGTCGAGCCGGAACTCGTGGCTCTGCTGGGCGACACCCGCAGGCTGCTCATGGTGGTGTTGGGCGCGGTCGCTCTGGTGCTGCTGATTGCCTGCGGCAACATCGCCAACCTGCTGCTGGCGCGGGTCAGGGAGCGGCAAAGAGAGATGGCCATACGCGCGTCGCTGGGCGCGGGCCGCGCAGGAATCGTGCGCCAGTTGTTATCTGAAAGCCTGGTTCTGAGCCTCACGGGCGGCCTTGCAGGCTGCGGCTTGGCCTACCTGGCCACGCCGCTGGTGCTTAGCCTGATCGGCACCAGCGTTCCGCGCGCGGCAGACGCCGGCGTCGATCTGCGGGTTCTCGGTTTCGGCCTTCTGGTCTCGCTGCTTTCGGGATTGATTTTCGGTCTTGCCCCTGCTTTTGTGGCACTCCGGTCCGACCTGGTTTCTACCCTGCAACAGGGCGGCCGGAGCAACGCATCGACCCGCGACTGGCTGCGCTCGACGGTCATCGTCGGGCAGGTAGCTTTGGGCATCGTGCTCACTGCGGGAGCGGGGCTTCTGGTTACCAGCTTTCTCAAGCTGATGCATACCGACGAAGGCTTCAACTCCGACCACTTGCTGACCTTTACCTTCGAGACGCCCGACTCCCACTACAAGAAGACGCGGGCGCAGTTCTACCGCCAATTCTTCGAACGGCTGCGTGCGTTGCCCGGCGTGCAGTCGGCAGGCGGATCGATCATCTTGCCCATGACTGCGAACGACATCACGATCAGTTTCGAGAATCCCGAGAAGCCGGTGGCCGAAGCGCTGCGGCCCTCCGCCAATCTGACCGGGATCACGCCCGGCTATTTTCGCACCCTGCAGGTGCCGCTTATCGCGGGCCGCAACCTGGCGGAGTCGGACGATATGCAGGCACCGCAGGTGATGCTCATCAACCAGGCGTTTGCGCAAAAGTATTTTCCCGGCGAAGATCCTCTGGGAAAAAAACTCAAACCCGGGGCCGGCAACGGGACTCCAGGCGGGCCGCCCTGGCGGCAGATTGTCGGGGTGGTGGGCAACGTTCGCCGCGCTGCGACCTTGCGCGAGATGGAGCCGACGATGTATCTGCCGGCCAGCCAACTTCCCAATTGGTGCTGCCTCTACTCGGTGGTACGGACATCGCCATCGATGGCCCCGGCAAGCCTGGAGCCGGCAGTCCGTCAACTGGTCACTTCGATCGATCCGGAAATTCCGGTGACCGAGGTGGCCACCATGCCCAACTTGCTTGCTCTGCAGCTTGCCCAGCCGCGCTTTGCCATGATCCTGCTGGGGGCCTTCGCCGGGCTGGCGCTGATGCTCACCGTGGTGGGACTCTACGGCGTGATGGCCTATTCGGTTTCGCGGCGAACACGAGAGATTGGGCTGCGGTTGGCTCTCGGAGCCCAGCGTGCCGCGGTGTTCAAGATGGTGCTGGGGCACGCCGTCTTTCTGTTGGCGGTGGGCATCGGGATCGGCCTGGCGGTCGTCATGGCTTCGAGCGCGATCCTCGAAAAAATGCTCTACGGCACCGATTCGCGCAATCCTCTGGTGCTGACCGCGGTAATCGCGGGCATGGCGCTGGCGGGTATGTTCGCGGCTTATCTGCCTGCCTATCGTGCGGCTGCTATCGAGCCGATGGAGGCGCTGCGAACGGAATAGACCCACTGCTCCAAGGCGTCAAGGGAGGGCCGACAGAGCGCAGCGATGTGCTCAGCCGCGGCGTAGCGGCTTCTGCATGGGGACGACCTGTACGGTTACATCGCGGATCTCGGAGAGAAAACGGTTGAGCACCGAGCCGCGCAGCAGAATGTCGAACCGCGAGCGGGCCGACTGGCCGAACACCACATGCGAGATGCTCTCCTGCTGCGCAAAACGGATGAGGGCGTCGGAAACATTCTTGCCGGAGAGCGTCACGACCTGGGCGCCTAGATCGCGCGCCATACGCTGATATTCGAGCAGCCGATGATAGGCTTCGGGGTCTCCATGGCCTTTGTCGTCCTCGGGGCGCGTCACGTAGACGGCGTACCAGTTGGTGGCCAGACGACCGGCGACGCGGGCACCGACACGCAGCAGCCGTTCGGTGCCGGGACGCGTGCTCAGGCACACCATGACTTTCTCCGGGATGGGGGCTTGCTCCAGACCCTGCACGCGACGGTATTCGGCAGCACGGTTGCTCACCTGTTCCGCAGTGGTGCGCAACGACAGCTCGCGGAGCATGTTCAGATTGCCTTTGCGGAAAAAATTGGCCAGCGACTGCTCCACCTTTTCGGCCGCATAGATTTTGCCTTGGCGCAGGCGCGACCGTAGCTCGTCCACGGTCACATCCACGTTGACGACTTCGTCCGCGCGCTTGAGGAAGTTGTCGGGAACGGTCTCGCGAATGACGGTGTTGGCAGAGCGGTTGACTGCGTCGTTGAGCGTCTCAAGATGCTGGATGTTCACGGCAGTCATGACATTGATGCCCGCCTCCAGCAGTTCCAGCACATCTTCGTAGCGTTTGTGATTTTTGCTGCCGGGGACATTGGTGTGAGCCAACTCATCCACCACAACCATCTGCGGATGGCGAGCCAGGATGGCTTCGACATCCATTTCTTTAAGGTTGACGCCGTGATAGGGAATCACGCGCTGGGGCACGATTTCGAGGTCGTGAATCTGCTCGGCTGTGTCCTTGCGGCCATGGGTTTCCACTAGCCCGACGACTACATCCATGCCTTGCTGGCGCAGCAGCAGGGCGTCGTTCAGCATGTGATAGGTTTTGCCTACGCCGGGAGCCGCCCCAATATAAATGCGCAGCTTTGCAGGTTCCTGCTGGCGTTCCAGTTGGATTTCCCCCATCGCTCAGCCCACCTCAACCGGGTGCCGGATGGCATCCACCACTGCTACGGGCAGAGTGAAGCGGAAGCTGGTTCCGTGCCCCAGGCGACTCTCCACCGCGATCTGGCCGCCCAGCGACTCCACCAACCGCCGCACCAAGGCTAGCCCCATGCCGGTTCCGCTCTCTGAGAATGTGTTGAAGCGGTCGAAGATGGTGCTCAGCCTTTCCGCTTCGATGCCCCGTCCGGTATCCCGCACGGTGAACTGCACAAAGTTCTTGATCTCTTCGGCGGCCAGCAAAATCTCACCCTCTTCCGGCGTATAGCGCAGTGCGTTCGACAGCAGATTGTCCAGAATGGAGCGGAGTGCCCGGCGGTCGGCCTGCACAAAGGCAAGGTCGGCGTAGGCCTTCACTTCTACCCGAATCCGTTTGCGCGAAGCTTCGTCGCAATAGCGGTCGCGGGCCTCGCGCAGTGCCGGGAGCGGTCTGAGCCGTTCTAACTGCAGATCTCGCTTACCGGTGTCCAACTCGGCCACTTCGATCAGATCGGCCATCAGGTCGTCCAGTTTTTTGGCTTCCTGGCTGGCGGCCTCTACCAACTCCGCTTGCAGGGGGCGCAGTTCGCCGCCAAAGCCCTGGCCCAGCGCGTAGAGGCCGCGGCGCAACTGGGTCAGTGGATCGCGCAGCTTGCGGCTGGCCACGGCAATGAATTGGGTTTTGAAGCGGTCGGTGTCCTGCAGGCTGGTGACATCTTCAAGGGTGGTCACGGTGCCCAGCAGCCGGCCCTCGGAGTCGCGCATGGGGGTGGTACGCAGCCGGTAGCTGCGCTCCTGCTTGCCGATGCGCATCGGCAACATGGCCGCTTCCCCTTCTGCCGCCACCGCCTTCTGCATGGAAACCGCGTCGCGGATGGCGCTGAGAATCTTGTCGCCGCCGGGTGTGGTGGTCAGAGCCATGCGGTCGGTGGCGGCTTCTCCCAGCACGTCGGTCGCAGCCTGATTCACCTTGAGCACGTGTCCCTTGCCGTCGGTCACGATGATCGGCTCGAAGATGGATTGGAGCACGGCGTCGGAAAGCTGGAACTCCATCTGGCGGCGGCCGGCTTCGGAATCGCGCAAATCACGGAGGCGGACTGCCAGGCGGTTCAACTCAACGGCGATTTCACCGAAACTGTCGCGGCTGCTCCACTCGACGCGGTGTTCCAGGTTGCCGCGGGCGATCAGACGGGCATCGCGGGCCAGCGTACGAATCGGCGCCAGGACGGAAATCACTGTAGCCGCCGCAATCAGCAGCGCGGCTGCCGGCAGCAGATAGGCCAACGTGGCATGGCCTGTGGAGGCGAGCCCATGATGAGCCACAACTCCCAGCCACACCGTGAAGCCGGTGAGCACTGCGCAGCCGAGAATCAGGCGCTGGGAAAGGTTGAGCACGATCCATCTCCATGTTCTCAGAGCGGTTTCAGAAGACCGAGGAGCGACCTAACTTGTTGGCAGATTATCAATCGCTGCCGGTTGGGCCGATTTGGCTGTATCCGTTTCCTCGATGAGGTTCTTGAAACTGCTCTAAGGAGTGACGTATCCATTCTCGCGGAAATGGCTCGATCACGCAAAGGCGGGAGCGGCAGCCCGGCCGCTACGGAATCTGACAGACTGCGTAACCACGCTGCTGGTAGGGGCAGTTCATGCCGCCTGGGGCCGCTCCGTGGACCACTGTCCAGGAAACGGTCCGATATTCGGCCTTGAGTCTTTTGAAATCCTGTACCTGGAAATGGTTGAGCCCGTAGGTTGCATCGCTCATCTGCTTCCACTCATCGGCCAGATCCGGAAACATCGAAACGACGCCGCCGTCCTTGAAGTAGTCCGCCAGGGCGGAGCGCTCGGAAACAGCGCGGAAGCCGTGAACATCGGTGCCCGCATCCTTGAAATACCGCGAATCGACGGCAAATACGGCGTCCTGGGGCGTATTTTTGCGCACCCACAGCAATGTGTTGACCCAGGCATTCGAACTGGTTTGCGAGGGCAACTCGATGCGGGGACTGGCGGGGTAGGTTTCATGCGCTACAAAGGCCATGCCGATAGCGAGGGGCAGAGCGACGGCTGCGATGACCCAGGCACGTTTCTTGCCCGCATACTCTCCCAGCAGGCCGCCCAGCAGCAGAATCAGGACGATGGTGATCAGGTGGAAGGTGCGCAGCGGTTGCACGCGCGCAAACATTTCGAAGCTGGGCGAGGAGCAAAGCACGGTCGCTGCTGCAATCGACAACAGGCCGAACGGGAGCATGGCAAAGCTCAGCCGGGCGAATCCCGACCGTGTGCCGCGCAGGTTGCCTTTCCAAAACCAGGCGAGGATGGCCAGCGGAGCCAACATGCCGACCCAGTGATACCACGACCAGTTGTAGAGGAAGAAGTAGTCCCGCGAAAAGAGGGCTTCGCGATAGGGCTCGGCGGCGGGCATCAGGTGAAAGCCGTCGGGAAGGATGGCGGCGCCAGAGGCCAGTAGCGGAATCTGCTCCGGCACTCTCTTTTTGCTTTGCCCGGCGACCCAGAGCACGCCCGCCAGAAAGATCAGGTAGGCCACCATCTGCGGATGGATCGAGGCGGTCATGAGGATTGCCGCTCCCGCGAGAGCGTACTTTCGCTCAAGAAGGCTGGCCAGGGCAAACAGAGTCAGGGGTGTCGAGAACGAGCGGGCGGTCAGATAGGGATCGAGGAGCAGAAGTCCCGTATTGGTCGCCGGCATGGCCAGCAGCACCGTGACGATCAGGGTTGCGCTCCAGCGTGCACGCTCCGACGAGAAGCAGGCCGCGGCCAGCAGCCAGCAGGAGACCAGCATGGCAAACAGAGTGACGACATACCAAAGCAGGATCGTCCAGTCCATCGACAGGTGAGTCAGTTCCGCCGAGAGGGCCAGAAGCGGCCCAAATAGAGACAGGTGGCCGTGGGAGCGGAAGAATTCCTGCCCGAAGGGATAAAGCGCGGGATGAAGAAGCTTTTTGGCCGCTGGCACATAGATTTCGCCGTCTTCGACGCCGAGATGGTAGCCATGAATGGCGAGAGCTGCCGCCGTGAGAGCTCCCAAGCGCAGGACAGGCAGATTTCCGCCTGGGGAAAACTTCATGGAAGATCCTCAAGCGTTTGTGCCAGGGCGCTGCTCTGTGTCTGGAACTGCAAAGAAAGGGGGCAGAAGGCTTCGCCCATGCACGCGGCCAGATCGATGTGCTGCGCGATTCGTTCCAGCGTCTGCTCCGCGTTATATGCGGACACAGCCGCCATCACGTTCTGGTTATTGATCATTCCTCAAACCGACTCCGAAATTCCTGAGTAATCTCTGGCAATTACTCATAATGGCCAACCGTGGGCTGCTGGTCAGCATAGCCCAGTTTTTGCAGCTATGGAATCTGACAGACCGAAAGCGTGCCGTTATGCCAGCGGCAATAGAGCCCGATCTGCTCAGGATAAGAGATTAGTACCCAGTTTACGCCAAACTCCGCTTTCAGACGTTCGAAATCGGAGAGATTGAAATGGCTCCAGCCGGATTGAGCCAACTGCTGTTGGCGCCACACCGGGCCCAGTTCCGGGACCTTGGTGACGACCGAGGTATCTTTGATGGCGTCGGAAAGGGCACTCCGCTCCGCCAGGGCGCGGAAGCTGTGATAATCCTCGCGAGGATCGGCCATGTAATTGGGATCGAGGGCGAAATACGCGTCGGCCGGGGTGTTTTGCTTGATCCACGCAAAGGCTTGCAACCATGGATTGTTAGAACGCGTAGAAGGAAGCTCAAGATGAGGCACGTCGGCAAACAACTGCCGCTGCGAGGCGAACATGCCGCCATTGGCCGCCAGCAGAAAAACTGCCCAGCGCCATGCTTTTCTCTTGAGAATGTACTTTCCCAGGTATGCGCCGCCCACCAGAACCATAAAAATGTAGACCAGGTGCAGATAACGCATGGGTTCGAAGGTGCTGAACCCGATCAGGGCGGGCGGCCCCAGAATGATCATGGCGACGCATTGTTGGAAGATGCCGTAGAGCAGGATGGCCATGGCGAACCGGGCCAGGAGCGTCTCACCGCGCCGCTGGGCACTGCGCAGGATGAACCAGAAGATGAGCAGCGGGCCGATAGCACCGAGCCATTCGTACCATGTCCACTGGTAAAGCCGAAACCAGTGCCGGCTGCGCAAGGCCTCCAGCCAGCTTTCCGATGGAGGGCTGAAGACCCATCCAAAGGGGATGAATGCGGCGACCGGAGAGGCTATTTCCTTGGGTAACTCTTTAGCGACGGACCGGCTCAGGCGCTCGCGCAGGCCGCGAAGCCATGCTGGCAGCGACTCAAGCATCGTCAGGCCCAGTACGCAGCAAAACGAGATTCCCAATGCGCCCATCAGCGGATGAAGCACAAAAGCCAGGGCTGCGAAGGGCACCGCCTGCCAGCGTTTTCCCGCCAGAATGCGCGAAACCGCAAACAGTACCATGGCCGTGGCCAGGCCTCGCGGATGAAGATGCTGGTCCATGATGTAGAGCGCTGTGCCGGCCACCGGCAGCGTGAACAGGGCAGCCACCATAGCCACCCCCGCCCAACGCGCCGCGGCCTCTTCGAAGAGCCGGCTGACGATGCTCCAGCAAGCCCGGATCAGCAGGAGAATAGAGAGGACTTGCCAGAGCAGTTCCGCCCAGGGAAGCGGCATTCCGGTGCCGCGAATGAAGGCGGCCATCCATGTGTCGAAGACGCTGGTCCGCATCTGCAGTTGAAAGAAAGCCGCGTCGTGGGGGAAAAGCGATGGGTTCAGGTCCGCCTTGATCGCGGCTAAATAGATTCCGTCATCTTCTGCGCCGGGGTGGTAACCCATCACGAGAAAGCCAAGCGAAGTAAAGAGCAAGACAGGCAACCAGATGCGAAACAGACTGCTACGCGTCAACCCGTCCCCCACTTTTCAATTCAGATTTCATTCGATTGAAGCAGCCCTTTCGATACTACCTATTGTGTGAGACGCAACGTTAAATACCCGGAACTGCCGTAAATTCCACTTGTCCGAGCGGCAACCGGTGCGTGTCATTGCAATTAGACGAATTTCTGGCCTATTGGGTAGAACGGAACGGGTCAGAGGGCCGGAAGCAGCCAGCGCAGGGTCAAAAATGCGCCCACACCGGCGAAAAACACCAGCGCCATGCGGATGCCGGGCTCGCGATTCACTTCGGGCACCAAATCGGTGGCTGCCACGTAAAGCGCCACGCCTGCGGAGATCGGCAATCCATACGGAAGCCAACTGGGGACCAACTCGATCACCAGCACGCCCAGAAGGGTGGCTGCCGCCAATGTGACAGCGGAAAAGAAAGCGGTAGTCCGGCTGCGGCCGCTGGCGAGCATCACCGAGGCCATGGTGAAACCTTCGGGGGCCTTGTGCAGCACGACGGCGAGAAAAATCAGCCAGCCGAGCCAGTTCGAGACGACAAAGCCCGAGCCGATGGCTACGCCGTCGAACAGCGCATGCATACTGACGCCGGCCATGACCGAGTTGCTGGTGTGCTGCGACACAAACTCGCCGTGATGGGTCTCCTCACCGAAGTGGAAGTGGGCGCTGATGGTGTGCTCCAGCAGGTGCACGGCGCAATAGCCGGCCATGATGAGAATCGGTCCCATTTTAGGGCTCAGGCGCAGGCTTTCGGGGGCCATTTCGACCAGCGCCGTGGCAATCAGGAAGCCCGACCCCAGAGCAACGAAATAGCGCAGATAGCGCTCGACGCCGCGGGCACGCACCAGCACCAGCCCGCCTGCTACGTCGGCCAGCGCGGCAATGGTGCCGAGAATCAAAGATAGCCTGATCATCCGCCCTCCAGCGGAATCCGATGATATTTCATCAGAATGTATGAAGCTCTTTGGCTCTTTTTACGAAAAAGCCATGTGGAAGACTCTCCATGAGTGCATCTGCGGGAAACCGGGGATGCCGGGTTGCTACCCACCGCACCACGGCCCAATATCAGGATGGAATGCACACATCGGGACCTCTACCATGATACAGGAGCAGGGAGCGGACGACAGGGACCAGAAAGCAGGGGGCAGGGAACAGACAACAGGGCACTGAGAGACTCAGGCCGGGTAACAGGCTGTTGCCGTGAATCTTGGGTTGCGGAACAAGCTTGTTTTACAGCCTGGGGCCTTGTCTCCTGCTGCTTGTTCCCTGGGGACTGCTCTCTCTGCCTCGGCTTTATACCCGGCTGGTTTCTGCTTTGGCGACGAGCGCGACCGTTACCAGTCCGAATAGCAGGATTGCCTCTTCTACTTGCTCGCTCCGGTTGTGCAGCTTGTTGAAGTGCACACGGCTGGGATTGCCGGCCTCCACTGCGTCGATGGCGCCGCCAGCGGCGATGCGGTCCTTCTCCATCGCCGGAATGATGACGAATTGCGAGTACACCGTGCAGGCGATCATCAGCACCAGCAACCCCATGGGGGCGAGCACCGCGCGCGGCTTATAGATGTTCCAGGCGGGTGCCAATGCCAGCAACGCCAGGGCGACGAGCCCGGAAACCAGCCCCATGCCATGGAGGATGCGCAGCAGTTGGCCCACAATCGCGCCAGCCGTATGCGTGTCGGGCCGCAGCGTTGTAAAGGTGATCGCAGCCATGATGGGGAAAAAGACTTCTGCTCCCAGCCAGACGATGAGTGCGAGATAAAGCAGCGTGCGAAGGAGTGTCTTCATAGGCGCCAAGCGGCAACACCAGAATACAGCTATCCGCTGCCTGGGAGGGGGGGGCTTCAATCGATCTGCGTCCCGGGTTAAAAGGCGGTTCTGCCTGGGGCGCAGGATCGATCACGATGAATGGCGAGGCCTGGCTGAAGCGGGCCGGTGAAATAAGAAGGGCGGTGAGTCGTGTTCGTTCCTCACCGCCCTTTCTTGTGACTGCAGATTGTGGGTTTCCTTACGAAGCGTGCTTCAAGGCACGTTTCAGCACCGTTTCCAGTGCCGCCTTTACCTCGGTATATTCTTCGGCGCTCAGGGTTCCGGAAAGCTTTTCGCTTTCCAGCGCGAACAACTCTTCTTTCAGCACGTTTAGCAGCGCGGAGTTCCGGCTTCCGGGTGTCGCAGGCCGCATGCCAGGGGCCGGTGACGGAACTGCCGTAACGTCAATGGGGGCTGCGCTGGCTGCAGGTGCTCCGGCGGGCTTGCGCAAGAGAAACGCCGCGCCGGCTGCCAACAGCAGTGCCAGGGCGCCGAGAATCCACCACTTGTATTTGGTGAGGGGATCGGGCGCGCCGATCGGGGTACCGATGCCGCCGCCAGGCATATTGCCTGGGACGCCTTGCGCTCCACCCGTGCCGCCGGGCTGTTGACCGGCCTGGGAGCCCTGATCGTCGCGGGGAATGGAGCCGGTGCCGCTGATCGTAAACTCCAGCGACTTGCCGGGAGCGGCATTCTTCATCACGTAGGTCTGGATATTGGGTTCTTCGGTGACCGGCTGGTAGCTGGTGCCCGCGGCCGGCTTGAAGGTCATGCTTTTGGGCATCAGCACGGCCACGTTGGCGGTCGGCATCAAGGCCTGCGGTTTGAAGGTGTATTGGCCGCTGCTATAGGGCAGATGATAGCTGAGCTGGAAGAGCGTGTCCTTATCGCCTTCATCCGGCTGAATCGGGAAATCGAAGGTGAAATGGCCTTTGGCGCCGGTTGGCTTCAGATTGGTGGAGGTCGGCAGGCCCGTGGGTCGGCGTGCCGCGGTTCCGTCCACCACGGCATCGGAGGGAAGCACCACCTCGAAGCCATGGGAGTTGTATTGGGTGCGAGGCGGCGTGCCGGTGTTGTGGACGAAATACCGCTCGGTCACTTTGAGCTGGCCATTGTCGGTTTCAACTTCTAACACGTCGGCTTCGATGGATACGCCGTCGACCTTGGCGGCTACATCATAGACGGGAATGTCGCCGGGCGCATCGCCTTGGGGAGCGGCGATAAAGTAGCTGCCCCCCTGGTGGGTTACCCGCACCAGGTAGGGGCCGTTGCCGGGCTCCGTGATGGAATAGTGGCCTTTGGCGTCGGTTTTAGCCTTGGCCACTTCGCCCATGCTGGCCTGCACGTCCACCAGCACGACGGTGTCGCCCGCCGCGGGTTTGTTGGTCGTCTTGTCGGTCACCGTGCCGGTGACGGTCGCGGCCTGGGCCAAAGCGGCAGGCAGCAGCAGGCTCAAGGCCGCGGTGCGGAGAAGAAATTGTGTCGATTTCATTGTTTTGAAAGGGTCCTTACTTGGTGTGCGGTGCGCCCGTCTCGGGGCGTTATCGGGAAGTCCTGAAAGCCGGGCAGGGCCGCTGCTTATTTTGAGGCCCTGCCGTGATGCAGCGGGCGCTAGGCCTGCTGCAAGTGATCGATTTCGGCCAGCAACTGGGCCGTTTCATTTTCAAGCTGCGCCCGCTGGACTTGAAAGTCCTCTTCGGGATACTTGCCGGCGCGGTACTCGAAATTCAGATCGCGCAGGTTTTCGTAGAGCTGATCCTTGCGCTCGAACAGGTAGTCGAGGCGGGTTTTTGCGCGCTGGCTGGCGAACACGTTCTCCGGCCAAAAGGTGTAGACAAAAACCGCCAGTGCCAACAGCAGGCCGGCAACCAAGCCTTGGGTTTCGCTCATGGCTCAAAAACCTCCATCGCCGCCGGTTTCCCGGCGAATTTTATCGTGCAGAGCCCTGGCTTCCGGGTCCTGATTTGCTTGTTCGACGGCCGCGGCATCCTGCGCAGCGCCAATGGAGTTGACAGCCCAGCGGCGGATCAGCAGTACAGTCCCTGCCAGGGCCGCTGCCAAGACCGCGAAAGGAGCGATCCAGGCGACCAGGTCGAAGCCGTGGGCGGTCGGAGCAGCCAGCACCGTCGGGCCATACTTGGTGGAGAACGACGCCAGAATTTCCTTGTCGCTGCTGCCGCCGGCGATGGCCGCACTCAGTTCCTGGCGCATTTGTCCGGAGAAGGAGCAGCCGACGTGGTTGCACTCGCCCAGCAACTGGGCGCAACTGCAGGTGCACATCATTCTGTGTCCCAGGTCGTTGAAGCGGGCTCCGGGGTCGGTGGCGCCCAGGGAGAAGCACACCACCACCGCCAGGCCGACAGCCTGCAAGGACTTGATCCAGAGAGAGAAGCCGGTCTTTCTGGCCTTCAACGCGGTCGAGCCGCTTTGCATCGAGCGGTCTTCCGTAGCGGGCTGAGCCGGAAATTGCAAAAGAGTCGCCATTAGTCGCCGCTCCTTAGCACCGGTTCGGTGGGAACCGGGCGTGCTGTCGGTACGCGCAAGGACGCGGTTGCCGGGCTGAGACTGGGGAACAGCGCCACAAGCGTGCCGAAGACAATCACGGCCACACCGGCCCATATCCAACTGACCAGCGGATTCAAAAATGCCTTGACGATGGGCTGGCCGGTATCGGGATTCGAGCCTTCGTATACCACGTAGAGGTCCCAGTTGGGCACCGAGTGGATGGCCACCATGGTTTGCGGTTGCTGGCTGGCGAGATAGACGCGCTTTTCAGGTGTCATCTGGAACTGCTTTTTGCCGTCCTTGTAGACATCGAGCAGCGCATATTCGGAGTTATAGTTGAGATTCGCGTCCTGCGTAAAGCCTACGCACTGCAGCGTATAGGGGCCGACGGACATCTTGTCGTGCAATGCCAGTTCGCGCTCTTCACTGCGATTGAAAGCCGCCCCGGCCAAGCCGATTACGATCACGACCACGCCCAGGTGGATGATGTAACCGCCGTAGCGGCGGGTGTTGCGGCGGGTGAGCAGGTAGGTGGCCGCAAACAGGTTGTGCCCGGTTTGCTTGGAGATGACGCGGGCTCCGCGGAAAAATTCTGACAGAATCGCCGTCAGCACGCCCGCGGAAATCGCGAAGGCTACCAGCGCGTAGAAGCTGCCGCCGTCGAAGGTACCGTCTTTCCAGGGCCGGATACCCGCGGCCAGACATGCCAGCACTGCGACCCAAAGCACGGCTACCGGCAACACAAAGTTGCGGCGAATGCTCTTGAGCGAGGTAGCACGCCAGGGCAGCAGCGGTCCCACACCGGTGAGAAACAGCAGAAAGAGGCCGATGGGTACGGCGACGCGGTTATAGAATGGCGCGCCCACGGTGACCTTATTACCTACCACATATTCCGAGATAACCGGGAAGAGCGTTCCCCAGAGAATGACGAAGCAGGCGACCAGCAGGACCAGGTTATTGAAAAGAAAGCTCGATTCGCGGCTTACCAGGGACTCAAGATGATGATCGCTCTTGAGGTGATCGCGCTGCAGGACGTAGGTAAAGATGCAGACCGCGAGGGTGAGGCCCATGAAGACGGCGAACCAGGTGCCGATGGGCGACTCGGCAAATGCGTGCACCGAGCTTACCAAGCCTGCGCGGGTCAACAGCGTGCCGAGCATGGTGAGCAGGAAGGTAGAGAAGATGAGCCAGACGTTCCAGCTCTTCATCATGCCCTTCTTTTCCTGCATCATTACGGAGTGCAGGAAGGCGGTGCCGGTCAGCCAAGGCATGAAGCTGGCGTTTTCGACCGGGTCCCAACCCCAATAGCCGCCCCAGCCCAGCACGGCGTATGCCCAGTGCATGCCGAGAAAGATGCCGCCGGTCAGGAAGAGCCAGGTGACCATGGTCCAGTTGCGGGTAATCTTGATCCATTTTTCACCGGGGTAACGCATCATCAGCGCGCCCAGGGCAAAGGCGAACGGCACCGCAAAGCCCACATAGCCGAGGTAGAGCATCGGCGGGTGAATGACCATCTCAGGGTATTGCAGCAATGGATTCAAGCCATTGCCGTCGTCCGGAGCGGGTCCGTTGAGCAGCGAGAACGGCGGCGCGGCGAAGTTCAGCACGGTGAGAAAGAACACCTGGATGGCGGCCAGAATCGTGCCGGCGTAGGCGTGCAGCGTGACGTCCGACTTGTGGGTCAGGCGCAGCACGAATCCATAAGTGGCCAGCAACCATGCCCACAGCAGGAGGGAACCCTCCTGGCCGCTCCACAAAGCCGCGAACTTGTAGGGACCCGGCAGGGCGCGGTTGGAGTGCTCCATGATGTAGGTGATCGAGAAATCGTTGGTAAAGACGGACCAGACCAGGGCAAAAGCGGCGGCGGTGATGGCCACAAATCCGGCGATGCCGGCGCGGCGCGCGGTGTCCGCCAGACGCTCGGGCGAGATGCGCGCCGGAGTGCCGGTGGCCAGCAACCTGAGGGCGATGGCGCCAGCGAGCAGGTTGTAGGCGGCCAGGGCCAGCGCAATAAGAAGAGCAAGACTACCAAAGGCTGCCATGTATAGCGATTCTCCAGTTGTTACATAGAGCGAAGTCTCTGAGGCTGAGTCGCTTTTTCTTGCCGCGCCACATCGCGAGAAATTTTGATCGCCGTGGGGGAGAAAAAGTCACTTGCATGGGGCACAAACTGCCATGCAAACCGGAGAATCGTTCTAGTTCTACATCATGATTTTCGCACGCAGGCTGGCAGCCTCGGTGCATATCAGGAAGGGACGAGTTGCAGTATCTACCAACGCCAGTTCCAAAGATGCTTGAGCGGCCTGCCGACAAGGCAATTCTCACTCATCATAGGCCGAGATAATGTGATTTGCCTCACACCATGGATGGAGATGAAACAGGATAAGAGCACGGAGAGAAGACAGAGCCAGCCGGGAGGCGGGCTGCGAATTTAAACTGCCTTGCTTTCGTCTTCCGTCAGCAATTGATCGGCAGCCTCAAGCATGCGTTCGGCAGGAACAGTTCTGGAGAGAAAACGGACGCCTTGCCCTGTATAATCGCTCGCCATTTCGCGAGCGCCGCCCAGCACCAGTACCGGTACCGAGGGCAGACGGGCCAAAAGCTCATCGACAAAGGCAGGTCCACGGAAGCCCGGCATGTGCAGGCCCGACACCACCAGGGCAAGCTTCTCTGCAAAGCGAGGCTGCTCGATTAAACAAAAAGCCTCCGCCGCATCGGCCACTCGCTGCACATCTGCGAATCGCCTCTCTAGGATGGACTTACGCACGAACGCCTGAAGGGGATCGTCGTCCACCAACAAAATTGTCGCCATGTTCCCCTAAAGCCTGCGCTGTACCCTGATCGACTGGCGGCGCGGCGCTATTGAGTAGCTTTTCGATAAGATGTACAAAATTGAACAGGGGTTGCCCTAACGTTGTCGCCTTTCAGGCGAAAAAGAAGCGACCCGGCGGTCCCCCTCCGGGTCGAGAGGGGGACCGCCGGGCGCACTCCGCGTCTTCCCCCACGACACGGCTCGCAGAACACGGCTCAGAGAACACGTCCGGGAGGACAGAGCTTTAGCCGAACAAGAACTCCTTGTCGCGCAGTTCCTTGATCGAGTCGCGCAGTTTGGCGGCTTTTTCGAACTCGAACTTCTTGGCTGCCTCGCGCATTTCCGTCTCCAGCTTGGCAACGTATTGATCGACTTCGGCCTGAGAGGCGAATTCCGGGATGCCGACGGCTTCTTCCAGGGCAATATCGCCGTATTCAGCCTTCAGAATCTGCGCCAATCCCATATCGACCGCGCTGATGATCGATTTGGGGGTGATGCCGTGCTCCTCGTTATAGGCCCGCTGGATGGTTCGGCGGCGGTCGGTCTCGTCCATTGCCCGGCGCATGGAATCGGTGATCCGGTCGGCGTAGAGAATGGCGCGGCCTTCGACGTTACGCGCGGCGCGGCCCATGGTCTGGATCAGCGATCCGGACGAGCGCAGAAAGCCTTCTTTGTCGGCGTCCAAAATGGCAACCAGCGAGACTTCGGGCAGGTCGAGCCCTTCGCGGAGCAGGTTGATGCCGATCAGCACGTCATATTCGCCTTTGCGGAGGCCGGCCAGGATCTTTACCCGTTCCAGGGTCTCGATTTCCGAATGCATATAGCGGCAGCGCACGCCGACTTCGGTGTAGTAGCCCGCCAGATCCTCCGACATTCGCTTGGTCAGGGTGGTCACCAGGACCCGCTCGTTGCGCTTGGCGCGGTCGCGAATCTCCGCCAGCAGATCATCGATCTGTCCCTTGACCGGGCGAATCTCGACTTCGGGATCGACCAGGCCGGTGGGACGGATGACCTGTTCGACCACGACGCCGGCAGCACGCGTCAACTCGTAGGGGCCCGGGGTGGCGGACACATAAATCGCCTGCTGGATGCGGTTCTCAAACTCCTCGAACTTTAGAGGGCGGTTGTCGGTCGCGGAGGGCAGGCGGAAGCCGTAATCCACCAGGTTCTGTTTTCTGCTGCGATCGCCGAACCACATGCCGTGCACTTGTGGAATGGTGGCGTGGCTCTCGTCCACAAATAGAAGAAAGTCGCGCGGAAAATAATCAAGCAGCGTGGGCGGAGCTTCGCCCGGCAGACGGCCGGAAAAGTGGCGCGAATAGTTCTCGATGCCATGGCAATAGCCCATCGACTTGATCATTTCGAGGTCGAACCGGGTGCGCTGATTGATGCGTTGCGACTCGACCATGCGCCCTTGCGACTCCAATTCAGCGGTCCACGTATTCAACTCGGTCACAATCGACTGGATTGCCTCAGCCTTGCGCTCGGGCTGCACGACATAGTGACTCTTGGGGTAGATGGGCAGGCGCGCGTACTTCTGCTTGACGGTGCCGAACAGCGGATCGATCTGCGAGAGCGACTCGATCTCGTCGCCGAACAACTCGATGCGGTAGGCCATCTCGTCGTAGGTCGGGAAGACCTCGATGACGTCGCCGCGCACGCGAAAGGCGCCGCGGCGAAAATCCGCGTCGTTGCGCTCGTAGAGGATCTCCACCAATCGGCGGGTAATATCTTTGCGGCTGATCCGCTGGCCCTTCTCCAACAACAGCAACATGCCGTAGTAAGCTTCCGGCGAGCCGAGACCGTAGATGCAACTGACCGAACTGATGATGATGGCGTCGCGCCGCTCAAACAGACTGCGGGTCGCCGAGAGGCGCAGTTTGTCCAACTCCTCGTTGATGGTGGCTTCCTTCTCTATATAAAGGTCGCCGGCGGGGATGTAGGCTTCGGGCTGGTAATAGTCGTAATAGCTGACAAAGTATTCGACGGCGTTGTCGGGGAAGAACTGCTTGAACTCATGGTAGAGCTGCGCCGCCAGGGTTTTGTTGTGGGCCAGAATCAGCGCCGGGCGGTTCGACTGCTCGATGACCTTGGCCATGGTAAAGGTCTTTCCCGACCCGGTGACGCCGAGCAGCACCTGATGCTTCTCTCCAGCGGCCAGTCCGGAGACCAGTTCCTCGATAGCCCGCGGCTGATCTCCTCGGGGCTTATAAGGTGTCACCAAGTGAAAGTCCATGGAGAAATTATACAAGAAGAGCGAATGTCTGGCGAAAATAGGGCGACCGATTGAGGCGGCTGGACAGGGCGGCGAAGTTCGTTTGTCTTAGCAGGATTCGCTGGCCTGTGCGCGAGTTGCGAGGCAGTTCCGCACCTTCGCGGTACAATTGCAGGCATTCGTTTAGTACCGTGGAGGCTTTATGCGCAGGATTCTGCTCGTCCTTCTTGCCGTCGTCTTTGCCGGTTCATTGATTCCTCAACTGATAGCCCAGGGTGCCCCGCCGCAAGGCGGAGCGGACCAGCCCTACACAGTTGAGTACTACTACAAGGTGCAGTGGGGGCATCAACAGGAATTTCTCGATCTGTTTCTCAAGAATCACTATCCGTTGTTGCAGAAGATTGCAGCGACCGGCCGGGTGCTGTCGGTCAAGATCGAGACGCCTGCTTATCACACCACGGAAGATGGCCGCTGGGATTACCGGGTGACGATTCGCTATAAGAATTCGACTCTGGCCACGACCGCCAACCCCGAGGAAGAGGCTTTCATCCAACAGCTATGGCCCGACCAGCCAACGTATAAGAAAGAAGAGCAGCGGCGGTTTGAGATTCTTCTGTCTCACTGGGACTTGCCCGTAACCGACATAACTCCGAAGAAATAAGCAAGCTTTTTCGAGCGAGCCGGGCATTCGTTTCTCTGAGCTGTCCGGCGCCGCTCGTGCGTGGTGGAATGCAAATTTCAGAGATCGATGGGCAGAGCGCGAAGCAGTTTATCGAGCTTGGCTCAGCATTTGTGTTGTCCGCTGCGATTGGCTTGGAACGCCAGATCCGCAACAAGAGCGCGGGGATGCGCACCTATACCGTGGTGGGCATGGCGGCGGCGCTTTTCGTGCTTGTCTCGAAATATGGATTTACCGATGTGCTGAGCAACGGCCGCATCGTGCTCGATCCCTCACGTGTGGCGGCACAGATTGTTTCGGGCATCGGCTTTATTGGCGCGGGGCTCATCTTTGTCGAAGGCGATCGCGTCAAGGGCCTGACCACGGCAGCCACTATCTGGCTGGTGACCGGCATCGGCATGGCGTGTGGAGCGGGTTTGCCCTGGCTGGCGCTGGCCTCGACGGGCGCTTACTTCATTGTTGCGCTGATTTTTCCGTTCATCGTGCGGCTGTTGCCGGTGGTGCCGACGCCGGAAAAGCCCAGGGACCGCGAACACGATTAGAGCGGCTCTCGAATTGATGCGCTGCCTTATATGTAGGAGAGCCGGCTTAGTCGTTTCTATGCCGCCACTGATGGACCAAGTCTTCTGCCGCTTCGGGCCATTCGGGAAATTCAAATTGGAAGCCCGCGTCGAGCAGACGGCCCGGCACTACGCGGCGGCTTTTCAGCATCAGCTTCCACTCGGTGTTCATCAAATAGGCTCCCAATTCGATCAGGGGCGCCGGCAACGGAAATCCATTGGGAAGGCCCCAGGCTTCGCGCAGCGTCAGCATCAAGAGGCGGTTGGGCAGGGGATTGGGGGCGGCAAGGTTGACCGCGCCCTCCATCTCTTCGCGCTCGATCAGGAAGGCGACGGCCCGGGCAAAATCGGTTTCGTGAATCCACGATACAAATTGCCGGCCGTTGCCTTGCGGGCCACCCAAGCTAAGGCGCACCAGGTTCGATAGCGATCCAAAGGCGGTGCCGGGCACGGGCCTCATGACGATGGCGGTGCGCATCGCTATTTTGCGCGTGCGGGGCGTCTTAGCCGCAAAAAAAGCGGCCTCCCAGTCCTTCGCCAAGGCGACTGAGAAGTTCCACGCCGCGGGTGCACGCCGCCGGTTGGAGATCAGCTCGTTGCCGCCCAACTCGCCAGTGGCTTCGTCCATGTCGCGGCCCAAGGCATGACGATAGATGCTGGCCGTCGATGCATTTAGCCATAGTCTGGGCGGGTCGGCCAGGCCGGCGATTACATGGCCGAGCAGGCGCGTCGATCCAATGCGGGAGGCGTAGATGGCTTGGCGGTTGGCGGCGGTGTGGCGGCAGTTGAGGTCGCGGCCCACGAGGTTGATGCACACATCCGCGCCTTCCAGATGCTCGGTCCAGGGACCGATGTGTTCGCCGTCCCAGTGCACGGTCTGCCATGGGGCGGCATAGGGTCCGCGCGTCAGCACCGTTACGTGGTGGCCACGCTCCGCAAAATAGAGTGCCAGCACCTGGCCAAGCCGGCCACTGCCGCCGGGCAGGACAATGCGTAAAGCCCGCGGGCGCATGTCGCTCATGACTTCAGGGTACAGGGTCGGGGTTACAGCCTGGGCGGGAAAGGATAGCCGCGCAGCAGCAGGCGGCGGTGATAGCTGCGGTACTCCCGCACGACCAGCAGGATCGCGAGCATTACGATCAACAGGGGACCCCAGAAGACCCAGCCCGGCTGCACGACGCGATCATTGCCAACGGTGACCGACGAGGGAGTGCGCACGTCGCCGAACAGCGCCACCATGTCTTTGCCGACCGAGACGTTTTCTCCGAGGCGGATGGAGCCGAAGAAGCTGACCAAGTCCTGGCCGATCGAGGCATTATCGTCTGCCCGGACACTGCCGAAGAAACTGACTACGTCTTGATGCGCGCGGCCGGCAATGTGCACGTTGCCGAAGAAGACCACGATGTCGCCCTCGACCGTGCCTTCCGCATCCACACTGCAAAAGAAGCAAACGGCGTCGCCTACCGAGGAGCCCGAGGCGACATGGATGTTGCTTCCGAACTGCACCGCATCTTCTGTCGCATGGGCAGGGAGCGCCGCGACAAGAGCAAGCAAGCAAAAAAACATTGTTCGCTGAATCATAGTTGTACCTCCAACCAAATACGGGCCCGGCCACCGCGAAGTTCCAAGAGTGTTTGCAGAAATGATCTCGCCCGGTTCCGAAAAGAATGCTGTCGGGGGATATCCTCCAGACCTGCGATAGCCGGGCCGAGTGCTGGCGACCAGTCTACGTCGTTTTCGTCTCGCACTAAAGTTACATTCGTGCCGGCCCCTTTGGCTTGGAATGGCGGGGGCGATTACCTTGACGGATGTCGGCTCACGGGGGTAAACGGATCGAACAGGATGGCGGATGCCGGGCGGCATGGGATTGCGGTTGAGCGAAACCCCATCGCTACCCGGCAGCCGTGGGCGATGCTTTAGAACTCGAACCTCATGCCGAGTTGAATGCGGCGGGGCGGGTTCACGGCGGTCACATCGCTGAAGGTCGGCGAGGTTTCGACCGTGTCGATGGTGGACGGGTTGACGTGGTTGAGCACGTTGAAAGCACCGGCGGAAAAGCCCAGGCGCGGAGCTTCTTCGTCCTTGTTGTCGGTGAAGGCGAAGTCGTGGCCCCAGCGCAGATCCAGATCCACGTAAGAGGGGCTGGTCTCGGTGTTGCGCGCCACGCCATCGGGCCGGGTGTTGAACAGGTCGTCTCCGTAGGCGTCGGTTCCGGTGAGGATGGTCCACGGGGTGCCGGTGTTGGCCCAGATGCCGGCCGCCATGTTCAGCACCTTTTCCGGCTGGAACATCGCGTACATGCCGACGCGATGACGGCGGTCCCAGGCGGCATTGGACCACTCGTCGTCGGGGTCCTGCTGATTCTGCGGGAACCAGCCGATGCCGTTGGTGTTGGACTCGAAGTGGGACCAGGTGTAGCGGCCGAAGCCGGTGAAATATTTGTTGAGGCGGCCGCGGTAGGAGATGTCCATCCCGTCGCCCTCGAAGAAGCCGTCGGGCTGCATCTGGCGGATGCGTCCATAAGCGGGATCGGGCCGCTCGGTGTAGCCGGAGGCCATGGTGGGGGCGTTGATATCGAGCGAGCGGAAGGTGCCGATGCCGCGCACCGAATAGACGCTGACGATGCCGGTGGCCCGCTCGCCCAACTGCCGCTCCACCGACAGGCCGTACTGGATCTGGTAGGGAATTTTGGCGTGGGGGGCAAGCAGGGCGAGACTTGGCGGTTGCTCGGCCAGCGTGGTGCAACTGGTAATCGGCACGCAGCTTTGCTGGGGGTCGGAGGGATCGAGGGAGAGCGTGACGGAGCGGCGACTGGCTTTTTCATAGCGGGCCAAGTCGAGCAACGGGCCGGAACCGAAGCGGTCGTAATAGATGCCGCCGCCGCCGCGCACAATGGTCTTCGACGTCTCGTCGAGCACCCAGGCAAAAGAGACGCGCGGCGAGAACCCGAGCCGCCGCGTGGCCAGAAAATTCTGCCAGTCGTAACGCAGTCCGGGGGTAATGGAGAAGCGGTCGTTGAACTTGTACTGGTCCTGGATGAACGCGCCCATCTCCTGCTGGTGATAGACAAAGTGCACGGTGCCGGTGTTCTGCGAGAAGCCGGAAGGGCGGTTGTCGGCGTAGTTTTGCAGAGCCGTCCGTTCGTCGGAGCCTAGCGTCGGGCCAAAGGTGTAGCTGCCGAGTGCGTTGGTGTTGTCGTCGTAGGCGCGGCGGTCGATGTGCGGGGTGCCGATTCCATACTTGACGAAGTTGCGGCCGTGGGTCCACGTCATCATGTCGTAGATGGCCACGTTGTACTCGGTGCCCAGCGAATCGTTCTGTGCGGAACCGGCGACGAAATCGCCTGTCACATTGATGTAGGGCGCTTCGACGGTGTCGGTGTGTCGGCTTGAATCGCGTTCCGCAACCAGAGAAAACTGGTTGAGCAGTACGCCTGAGAGGGTAGAGTCCAAATGGGCGGTGGCATCGTCTTCGCGGTAGAGATTGTTGTATCCACCCGCGGCCAGCGTCTGCCCCCCGACGCCCTGATTCTGCGCGTTCCAGTCCTGGTAGCTGTATTGCACATAGCCGGAGTGCTTCTCGCCGAACTGGTGCGCGGCCCGTATGCTGAACTCCGTGTCGCGGGTTGGCGCCGGCACGTTGGCGCTGAAGGCTCCCGAGGGATTTGCCGGTGTGGGCACAATCGTCGCGCTCACGACGGCATTCAGATCTTCTTCGGCGCGGTTGAAGGAGAACAGGAAGCTGCTCTTCCTGGCCAGCGGAATCGGCCCGGTGACGTGGCCCTCATAGACGCGCCGCTGCTCGAACGGCTTCGAGGGCGCCAGGGCGTTCTGCGCGTTCATCGAAGAGTCGCGGAAGAGAAAATTGAATTGCCCATGATAGTGGTCGGCAGCGGACTTGGTAATGATCTCCATCTGCCCGCGGCCCGGCCAGTAATACTGCGCCGAATAGGGATCCTGGTTGATGCGGATTTCCTGTACCGCCGAGGCGGAGACGGTGGCGCGGTTGGCCTCGACGCCATCCACCAGCAGGCCAGAGCCGCCTGTTCCCGCGACGTTCTGATCGAGGAAGGCACTCATGGCGGTGCCGTAGTCGTTGTCGAAGATGGGCAGCGACTTGAGGTCTTGCGAACTCATTACCGACGAATCGCGGTTGGCCTCCGGGGCGGTGAGATCCGTATTGGTGTCGCCGTTGACCTGCACGGTGGTAGCCGCCGCGGCGATGGGCAGCGTGATATGCACCAGCGGCGCGTTCAAGGGGGTGGCAGCCGGGCCGCCAATCATAACCTGCGTCTTGGTGGTTTCGAATCCAGGCTCAGAAACGACCAGGGTATAGTTGCCGACATGCGGCGCAGCGATCTGAAAGCTGCCATCTCCGCTGGAGTGGTTGCTGCCCGCGACCGCGCCGTTGGTGTCTAGCAGGTCGATTTCGGCCCCGGGAACAATTGCGCCCGTAGTGTCGGCGACCACGCCATGCACGGCGGGGGCTGCAGGTTGTGGGTTGGTCGAGGGCGAAGTGGTGTGGCAGGCAAAAGCAGCGGAAGGGGCAAGCAGGACCAGAACCAAGGCAAGAGAACGCATCATGCAAATCTCCAAGGCACAGCAGAACCGAAAGCAAGAATGAAAGCGATTTCAGGAAATTCTGTTAAACGTAGTTTAACGCGCCTCGACTTCCCGCCGAACGGAGAATCGAGAACAGAATCAGAGAAACAGGCTTCCAGTCCAGCCGTGCAGGCTCGGAAAAATGCGTTACGACGGCCGTCCCACACCCATCGTCGCCGGGTTTAGCGCCACGGCCCAATCCGCGGCCGAGTCCACAACGACATCGGGCGGATTCTCCATCAGGTTCTGCGGGCCGAAGCCGAACATGCAGCCGAGGCACCAGACGCCGGCATTGCGGGCTGTGGCCACGTCCACCTTGCTGTCGCCCACCATGACGGTCTCTTCGGGCTTTACGCCGGCCTGCTCCATCAACAGGCGAAGGCCCATGGGGTCCGGCTTCTTGACCGGCAGGCTGTCTCCGCCATAAATCTCGACAAAGTAGGAGCCTATGCCGAGGCCTTCGCAGACGGCCCGCGCCGGGCGCACGGGTTTGTTGGTCAGCACGGCGAGCGTTCTCGGGGTGCCGTCGGGCATCAGCCGTAGTGCTTCGAGTGACTCCAGCGCGCCGGGATAAGCGCGGGTAAAGTCCAGCTTGTGCTCGCGATAGTGCTCCAGAAAGAAGGCGTAGGTGGTGGCCAATTCCGCTTCGTCCACCTCATCGACAGGGATGCCGTTTTCGGCCGCGAGAGTTCTGCGCACCAGCATGGGCGCGCCATTGCCCACGAATCCGGCAATCACTTCATCGGGCAGGGGAGCGCGATTTGTCTGTGCCAGCGCGGCATTCACGCTGTTGCACAGATCTTTCGCAGTGTCGGCCAGGGTGCCATCCAGATCGAAAACCAGGAGCTTGAGCGATTCCACGGGAAGAGGGCGAAGAACACGAATCATGTTTCCAGTGTAATAGCCGGGCCGGCCTGTTTTCAGTGACGGCGGCAACTGATGGGACTTCGCAGAGACGGGTGTCTGGGCCTGGGAGTGCGCGGGCTTGGTGCGGCTTCGTTTTTGGGGCGTGGGAAGATGCGAACCTGCCGGTGTACTATTGCCCGCATGAGAATACCGGCTCTCTCCCCCTTGATCGTGCCGCTTGCGTTGCTCCTTTCCACTCCGGCGTGGGGCGCGGAGAAGCGAACCGCTCCCGAACTTATCTCGCTTGCTAACAGTCACAGTCCCGATCTTCGCGCGGCGATCGAAGCGACTTTCGACGCCAAGGACCTGAAAGAAGGCGGGGCATGGGCTGGCCGGGGCGGGGAATTTTTCTTTGCCGTCGAGGCGTCTTCCGCGCCGTCGCTGGTCATTGATGAAGCCTCTCCTGCGCCGATGCAGCAGATTGCGGGCTCGGCGCTTTGGTATGGCTCCGCGCATGTGGAGCCTGTCGGGCGGCTGCACCAGTTTCACTATCTCGTGGGCGGCGCGAACTTTGGGGGCAAGCTGGACATGCCGGCTTTTGGTCCGCTCTCATATCTGCAGCCCGGCGTTCCCAGCGGCAGGTTATCCGAGAAGCTCATCCATACCAGCAAGATTTACGAGGGCTTGAAGAGCGAGTATTGGATCTATGTGCCGGCGCAGTACGATGCGAAGACGCCCGCAGCGTTGATGGTGTTTCAGGATGGCGGCGGCTACATTGACCGCGACGGTAACAATCCCATCCTCAACACGATCGATAACCTGATTGCGCAGAAGAAAATTCCGGTGATGATTTGTGTCTTCATCAATCCGGGAGATATCGCGGGCGCACCGGGAACGGCCACTTACAAATTTGCGCAGGCTTATGGCGACAAGTGGCACCGCACGCTGAAGGACTCCATGCGCAGCACGCTCTATGACACGGTGAGCGACCGCTATGACCGGTTCCTGCGCGATGAGGTGCTGGCCGAGGTCGGCGTTCGCTACAACCTGCGCAAGGACGCTTATAGCCGCGCGATTTCGGGAGCGTCTTCGGGCGGCATTTGCAGCTTCAATGCCGCCTGGCAGATGCCCGACCTCTTTAGCCGTGTTCTTACCTGGATTGGGAGTTTCACGGCGATCCAATGGAAAGAGGATCCATCCAACTCCGACGGCGGGCAGGACTATCCCGAAAAGGTGTTGCGTGAGCCACATCGGAACCTGCGCGTCTGGCTGCAGGATGGAGCCAACGACATGGAGAACCCCAACTACGGAAGCTGGCCGATGGCCAACCTGCGCATGGCCAATGCGCTCAAGACCAAGGAATACGACTTCCATCTCAGCTTCGGCAAAGGCACGCACAACTATGGGCAGGGGGCCGCGGAGTTTCCGCAAGAGATGATCTGGCTATGGCGCGACTACGATCCGGCGAAGACCGAACAGCCGTTCAGGATCGACCCGGCAGAGAAGGAGAAGCCGTATTTCCGTCTGTCGGTGATAGGACGCGATGGCGAATAGGGAAGGGAAGCAGGGCAAAAAGTCAGGCGAGGCCGTCCCGTGGAGCGTCAAAGGCCTCGCCTGAGGAACAAACTTGTGGGTCGCGTGCTGCGGACTTTCTCGCGAAAGGGTTGGGCTCCGCAGGGGCTTGGGATTAGTGAATGCGGATGTCGCCAGAGCCGGTGGAGATGCGCACGGTGGGACCTCCGCCGCGTACTTTGCCGGTGATGTGATGCTTGTCAAAGGAGCCTTGCACCTGCATCTGCTGGTCGGTATGTACGCTGCCCGAACTGGTGGAGGCGTCGAGGGTGAAGCCGGTGTTGCCGGCGGGCCAGAGCTCGATGTTTCCCGAGCCGGTCTCCAGCTTCCACTCCCCGGCAGGTGTGCCGGTGACTTTGATCTCGCCCGAGCCGGTCCCGGCGCGCAGAGCGCCACGCAGATCGTGCAACTGAATGTTTCCCGAGCCGGTTTGGGCCTTCACGTCGCCCTGGCCAATCTGCCCGGCTTCGATGTTGCCGGAACCGGTGTCTACCGAGAAGCCGCCGCGCAAGCCTGTGGCACGAATATTGCCTGAGCCCGTGGAGAGCTTCGCGTTCTGCCCGATGCCGTCGTCGGTTACGTTGCCTGAGCCGGAGCTGGCCTCAAGAAACACGTCGGCGGGTGCCTGAATCTCGTAATCGATGCTGATGTTGCGCAGGTTTTCGTGGTGCGTGCCGATGCGGACGATGTTGCCGGTCTGTTCGATGGGCGGATTTGCCGCAATCTCGCGGACCCGTTGGTCGCTGCCGCCCCAGTTGGACTTGACGCGTCCGAATATATGCACCTGATTGCCGGAGCCATGGGTCAGGTGGACATTGCCGGAGCCGGTCGACACGGATAGCTCCACGCGACCGTTGACGGAAAGGTTGCGTTCGAAAGTAGCCTCTGAGGCCAGCGCTGGAATTGCCGCCAGCGCCAGGGCTGCCGTGGTTATCGTAAGCAGATGTTTCATCGCGTTCCTCGTTTCGTTTCAGAGAACAGGGGACAGAGAACAGGGATCGGTATTTCGGCTCTCCGCCACAATTCACGCGCGGGGAACGGCCTTCGCATATCCATTCCTGGCGTAAACCGACTCAACTTCAATTGCATCTCGCTTGCCAAACAGGAAGCTCAAGCGAATTCAACGAATGGGCCCATTCAGGCGCCATTTTCAATCTTTGCGGCATTGCCGGCTGTTCGCTTCCGAACAGTCGTGTCCGCGGGTGGACAGGGAATAGAGGGCAGAGACCAGAGAGCAGTCGGTGGGACGGGGGGAGTGCTGATCTCTGATTGCTGTGGCCTGTTCTCTGCTTTATTGCAGCACCACCGTGTCTCCTTCTTTCAGGCCGCTCAGCACTTCGGTGACCGATCCGTTGGAGAGGCCGACCTTTATCGGCACCTTGCGGACGCCGTCTTTCTGCTTCTTGTCGGGAATCTGCACCGAGGCGTTCTTTTGTCCGTCGTATACGACTGCATTCTCGGGCACCGTGAGCACGCCCTTGTGCTCATCGAGCAGGATCTCCGCGTTGGCGGTCATGTTTGCCTTCAATTCGCCGCGCGAGTTATCGATCGACACGCGCACTTCGAAGGTGGTGACATTGTCCTTTTCGACACCGAGTGGAGCGATCTTGGTTACCTTGCCGTTGAAGAGGCGCTCCCGAAAGCTCTCTACCTTGATCCGCGCCGGCTGGCCCATGTAGACATGCGCAATGTCGGCTTCGTCGACTTTGCCTTGCACATAAACCTGCGTCGTATCGCCCTCGGTCATGACCAGGGTGGCTGTCGAGCCCAACACGAGGATGGAACTGACCGCATCGCCAATTTCTACGTCCCGCGACAGAATCACGCCATCCATGGGAGCCACGATGGTGGTGTAGCTCAACTGTTCTTCAAGCTGTTTCAGGCTGGCCTGATTCTGCATCACCTGGGCCCGCGCCTGTTTCAGCTTGGCTGTGTCGACGCCGATCTGTGCCCGCGAGGAGTCGCGCCGGGTCAAGGCAGCGAGGTAGTCGCGGTTGGCATCGTCCCGCGTCTGGTTACTCACGATGCCTTCTTTTTGCAATTGCAGGTTGCGATCCAGCGTGGCTTTGTACATGGGCAGATCGGGGGCCGCGGCGTTCACCTTATCCTGCTCGATGTTGGCCTCGTACGTCGAGACATTGGCCTGTGCGGAGGCAAGTTGCGCGCGCTGGGCCTCGACCTGGGCCACAATCTCCTGCTGGTCGAGCTGCGCCAACTGCTGGCCTTTGTGGACAGGATTGTTGATGTCCACGAAGAGCTTTTCTACGATGCCCGAAGCCTTCGATTTAACTTCGACCTTGGTAATGGGCTGGATTTTGCCCGTGGCCACCACCGACCGGGCCACATCGCCGCGCGCTACCTTGGCCAGTTTGTTGGCATCGATTGAGGCTCCGGAGGCCATGCGGGCCAACGCAACTCCGGCTACCAGCACAATCACGACCGTGCCTGCAATCAGCCAAATCCAAAATCGTTTGCTTTTCCGTGATGCAGCCACAAGAATCCTCCCACGACCTCAATAAAGGCATGTTTTTCGATTGCCGAATAAAACCGATGAAGCAGGGTCCGTTGCTTCAGACCGCCGCAATGATCCGCTGCCAGTCCATACGCAAGCTGTGCCCGCTTGGTTCCGAAAGATGGTGCGGGGCGCGAGAGGGACATATTCCGATACTGCAGGCTGGGCACGACGCTATGGGCAGAATGCTATGCTCACAGGCGAGATGCACGGTCTTCTCCTTCTCCAATTTGTCGCTGTGGCCATGCTTATTTTGGCCAACGGCTTTTTTGTGGCTGCGGAGTTCGCGCTGGTTTCTATCCGCGACACCCGCATCGAGCAGATGCTTGCCGCCGGCACCGCCGGAGCCCGCGCCGTGCGCCGCCTTCAGCAGGATCTGGACGATTTTCTGCCTGCCGTCCAACTCGGTGTGACGCTCTGCTCCCTGGCCCTCGGCTGGATCGGCGAACCCCTGGCCGCTTCGCTGTTTTCCGGCTGGATGGGGACGCTGCCTTATGCGCGTGTCTACGCCAGCCTGATTGCGGTCACCCTCGGTTTTTGCCTTATCACCTATATGCATGTGGTGGCGGGCGAACTGGTGCCCAAGTCCCTCGCGCTGCGGCGGGCCGAGGCGCTGGCCGTTGCCGTTGCTCCGCCGATGCTGCTTTTTATGGCGATAGCCCGCCCGGCGGTCCGGCTGCTGAGCGGGTCGGCGGCGCTGGTGTTGCGGGCGTTCGATATTCCCATGTCGGAGCGCGGGGCCGTCCACTCCCCTGACGAACTCAAGCTGCTGGCCACCGCGGCGCGCCGCATGGGCCTGCTGCCCAAGTTTCAGGAGATGCTGATTCACCGCGCCCTGGAACTGGACGACGTCTTGATCCGCGAGATCATGACGCCCCGGCAGAAAATCTTTTCGCTGCCCTCCAACACGCCCATTGAGCAGGCCAGCGCCAGGGTGATCGATCTGCAGCACTCCCGCGTGCCGGTCTACGACGAGACCCGCGGACCGGAGCATATTATCGGCGTCGTCTACTCGAAAGACCTGGCGCGGCTCATGTTTTTCCGCCCTGCCGAGAGCCGCAATCCGGCTCAACGGAACGCGGGACAGCCCGCCGGGGCCTATCCTGTTCCGGCCCGGCCTTCGGTTCCGCAGCCCGGCGCGGGCACCCTGGCGACCGAAGATTGGGAGACGAAGGTGCCCCACTTTCCGGCTACGCCTTTCGTGGAACTTCGTCTGAGCCAGGTGATGCGCGACGTCCTCGTGGTCCCTGAAACCAAGACGGTGCTCGATCTGATTCGCGACTTTCAGCAGCGCCGCCGCCAAATGGCCATCGTCGTGGACGAGTATGGGTCCACGGTGGGCCTGGTGACCGCCGAAGACGCCATCGAGCAGCTTACCGGCGAAATCGAAGATGAGTTCGACGATCCTGGCCGCCCCGTTCTCGCCGCTGCCTCGGGCATGTTGTTGATGGATGGCGGTGTCAACCTTCGCGACCTCGAAACGCAGATGCAATGGCGCCTTCCCCGAGAAGGCGGCATCGAAACGCTTGCCGGCTTCATTCTTTTCCGCCTCGGCCACATTCCCAAAGCTGGGGAGACGGTCGATTTCGAAGGCCGCCGCCTCACGGTTATCGAGATGGAAGGCCGCCGCATCGCTAAAATCCGCGTCGAACCGATCGGGGAGCCTGGCGGGGAAGAAAAGGCCACGACCGAATAGGAACGGGATGGACAGCGGCGAACCAGTCTGCCGGCTGTTCATCCAGCCCCCTGTGCTCTGATTTATCGCGGCTCTCTGATTTATTGTGGAAAGCAGCCCATGAAGCAGATGCTGACCCGCCTCGTTCTCACACTCCCTGTCGTCTGGCTGGTGGTTTCGCTGGTCTTTTTGCTCATTCACCTGGTGCCCGGCGACCCGATTCTGGAGATGCTGGGCGAGGGGGCTACGCCGGCCGATATTGGCGCCTTGCGCCACCAGTATGGCCTCGATCAGCCGCTGTGGCAGCAGTATCTGCACTATTGGGCCGGTGTCGCGCATGGCAATCTCGGCAACTCGATCCGGCTCCATGACACGGTGGCGCATCTGGTAGCGCAGCGCTATCCCTATACACTGGCGCTCACATTGACGGCCTTGGGCTTAGGACTACTTCTGGCTCTGCCTGCCGGCATTCTGGCGGCGGTTCGGCGGGGGCGCTGGGTCGATCAGGCACTTTCGGTGGTCAGCCTTTTTGGCCTTTCGGTTCCGGGACTGGCTTTGGGGCCTATTCTCATCTTGGTCTTTTCGATTTTGCTGGGCTGGCTGCCGGTTTCGGGAGCCAGCAATGGAGTCGCGCACGGCAACGCCATTTCCGTTGGGTGGGAATACCTGATTCTGCCCTCGGTGGCCATGGGCGCGTCGCTTGCGGCGATTTTGACGCGGATGGTGCGCACCGCCATGCTGGAAGAACTGGGCCAGGACTATATCCGCACCGCCCGGGCCAAGGGGCTGAGCGAGAGCGCTGTCGTATGGCGCCATGCATTGCCTAATGCACTTGTCCCGATCATCACGGTCGTCGGTTTGCAGTTTGGTGCTTTGCTGGCCGGCGCGATCGTGACCGAAAAAATCTTCAGTTGGCCTGGGCTCGGCCGTCTCGTGGTCGATGCCATCTCGAACCGCGATTATGCTTTGGTGCAAGGATGTCTGCTGTCGATTGGGCTGACCTATGTGCTGGTGAACCTGCTGACGGATGTGGTGTACCGCTGGGTCAATCCGCGCATGAGGGATTGATACACGCCGTAATTCACTCCGGAAGCAGAGTCACAATCTCTGCTTGCAGGTCGCCGTCTTCTTCCGCAGTGAGAATACCGAGCGTGACCGGCAACTCGAACCGCCGGGGTCCGCATGAGCCGGGATTGAAGTAGAGCACGCCCTTTTTCCTGTAGAAATTGGGGACGTGCGAGTGGCCAAAGAGCACGGCGGCAAATTTTCCGGCGGCTGGGTCCAGGTGCAATGCTCCCAGGTCGTGCAGCAGATAAAGGTACCGGTCCCCGAGCATGACCACTTCGGTTTCGGGCAGATGGCTGCACGGCCCACCGGTGTCGATATTGCCACGGACCGCGGTGACCGGGGCAATCTTGTCCAACTCTTTCAGGATTTCCGGCTTGCCCACATCGCCGAGATGCAGAATGCGTTCCACCCCGGCCAATGCCGGGGCGACTTCTGGCCGCAGCAGCCCATGTGTATCGCTGACGACGCCGATTCTCATCTAGAGCCCCATTTCCAGCCGGGTACGGGGGTCAAGCTGATCGCGCAGGGCATCGCCCAAGAAGTTGAAGCCGAGCACGGCTCCGGCCACAGCGGCGGCAGGGAAGAGCACCAGGTGGGGCGAGTCGAACAGGTGCAGCCGCGCATCGTTGAGCATGGCGCCCCAACTTGGCGCGGGCGCCGGAATCCCCAGGCCCAGGAACGACAGAGTGGCTTCGGCCAGGATCACTCCGGCCATGCCGATGGCGGCCTGCACCAGGATGGGCTGCACGATATTGGGCAGGATGTGTCGGAAAAAGATGCGAAGCCCGCTGGCGCCGAGAGCACGGGCGGCATCCACATATTCGCGGTCGCGGACGGCCATGACCTGCGCTCTTACCAGGCGCGCATATCCGGCCCATCCGCCGATAGCCAGGGCCAGGACAAGATTGGAGAAGCCGGGACCGAGGAAAGCGGCGAAGGCGATGGCGAGCAGGATGCCCGGCAACGCGAGGAAGGTGTTCATAGCGAAGGTGGTTAATGCGGTATCGATCCAACCGCCCAAATAACCGGCCAAACCACCGATGGCCAGACCGAGCGCCAGAGAAATTGTTACCACGCTGACTGAAACTGCGAGTGAAAGACGCGCTCCCCAGAGCAGGCGCGACAGGGTATCACGGCCCAATTCGTCGGTGCCGGCCCAGTGCGCAGCCGAAGGGCCTTCAAGCCGGTGAAGCAGGTCAATTGCCGCCGGATTGTGCGATGCCAGCCAGGGCGCAGCCAGGCCGCCCAGCATAAACGCGGCCAACAGCAGGGCTCCGACAGCGGCCAGCGGCTGGCGTTTGGTGCGATTCAGAAGGTTGGAAAGAAAAGACATCGGCAAACAAAAGAATACAGCGACAGCCGGCACCCAGTCGGCTTCTAATTGGATATGCGCATTCTGCGGCACTCTTTGGTATTGGCTTTGGCGCTGGTCGCGTCGGTGGTTTTGGTGAAGGGGCAGTCGGCTCCGAGTGGAACCCAGCCGGGAAAGCCAGACTCGGTTCAGCCCGAAGCCTGGCAGCTTTTGGTGCTGGCCAATGAGGCGCGGGTTCAGGCTGGCGCCAGGCCGCTGCAGTGGGATTCGGCTCTGGCCGCTGCCGCTCGCCAGCACTGCCTCCGCATGGTGGCCGAGGGGCAGATTTCGCATCGTTATGGCGGAGAGCCAGACCTGGTTGCCCGCACCAGCCAGGCTGGTGCGCATTTCAGTTTGATTGAAGAAAACTTGGCCGTGGGCCCATCGCCGGCAGGCATTCAGGACGAATGGATGCATTCCGAGACGCATCGCACGAATCTGTTGAATCCGCAGGTGGATCGTTTGGGCGTGGCTGTGATAGCGAGCCGCGGTGTGCTCTACGCGGTGGCCGATTATGCCCAGGGCGTTGCCGTACGCACGCCAGCCCAGGTGGAGGCGACCGTCACCGCTCTCGTGCGCGCCAGTGGAGTCGCCATCGTGGCCGATGCCTCTGCCGCACGTGTCTATTGCGCTCAGAATCGTGTTCCGCCCAGCGCGCCCCAACCGAGTTTCTTAATGCGCTGGCAGAATTCCGATCTCAGTCACCTTCCTCAGCCGTTAACGGATCGGCTGGCCTCGGGGAGATTTCATCAAGCGGCTATCGGCAGTTGCCCGGCCGAGGAAGCGGAGGGGCAGTTCACGGCATATCGTGTTGCGGTGCTGTTGTATTAGGTGTTCAGTCCCGGCATTTGATGGTGCATTCTATTCGTGATTTCACTTCACGTTTCTGGGCCACCATCTCCCAAAAAGGATGCCTAAGCCCGATATTGGGCGACGGCTTTGTCGACCCGGTCGACCATCGGTATCAGGAATTCCATTAATTCAGTGACCTTCTGGACCACGCCTACGCTTTGTTCGGTCATTGCCGCCACATGTGTGATGTTCGAGCCGATGTCATTCATTGCCTCGGTTTGCTGCGATGATGCGGTTGCAATCTCCGAGACCATGCGCACGGCATCCCCCATGAGGCGGTTGATTCCGTTGAGTGTATCGTGAGCTTCGCGCACGAGTACCACGCTTTCGCTTACCTGAGATGCTCCCGAGCGCATGCCCTTGATTGCCCGGTCACTGTCTCCTTGGATCTTCAGGATGAGGGCATCAATCTTTCCGGTAGCCTTCATAGTGCGGTCGGCCAGGCTTCTGACCTCGTTGGCTACCACTGCGAAACCTCGCCCCGCCTCTCCAGCACGAGCGGCTTCAATGGACGCATTCAGCGCTAACAGATTTGTCTGATCGGCAATCTCTCGAATTACCGCAGCAATTTCTCCCACTTCTGCCGAACTCGTACCCAGCGCCTCAACATCTGCAGACGCATCTTTGATGGCGGAAGCGAGGCTTTGAATCTGATCTGTGGCCTGTTGCGAAACCTCGGCTCCCTCGCCAGCCTTATTCCCCGCTTCCCTCACCGTCGTCTCGGTGGTTTGCAGGTGCTGTGAAACCTCTCCTATTGTCAGGCTGAGTTCGGTTGCAGCAGCAGCTACCGATGCGGTCGCGGTGCTTTGGGAACTGGCAGCCTGACTAATCTCTTGGACGCCATTCGAGACCTTCTGCGCTCCATCCTGTACCTGGATCACAGCGTCCCCAATGCACTGAACCGTCGATTGGACCCACCCCATCAGCAACCTCAGCTTATGTCCGGTATTGCCCAGGAGATCAGACCGGTTGAGATCAAGCGGAATTGTCAGGTCGCCGCTCGAAAGAGCGCTGTCCATATAGGACTCGATTCGTCGCAGATCTCCGGTCAGACGAGGTAGAAAGATGAATAACTCATATAGGGCGTATACGCCGCATAGTCCGGTTAAAGCCATCGCGCAATCCCGGAGAAAGGTATACCCGTATCCCCAAAGCAGTGCCGATGTCGCCGAGAATGCGGCCACCAAGGCTAGAAGTGCTCCGAAACCAAGCTGGAAGCTCAAGTCTGTAATCCGCTGCCGCGCCTGGGACAGGGCCGGCACCACGCGGCCCTCCTGGATCTTCAAGGAACTGTCTCCCGCGCGTATACGGCGATATGCGTCGGCAGTTGCCGCAATTTGCTCTCGAGTTGGTCTCGAACGGAGCGACTGGTAGCCAACGACGCGACCATTCTCGCGGACCGGAGAGGCAGTCGCCAATACCCAGTAATAGCCTCCGTCACTGCGTCGGTTCTTCACCAATCCTCTCCAAGGGCGTCCGGCCTTGAGCGATTTCCACATGTCCGCAAAAGCTTCCTTGGGCATGTCGGGATGGCGTACGAGATTGTGCGGTTTGCCGAGCATCTCCTCAACGCGATAGTTGCTAATTCGCGCAAATGCGGCATTTGCTTCGACGATGAGGCCCCTCAGATCGGTTCGAGAATAAATGAATGTATTTTCGGGTACTAACGTTTCAATATTGGTAACGTGCACTACACCCGTCATCGGGGTTCCTTTCCATGCGAGCCGGAGTTGCTATCGCCCGGTCGTCATGCGTCAGATATCCGCTTACCAGCATGATCTCCAGAGAAGGGACATCATGCTGGCGGACACAAGCTCTGATTTCAGTTGGAGGTACTACAACGCAAATCTTTCTTATTTCGTCTTATCGGCTCTAAATCGGCTTCCATGAATGGGAGGAAGAATAAGAATTCGGATTTAACAGGAATCCTGATTCCTATTTCAAGACGAAAACTACTGACACGGTACTGACTGACCGTCTTATGCAGTGAGAGGTAACAGGAGAACCTTTCCACACAAGTCGGTGCGCCGCATCGGCATCCGAAACCAGCACATCAAGGTCGACCGGGGCTTGCTTGGCAAAGCCGATATGACCATCGCTGCTACTGACGATAGCTGGCTCAGATTTCTGGTGAAGGATTGCAACCTCTACTGGGAGATATTGCGGGGACATGTTCGCTTCCGTGGTTCGCTACGACTCCTAAAGGCGTTTACGAAGTGCTTTCTGTTATAGCTATCTCGTAGCGAAAGACAGCGCGAGTTTCCGCATTCTGCACTTGACCGAATATTCATCTCCAACCCGGATAAAGCGATTGAGAAGCTGCCGTCTATCGCAGACTTAAAAGGATATTGGGCTGAAGTCAACGAAACATTATCCGAAGGGTTCCAAACTCTTTCTGCTGCGCAGTGGCTGCAGCGTCACAC
>JAATGG010000145.1 GCA_015654835.1 Terriglobales bacterium
CGCAAAGCAAAACTGGTTTCCAGCCGTGTCACTCCTGGCAGCCGCGAGAGTTCGTTCTGGTGCAGCCGGCCATAGTCGTCGATGTCCGCCACCCGCGCTACCAGCATGTAGTCGTATTGCCCCGCCATCAGATGGCAACTGACAATGCCTTTGGTGCGCCGGACGGCATTTTCGAACGCAGTCAACACTGCCGCCGACTGCCGCTCCAGCGTTACGCGGATGAATACCGTCATCTGTTTGCCCAGCAACCGGTCGTCAATGAGTGTGCGGTAGCCGCGGATCGCGCCCGAGGCTTCAAGCGCCTGAATGCGCCGCGAGGCCGCCGAAGCGGACAGGCCTACTTCTTCGCCGACTTCGTAGTTGGTGGCTCGCCCGTTGCGCTCCAGGTAGCGCAGAATTGCCGTATCCAACTCATCCAGACCTGCCGCTATGGCGTTGGCCGCCCATACTGCGCTCGAATCTTGCACGATTGGGAGTTTTTTCTCACTCTTTGTTCCCATACAGCACTTCTATCACAAATTTTGCACACATTGAAAGCCGTAATCGCCGTAGGATTTTTGTCAGTTGCATGTCAACCCAACCGCCGCGCCGGATTCAGCCTCCTTCGGGCAACGAGTCCGGCGTTGCACTTTGGCCCCGCGTCGCCGCTCGCAATGGCGGGCGGGCAAACTAACTGAACTTATTACGAGCCTCTACATCGGGCATCTAAACCAACCATCTAACCAGATCAGGAGTAGCAGCGATGATCATCGGCGTCCCCAAAGAGATTAAGGATCACGAGGCCCGCGTAGGCGTAACGCCGGCGGCCGTTAAAGCTCTCACCGAAGCCGGCCACACTGTATTGGTCGAGACCCAGGCCGGCGAACAATCCGGTTTTCCCGATGCGGAGTACCAGAACGCCGGTGCAGAGATTGTGGGCGACGCGGGGAACGTCTGGCGCAAGGCCGACATGGTGGTCAAGGTCAAGGAGCCGGTCGAGAAGGAGTATGGTTTTTTCCGCGAAGGACTGGTGCTGTTCACTTATTTGCACCTGGCGCCTGTGCCCGAACTGACTAACAAACTGCTCGACTCGAAGGTCATCGGCATTGCTTACGAAACCGTTCGCGACCGCCAGGGTGCGCTGCCGCTGCTTACGCCCATGAGCGAAGTGGCCGGGCGCATGAGTGTACAGGTGGGTGCGAGTTATCTGGAGAAAGAGCGTGGGGGCCGCGGCATTTTGCTGGGTGGCGTCCCGGGCGTTCCTCCGGCAAACGTCACCATTATCGGCGGCGGCATCGTGGGCACGAATGCGGCTAAGATCGCGCTTGGTTCCGGCGCCAAGGTGACTCTGGTAGACCTGAACCTCAATCGTCTGCGCGAACTCGACGATATCTTCGGCGGTCGCCTCTATACGCTGGCGTCGAACAGCTATAACGTGGCCCAAGCCACCAAAGAGGCCGACCTCGTGATCGGCGGCGTGCTGATTCCCGGCACCACCGCTCCGAAGATCGTGACCAGCGCCATGGTCGCGCAGATGAAGAAGGGCTCGGTCATTGTAGATGTGGCCATCGACCAGGGAGGTTGTGTGGAAACGGCGCGGCCTACCTCGCACTCCAACCCCAGCTATGTGGTGAACGGCGTGGTGCACTATTGCGTCACCAACATGCCCGGCGCGGTGCCGCATACCTCCACGCTGGCGCTCACCAACGCTACGTTCCCGTATCTCATGCGTCTTGCCAACCTGGGTGCGCGTGAGGCGTTGCGTCAGGATGCCGGTCTGGCCGAGGGACTGAATACGTGGCTCGGCACACTCACCTATCGCGGCGTTGCCGAGAGCCAGAGCCGGCCCTGGACCGCTCCGGCGACCGTTCTCGCGTAAGCACGTTTTCGAGGCCTCATCCGCTGACGCAAGTTACCGGCGGATGAGGCCTTTTTCGTTGACTGCAAAGCGGCTTCGCCCTATCTCATTCGCCGATTGAAGCAGCTTCTCAATTCGCCTCCGCGCGTGACGTACAATGAAGGCGCTTCTCGGAGGGCAGGATGGAACGCCGCCAATTTCTTGCTGCATCGCTTGCCACTTCCGCCTTGGCCGTCGGCAGCAATGTCGGAGCGCAATCGCCAGCGGCACCCGCCCGCGAGTTCTACCATTTGCGTCGCTATAGCCTGCAGAGCGGTCCGCAGATGAAACTGACCGAGAGCTACTTTGCCGACGCGCTGATTCCCACGCTTAGCCGCATGGGCATGGGGCCTGTGGGCGCATTCCGCCTGGAGTTCGGCCCCGAAACGCCGGCCTTCTATCTGTTGGTTCCCGGCGCCTCTGTCGAAGGGCTTGCGCAGCTGGACCTGCACCTGGCCAAGGATGACGCCTTTCTCAAACTTGCCGATCCATTTTGGAGCGCGACTGCCATGGCCCCCGCATTTCAGCGCGTGGATATTTCGCTGCTGGCGGCCTTTGACGGCTGGCCCAAACTTGTCGCGCCGCCTTTCACCGCGGCCAAGGCCAAGCGTATCTTTCAACTGCGCACTTATGAGAGCCCCAGCAATGCCGACCATGTCCGCAAGATTGAAATGTTTCATGCAGGCGAGTTCGATATTTTCAAGAATGCCGGCTGCAATCCCGTGTTTTTTGGTGATACGCTTGCCGGCTCCCGTCTGCCCAGCCTTACCTATATGTTGAGCTTTGCCAACGCGGCCGAACTGGATGCAAAGTGGGAGATCTTCCGCAACAATCCCGCCTGGAAGAAACTTTCCACCAGTCCCCGCTATGCTTCGGAGCAGCTTGTTACCAATATCACCAACCTGATTCTCAGCCCATTGTCCTGCTCGCAGATCTAGGCTGTAGCGCAGGATGTCGGCAGAGTGTCTGCGGGGCAGTTTTCTGTCCACACAGGCACTCCGGGGCTCCGGCCTGCTGTCTGCGGTGGACTGTCCTCTGTTCTCCGCTCCCATCTTCGATAATCCCTCTATAATCGCCCCATGTTCTTGAAGGGCGATCCCCGGCGTCGCAGTGTGGCTCTGCTGAGTGGCGGAGTGCTGTTGTTTTTTGCCTTGCTCGGTGCGCTCAATGCGTTCAACACCTCCAGCATCC
>JAATGG010000018.1 GCA_015654835.1 Terriglobales bacterium
CATCAACCCGGAGACGCAACGCTCGAAGTGGGTCGCAATCGATGCCGACTTCGACGGCGCCGTCGAGGCCCTCTTCCAGTTGCAGTGGGAACTGAAGCAGGATGGCGTCCATGCCGCGCTCGAACAATCGCGCCGCGGTGGTCATCTTTGGATCTTCGCCGAGACGCCGCTGCTCGCCGCCGAATGCCGCATCTATATCTACAACCTTGCCCTGCGACTCGGCGTGCCGGTCAAAGGCGGCGGCCTCAAGGACGGCATCGAAGTTTTCCCGCGCCAGGACCGGATCGAGGATGGCGAATACGGCAACGCCATCCGCGCGCCGCTTGGCGTGCACCGGAAAACGAACCAGCGGTACTGGTTCTACGAGGCCGCACTCACGCCCGAGGCGCAACTCGATTACCTCGACGGCCTGAAAAAGCTCACTGAGGCAGAACTGAGAACCAACATCTGTGGCATGACGCTGCCAGAAGCCTACCGGCCAGTTGTTGCTCGACCTTATATCCCGCCCGCTTCAGCGCCGCTTCACACCGAGTTCCGGATTCTCGACTACGTGCGCGCCACGCGCAAGGACAGCCGCAATTGGTGGGCGCGTTGCCCGTCGTGCGCTCAGGCAGGACATGACCGCACCGGCGACAACCTTGCCATCCAGATCAGTAATCCCCGGTTCTACAGATGCTGGGCTGGTTGCACGAAAGAAGAGATTCGCGCGGCGCTGGGCCAGCCCATCCGCCGCAAGATTGCGGTCTAAGGAGGCGATGCGATGACGAGTCCAGCAACATCGAACGCCAATCGCTATGCGCGATACGGTCTGTCGCTTCCTCAACAGACGCGTCGCGCCCTGGAGAAGCGCGGCATCTACTGCCAGCCAAGCGTCTCGATCGAGCATCAGCATCTGGCGCGGCGGTATGTGCTGCGCGGCGTCGAGTCCGGCGGTGCGGTCGCCGACATGGGCCGCTACTGCTCCTATCTCAATGCCGACGGGACCCCGGCGCCGTGGCTGCAACAGATCGACTCGATCTCCGGCAACGGCCGTCACGCCATAATCATCGCTCCGGAGTTCGTGAGGATCGAGATGCTGCGCATCGGCCACACCTATGAACTGGCCATCACGCGGCTTTGGCTGAAGTCCGAAGAAGGCCACACGCGCCCTGCCATCGCTACGGCGCCCGTCTTCCGCGGCCAGCAGGGAACGCTCGTAATTGATCTCCAGAATGCGGAGAACAAGTCCCTGCGCGGAACGGTTGCGCCGGTCTTCTACACAGCGGCTGGCGAAGCGTTCAGCCTGCCGGAGCACTTCAATACAGCGATTCAGAAGATCACCGGGGCGGTTGCGTGCGTCGGCTGCAAACACACGCACATCGCCGTGGCCCCATCCGCGAACAAAGGCGGTGAGCTATGAAATGCGAAATCGAAGTAGGCCAGCCCGACTGGCGGCCTCTTGAGATTGCACTCCCGTTTGAGTTCTGCGAAGACTTCATGTTCATGGGCAAGGCCGGCGACATCGTGCTCTACAAGTATCGGCTGACGCGGCGCTATCTGAACATCGACGCGGTAACCGGCAAGTTCTATCGCTATGTCAATGGCGCGTACGTCGAGATCGACCGGCGGCAGGCGTTCGACTCGGTCTACGCCATCGATCAATGAGAAGGGAGATCAGCACATGGGAAAGAGCGTCAACAAGGTCATTCTTCTGGGCCGGGCCGGCAAGGACCCGACGGTTCACATCCTGCGCACCGGCACGGTCGTCAATCTGTCTCTAGCCACCAGCGAACGCTACCGGGACGTCCACGGCGACTGGCAGGAACACACCGAGTGGCACAACCTGGTCGGCTTTCAGCGAACGGCCGAGATCCTGCGCGACTATGTTCGCAAGGGTTCACGACTCTATATCGAGGGCGCGCTTCGGACGCGCTCCTGGGATGACCGGCAGACCGGCCAGCGCCGGTATCGCTCCGAGATTGTCGTAACGGAAGTCAGTCTTCTATCGCCGCCACCCAATGGCGGCAGCGACGATGTGGGGCACTACGTCAGCGGGCAGGGCTTTGTACAACCCGAGTTCAGCGAGGAACAGGAAATTACGCAAGAGGAAGTTCCGTACTGATCGGTGATGGAGAATGGCTATCGCGATCAGAAAAGACGGCTTGCAGACGTTCTGAATAACCGGAGCCCAAACAGGTGTGGTTTGTCTAGCTGGCCATCTCGCGACTAACAGCCGGCCGGCGAGCATGGATCTTGATTGATCCGATAAAAGTAGTTAATATCACTACAATGTGCGGTGGAGGAGTTCTATGGAGAAACCTATTTCTGCAGCCGATGCCAATCGTGAGTTTTCCCGACTTTTGCAGGGCGTGAAGAAAGGGCACAGCTACGTTGTAACCAGCCATGGAACGCCCGTTGCTAAAATCGCGCCTGTGGAGGAAGGTTCCAGGTTTGCTGCTAAGGCGCGGACTGTGCTTCTGACGCGGCTCAAGGCTCAGGTTCCTATCGAGATCGGTACTTGGACTCGTGACGAGCTTTACGACCGATGAAGGCGATGAGGGTTGCACTCGACACCAACATCCTGGTCTACGCCGAAGGCCTGAATGGTTCCGAGAAGATGCAGACGGCAATCGACCTGCTGCAAAAGCTCCCGCAGGATCTCATTGTGACGCCTGCCCAAGCCCTTGGCGAACTGTTCAACGTCCTTGTAAAGAAGGCCCGGCGTACGCCTACCGAGGCGCGCGCGTCTATCTTGAGTTGGCACGATTCGTTTGAGGTGGCGGACACTTCCGCCAAGGTCATCATTGCAGCTACTGATTTGGCGTCTCAGCATCAGTTGAGTATTTGGGACGCAGTGGTTTTGGCAACTGCAGCCGATGCTGGATGCCGTCTGCTTCTCTCTGAGGATATGCAGGATGGGTTTACCTGGAACGGCGTTACCGTGGTCAACCCTTTCGCCACAGTCCGGCACCCGCTGCTTGATGCCATCCTGCAAAGCGCGCCATAGTACTTCAGAAGCTGGCCGTTCTCTCCCTGAATCCGTTCAAAAGCTAACGCAGGAATCATGCCACTTTAATGTGCTGCAAGGTGAACTTCTCCCGTACTAACGAACCCCATCAATAACCCCCATCAATTTGTGGTGACCGTCTGCCAACTGGGAGCGTCTTCTGGGCGCTCCATTTCGTTGGTACAGGAAAGACGATGCCCCCAGCCGAAGGAGGTGAGCTATGGCTGCAACGAAGTTCAAAGAAACGGAGCGCGAGAAGCTTTTCGCGCAACTCGACGCGCCGTTCGATCCGGCGCTGATCAAGTGGCGCGTGATGCGCCGCTTCGACAATGGCCGAAGCGGCGTCATCCTGCCCTTCGCCGATCCGCGTGTTTACACAGACCGGCTTAACGAACTCTTCACGCCGTCGGGATGGACACGCGAGTACACCATCTCGACCGTGCCGTCGCTCTGCCGCATGGAGCGAGGCAAGGCGATCGTGACTAGCAAGGTACTGGTGGCTACCGCGGTAACGATTACTCGACTGGGCAGCCACACCGGCACCGGCGAGGAGTGGGCCGACCGCGAAAACGCCATTACGGCGGCGGACGCCCAGGCTTTTAAGCGCGCCTGTAGCTGTTTCGGGCTGGGTCGCTACCTCTACCGCTTCGGGGAGACCCGCGTGCGGCTGAACTCCCGCGGCGAGCCGACGGCGATTCCCAAGCTGCCCGAGTGGGCGTTGCCGCCGGGCATAACCATGGCTCAAGCGAATGGCCTGGCCAGCGACACGCGCGGACCGGTTGATCAGCGGCTGACAGCGGAGATCGAAAGCTTTCGCGCGACGCTGGGCGCGCCGATATTCGGCGAGATTCTGCGCCGGGCCGGGCACAGCGCCGACGCGCGGACCATCCCCAACGCAGAGCGGCAGAAGCAGACCATCGAAAAGATGCAAGCCGCAGCGCGCGGTTTCGAGCGGCTGCGCAACCTAGCCGAGATGGCTGGCGACGCTCAGTTCTTCGCAATTACGGAGCGCTTCAAGATCGCTTCGGTCACGGAGTTGCCCAGCTTGGCGGCGTTGAGACAACTGGTCGAGGAACTCGAATCAGTGACCAACCAACAGGTCGCCTAGCAAGCAGTTCAGCGCCGGGAGGAAATCATGGGAGAGATCAGCATTCTGCGTCCGCGGCGCAGCCTCGTCAGTATTCCGGTTGTCGAAGCCGTCTACTGCGAGAGTTGCACCTCGGTCTCGAACTCAAGCGGGGGATGTTGCGGCGTGTGTGGCAAC
>JAATGG010000070.1 GCA_015654835.1 Terriglobales bacterium
ATTGCAACCGGTCCGAGAAACTCGTTCCTGAACGCAGGGATGTCAGGCTTGACGTCGGTCAGGATCGTGGTCTGCATGAAGGAACCAGGCCGGTCGATTCGCTTGCCGCCAAGCGCAACCTTTGCACCCTTTGATACCGCCGCGTCTACTTGCTTGAGAAGCTGTACAAGAGCAGATTCGGTGGAGAGCGGCCCGTGCGTGGTTTTTTCGTCCATCGGGTCACCGGGTTTCAATGCGCCAAGTGCGGCCTTGAACTTCTCAAGGAACTTGTCAGCAATCTCTTCCACCACGATGAAGCGCTTCGAGGCACAACAGGTCTGGCCTGCGTTGTACATCCTTCCCCATACAGCCCACGGAATCGTCTTTTCCAAGTCGGCGTCCTCAAGCACGATGAATGCATCACTGCCACCGAGTTCCATTGAGGACACCTTGAGGTTGGTTCCCGCTCTCGCCGCGATGCTCCTGCCAGCGGCAACGCTGCCAGTCAACGCGACACCCTTGATGCGTGGGTCGTCGATCACCTTGTCGGACTGCTCGTGCGAGATCAGCAGGTTTGTGTAGAGCCCTTCCGGGGCACCGGCATCAATCCAAAGCTTTTCGAACTCAATGGCACATTGCGGAACGCAGCCTGCATGTTTCACCATCAGCGTATTGCCTGCCATCAGATGGGGACCTGCGACGCGAGCCAACTGGTAGTAGGGAAAGTTCCACGGCTCGACGCCGAAGATCACGCCGATGGGGCTGCTCTCCATGTGTGCTTCGCCGTGAGTCGGATGAAGTTTGACCGGCGCGAGAAAGCGCTCGCCGTTCTTGGCGTAGTACGCGAGGATATCCGCGCTGAACTTCACCTCGGCGCGAGATTCATTGATCAGCTTTCCCATTTCGAGAGTCGCATGCCTGGCGAACCTGTCGACGTTGGCAAGCATCAACTCACCTGCTTTCGCTATGATCGCTGCACGCTCCGCATATGAAGTCTTCTTCCATGTCTCGTAGGTCTTGGCTGCCGTCGCAATCTTTCTTTCGAGCTGTTCATCCGTCAGTTCCAGAAACGTCTTCTCTGTTTTGCCGCTATTCGGATTGATGCTTTCGTAAGCCATAACAACTTCCTCTTTTCGGATTTGGAATGTACGGATCGATCATTCATTGCGTTCTTATCGGCCCCGGCGATCACATTGAACCGGGCAGTAGTGATTGTCGGCTTGTTGCTCGCGGAAAATAGAGCCGGATTGCTCTCCGTGTAAACAACAAAGTCCGATCGATCGCTGAGATTAACCCTGGCCAAACAAGCGGCAAAGATGAGCAGAACAGCACAGACGCGCCTACTGCGCCCCGCAATCATCAGGTTAGCGTCCAAGATGCCTTTTGATCGTCTTTCATAGAAAACCGACACCGAGCCATTGATATCCCAACAACGAATAAAATCCGGTTCGATCCTGTCACTTATGGCTGTCGCAGGCGTAACCGAATACCGTAAAGCCAAGAAACAAGGAGGAAGCAAAGATGGCAGCAACGATGAAAGCTGCGGTTGTGCACGAATTTGGGGCGCCTCTCATTATCGAGGATGTGCCGATTCCCGAGCCCGGCCCTGGGCAGATCCTGGTGAAGCTGGAAGCCTGCGGAGTGTGCCACACAGACCTGCACGCCAGCCGTGGCGAGTGGCCGGTGAAACCAAAATTGCCCTTCATCCCCGGCCATGAAGGCGTTGGCCACGTCGTCAAGCTCGGTCCCGGCGCCAGAGTGGTAAAGGAAGGTGACCGCGTCGGCATCGCCTACCTGCATACCGCCTGTGGCGAGTGCGAATACTGCCGTACTGGCTGGGAAACGCTCTGCGCCAAGCAGCAGATCTCCGGCTATACAGTGAACGGCAGCTTCGCCGAGTATGCGCTGGCCGACCCGCTGTTCGTTGGTCGGTTGCCGGAATCGCTCGACGCGGGCATCGCTGCCCCGGTGCTGTGCGCCGGCGTGACAGTGTATAAGGGCCTCAAGGAAACTGAGGTTCGCCCCGGCGAGTGGGTGGCGATTTCGGGTATCGGCGGTCTTGGTCATATGGCCCTTCAGTACGCCAAGGCAATGGGCATGAAGGTGATAGCTGTGACCACACATCCGGAAAAGGGCAAGCTGGCCCTCGAGTTGGGCGCCGATTTGGTGGTCGACGCGCATAAGGACCCGGCTGCCGAAGTGCAGAAGGCGGTCGGCGGTGTGCATGGTGTATTGGTTACCGCTGTGTCGAAATCGCTCGAAGCGGCTTACGGCATGGTGCGCTCGAAGGGCACCATCGTGATGGTTGGAATTCCGCCGGGAGATTGTTCCCTGCCGGTGTTTGACACCGTGGTGCGCCGCCTCACCCTGCGTGGCTCGATTGTCGGCACCCGCCAAGACTTGGCCGAAGCTATCGACTTTGCCGCCCGCGGCAAGGTAGTCACACATTACGAGTGGGGCCGGCTCCAGGACATCAACAAGATCTTCGAGCGCATGGCAACCAACAAGCTGGAAGGCCGCATCGTCCTGCGTTTCTAATAGCAGGCCGCCATAGAGAAGGTCCGGCGCGAAACGACGCCCTCCGGGCCTTTTCTCATTGTCATTATCGCCCGGATTCGCGATAGTTGCAAAACATCTTGAGCATATGCACGTGGCGCTGAGCACGACATGCAACCCTTGAGCAACTCAGAGAAAAAGCCGCCTGGCATCGAGGCCTCTGTAAAGAACAGAGGCAAACATGCCGTAGCTGCCTGGGCTTCAGGGGCTGCTGATTGTTGAGCAAGCCCCCGAGGCTTCTATGGGATGCGAGCGGCCAGCTTGGCGGATAGCGACGCGGCCTGCTGGAGATCGGGCAGGTTGGCGTAGCCGGCAAGGTAACGGCCTTTGCGGAAGACACAGACTCCATCGAGGTAAGGGGCTTTCACCTGGAATGCCTCGTCGGCGATCTGTGCCGGAGCCGCGCCATCGAATCGCTCACGCAGCTTCTTCATGACCTCGGCGGCAGACTCCGGGGATGATTCAAGCACGATGAACGCCTGGCCCTGTTTGTACTTCGCCACATACCCGTGCTTGAGCAGGCGCAGGCCAAGCACGCTCTCGGGGATCATGCGCGCAGAGACAAGGTCATCTTTTAGAAACCAGTCCAGGGTTTCAGTTCGACGAAATATTTGCCCTTGGCGAAGCTGAGACTCTGCGACAGAAGCTGCTCGCCCATGCCGATTTTGGCGATGGGCAGGTTTGGGTCGCGATTGGCGGCGAACATGCCATAGGCCAGGTCGGCATCGCCTATCTCGGAGATATCGATTGCCAGCGTGATGGCGCCGAACTTGCAGTCGATGCCCTGCATCCGCGAGAAGTTGTAGACTAGGTAACCTTCGGCGCCCCCATCTTTATAGTCATAGAGGTTGTCGGCAGTGTACTGGCGTTTGGGCCCGGACTGTTCCCAGCCGGGCACAAACTGGCAGTTGAGGGCGTCCTGGGCATAAACACTTCCTGTGATCGACAGGGCAAACAGCAGACAGGCAGCCTTCATGCAAACAGTTCCTGGGCGCGCGCCATGCGGTCCGACACCCGCACACCGTTAGGGCAGCTTACAGTGCATTCCGTGCAGTCGCCGCAGCGAATCGCAGCGTGCTTGGCCGGAAGCTCCTGGAATCTTTCCCGTGCCAGCGCGAACTGGCGATAGCCATCGGCATACGTCAGGATGCGCAATGTGTCGGCGACCGGCAGGCCCTTCTGGCAGGTGCCGTCGCACTTGCCGCACAAGCGGCAGTAGAATGGCTGGATCTGCTCCAGATGCTCAGCCAGCAGTTTTTCGTCGCCGGCAGAAAGGGAGTTCCCCATGGCCTTCATGTTTTCGTCCAACTGATCCATGTCGGTCATGCTGGGAATGGTGGTGGAGACACCGGGCTTGTTGATGACCCATTTGAGCGCGGCGAGCAGGGCTCCGTCGCGGTGGAGCTTGTCATAGATGGGATCGGTGGGTTTGAGGCTGCGGAATCCGCCCGCCATCACCTTCATGCCGACGACACCGATGCCCGCCTTGGAAGCTGTCTGCACGGCTTGGTCCATGGTGGCGTCCATCGAAAAATTGTAGGCCACCAGGAGCACGTCAAACGCTCCCTTTTGCACCATCCACGATGCCAGTTGCTGCTGGCCGCTGTGGGTGCTAAAGCCAGCAAAGCGGATCTTGCCCTGCTGCTTGGCGATCTGCTGCGCTTCGATCATATCGTCGTGGATCTCTTCCGGCTTGCTCTTAGCGTGGAGATACCAGATATCGACATAATCCGTCTTGAGTTCATTGAGGCTGGTGTCAAGGTCTTTAAGCAGGCTCGCCTTGTCGCCGGCGGGCGACTTGGTGGAAAGCACAATCTGCTTCCGCTTGGCTCCCAGGGCTGCTCCCACCATGCGCTCGTTGTTGCCATGCTGATAACCGCGTGCGGTGTCGAAATAATTGATGCCGAGGTCGGCGGCGCGCGTAATCACGCTGGGATCGGAGGTGATCATGCATCCGAAACCGAGGGTGGTCACCTTGAGCCCGGTATGCCCCAGGGTTCGGTAATCGAGCTTGACCGGCGAATTGGACGGCTTTTCCGGCAGACCGGCGGATAAAGGCCAAAGCCCCATGTTTGAAGTTGCACCCATAACAGGGACCACCAGACCGGCGGACAAAAAATTACGGCGAGACGTCTTCAGCATCTGTCGACACTCCTTTCCGAGGAAGATATTTCATGATAGTCCTGTTCCGGATACCGCCACACGGGCTCTTGTCACGCAGTCCAGTGACAAAGCTATAAGCGCGCTCGAAGTATGGACCCACTCGCGGAGAATCGACAGTCTTCAGCCGCGTCAAGGAGCGCCGCCGACCCGCCGCCGGAAGGCATGAATGCGCGCTTCGCACTGTACATACTTATTCCTTATTCAGAGCTATCTAAAACCCATAATTTTGCTTACTGCTGCAAAGAACCGAGGAGACACTTGGGAACGCTTGGACAGTACCCCTGGAAGCAATGTCTGAACACGTGGCATCTGAGCAATACGCGACAGTCTATAAACTTCGCAAGTGTCAAGCTGAAGCTCGTGACAAACGACGAAGTGAGAGGGTCTCGATGGAAATTGGCATGGTTGGGTTAGGCAGAATGGGAATCAATATGGTTGGACGCATTCAGAAGGCCGGCCATCATTGCGTTGCTTGGGATCGTAAGGAAGACAAGATCCAGAGCGTCATCAAAGAGGGGGCTTTCGGCACCACATCACTCGAAGAGTTTGTAAAGAAATTAACCGTGCCGCGAGTTATCTGGTTGATGGTTCCAGCCGCGGTCGTTGATCCGATGTTGAAGCAGCTTCTTCCACTTATTCAGTCCGACGACGTCATCATCGACGGCGGCAATTCTTATTACCACGACGACATACGCCGCGCCGCGGAATTGAAACCCAAGGGCATTCACTATGTGGACGTGGGCACCAGCGGCGGGGTTTGGGGATCGGATCGAGGCTACTGCCTGATGATCGGCGGCGAAGATGCGATCGTCCAGCGCTGTAAGCCGATCTTCGCCGCATTGGCGCCCGGAATCGAGGAAGCCCCACGCACGCCCGGCCGGGAGAAGCTTGGTGGCACAGCCGAGCACGGATACCTGCACTGCGGATCGCATGGCGCCGGCCACTTCGTAAAGATGGTTCACAACGGCATCGAGTACGGCATGATGGCATC
>JAATGG010000095.1 GCA_015654835.1 Terriglobales bacterium
CCTATCGGCAACTATGCCGAGTTGGAGGGTGCGCCGGAATGGATCGACCGTGCAGCCGCCCGGCTGAGCGTCAATCCTGAGAAATATCTCACGTTAAGCTATGGAAGGCTCTTTGAGATATGGCGGGAAGAGCAGGGCTGCGCCGCCGAAGACCTGACTTTTGCCGCGGTCGGGGGCGCCGGTTTTGCGCGATAGAATATCATTATTCCTTTTTATTTCATATAGATAGGCTTAAATCCCCAACTCTTTCCAGGAATAAATCCCGACCGCACACTAACGCCTTCGCGTTGATTGCCGATAACGCTAATGAGCAGTCTTAAACCTTTAGGAGGGGTTAATGAACGCTAAACAGATTGGGATAAATCAGCAGATGTGGCGCCGCGCGGGAGTAAAGCTGCTGCAGGCAGCCGCTCTGGCGTTGGTTGTGACCTTGGCGATGCCGGCCAGGGCAGCCGATGAGCGGGCCATCAAGTCGCGGGTAGCGCCGGTTTATCCGGAGTTGGCCAAGCGCATGAAGATCAGCGGAGTGGTGCGGGTAGAAGCCACGGTGGATGCGGACGGAAAGGTGACGGACGCAAAGACCATCAGCGGAAACCGGATGTTGGGAGCGGCGGCCGAAGAGGCAGTCCGCAAGTGGAAGTATGCGCCGGGGCCAGCTTCAACGGTGCAGGTAGACGTCAACTTCGCCCAATAGTATCGGTAATCGCAGCAGAAACCCTGGAGCATTTTCGGAATCCACATAGACTTCTTAAGGACAGCAAAAAGTGGTTTTTTCCTGAGAAGAAAGCCACTTAAATGTGTGCTTTCGGTCTACACCTATTTCGAAACTGCTATAGAAATCATGGCACGTTAAGCAAAAGCCAAAAGATAAGCGAGAAGATGAGCGGGGAATCCCCCGCCCTCTCCGCTTCCCGCTGCTATGACTGTTCCCGCAGATTACGCCTGATCGGCTCCGTGGCACTTTTTGTATTTTTTGCCGGAGCCACAAGGACAGGGGTCATTGCGCCCCACCTTTTCTCCACTACGCCGCTGAGAAGTCTGGCTGGCGCTTGCGGCACCGGCCAGACTGGCTGCCGAGAGTTCGCGCTGCTTCTTGTGGTGAAACTCTTTTTCAAGCGCATCGATTGTTGTGGAAGGCTGCCGGGTGGGAACGGAAATCTCCCGAGGCTGACCATCCTGCAACTGGGGCTGCGCGGCGCTATCCACAGGCGGCGCGGGCGGAACGTCCCGGTTGGGGCGCGGCGCGGCATCGACCGGCTGACCGTCAGGCCCGAGGATCTGCATCCGAAACAGGAACCGAACCGTATCCTCCTGGAACTTGAACATCATGGCTTCGAACATATCGAAGGATTCCTTCTTGTAGGCCACGAGGGGGTCCTGCTGCGCGTAGCCGCGCAAACCGATTCCCTCTTTCAACTGGTCCATGGCCAGCAAGTGATCCTTCCACAGGCCGTCGATGACGCTCAACATCACCATCCGCTCGTGATAGCGCATGGTGTCGGGCGAAAGAATCTTCTCTTTGGCTTCGTAATCCTGCTTCAAGTGCTCGAAGATCGCTTCGCCGAGTTCGTGGCGGTTCAGTTCCTGCGGATCGATGCCGGCGGCCTTGAGGCTGAGGCCGAACTGGCCCATCAGCTTGTCATCGAGGCCCTTGATGTCCCATTGATCCGGGTGCTTGTTTTCGGGCGCGAACTCGTCGAGTGTTCCGCTGAGAATGCCGCCTACATAATCCTCAAGGATCAACTCGCGCTGCTCGACGCCTTCAAGAAGCTGGCGGCGGAGGCCATAGACGGCCTCGCGCTGCTTGTTCATAACGTCGTCGTACTCAAGCAGGTGTTTGCGGGACTCGAAGTTCTGCGATTCGACGGCTTTCTGGGCTGCTTCGATGCGGTTTGAGATCATCCGCGACTCGATGGGCACGCCCTCTTCCATGCCCAGCCGCTCAAGCAGGGTGCTGACCCACTGCTTGGCGAAGATGCGCATGAGGTCGTCTTCAAGCGACAGATAAAAGCGCGATTCGCCGGGATCGCCCTGGCGGCCGGCGCGGCCACGCAACTGGTTGTCGATGCGCCGCGACTCGTGGCGCTCGGTGCCCAGGATGAACAGGCCGCCGGCTTCGATGACCTGGGCGTGTTCCTTGTCTGCAGCCTCGGCATGGACTTTGAAGGCCTCTGCCCACTCCGCCTCGGCGACCTCGAACTCCTGCCCCTGATAGTAGAAGCGCAGAAAGCCCGCCGGGGCCATAGGATTGATGGCTCCTTCGGCCACGCTGATGGCCCGGGCGTGCGCCTTTTTCACCAGTTCCTGGCGGGTCATGAAGTCGGCGTTGCCGCCCAGCAGGATATCGGTTCCGCGGCCGGCCATGTTGGTGGCGATGGTGACCATGCCCAGCCGTCCGGCCTGGGCCACGATTTCGGCCTCGCGCTCGTGGAACTTGGCGTTGAGCACGACGTGGCGCACGCCCTTGCGCTGCAGGATGCCGGAAAGCAGTTCGCTCTTCTCGATGGAGGTTGTGCCGACGAGGACGGGCTGCTTTTTCTCATGCAGGATGGCGATGTCGTCGGCGACGGCTTTATATTTTTCCTTGGCGGTGCGATAGACGACGTCGGGGTTTTCGATGCGCAACATCGGCTTGTTGGTGGGGATGACGACGATTTCGAGCTTATAGATTTTTTCGAACTCGGCCGCTTCGGTTTCGGCGGTGCCGGTCATGCCGCTCAGCTTTTGATAGAGGCGGAAGTAGTTCTGGAAGGTGATAGTGGCCAGCGTCTGGTCTTCTTTGCGGATGCTGACGCCTTCTTTGGCCTCGATGGACTGATGGAGGCCGTCGGACCAGCGGCGGCCCGGCATGAGGCGGCCGGTAAAAGTATCGACGATGATGACATCGCCGTCCTTGACCACATAGTCCACATCGCGCTTGTAGAGAGCATGGGCCTTGATGGCCGTCTCGACGTAGTGCTTGAGGTCCCAGTTTTCGGGGTCGGCGATGTTGCCGATGCCGAGCAGCTTCTCGATCGTCTCCCAACCGCGGTCGGTGACGCCGATGGTGCGCTGCTTCTCATCGACGATGTAGTCGCCGGTGAGGGTCTTGACTTCGCCCTCTTCGATCTCCTCGCCCAACTCCAGTTCGGGAATGATTTTGCGAGCCCGCGCATACTTATCGGTGGTCTGGTCGGTGGGGCCGGAGATGATGAGCGGAGTGCGGGCCTCATCGATCAGGATCGAATCGACCTCATCGACAATGGCGTGGTAGTGGCCGCGCTGCACACAATCTTTTAATTCGAACTTCATGTTGTCGCGCAGGTAGTCGAAGCCGAACTCATTATTGGTGCCGTAGGTGATATCGGCGGCGTAAGCAGCGCGGCGCTCGTTGTCATCGAGGTCGTGGACGATGACGCCGACGGTGAGACCGAGGAACTCGTAGATTTTGCCCATCCACTCGGCATCGCGCTTGGCCAGGTAGTCGTTGACCGTGATCACGTGGACGCCGTGGCCGGCGAGTGCGTTCAGATAGCAGGCGAGGGTGGCGACCAGGGTTTTGCCTTCGCCGGTCTTCATTTCGCTGATTTTTCCCTGGTGGAGGACCATGCCGCCGATCAACTGAACGTCGAAATGGCGCATTTTGACCGCACGCCAACCCGCTTCGCGAACCACCGCGAAGGCCTCGGGCAAAATTTCATCCAGAGCGGCGCGCTCGGCGGCCTTGATGGCGTCGGCTCCTTCCACGCCCTGCAGCCGGCCTGCAATCCGCTCGCGGAACTCGACCGTTTTGGCCCGCAACTCCTCATCTGTGAGTTGTTTAATGCCCGGTTCCAATTCATTGATGGCGGTCACCACGGGCAGCAATCTCTTGATGATGCGCTCGTTCGCGGTGCCGAAAACTTTGGTCAGGACTTTATCTAACAAGACAGGAATCTCCGTTTACCAGTGTAAATGCCGAGGGTGAATTCGCGGTTTCAGCATTGAGCAGGAGTTTGCGCTAAACCGCGCACTGCCCTCACCGGGAAGCGAAGGGTGCCGGTGCTGAAAGGAAGGTGGAAGGAACCGGCAGGCGGCTTAGCCAAGCCTTCGGGGAGAGCGGGTTCGTCTCATAATTGTGCCACGGAGCAGCACAGGCCGCCGCCCGAGCAGTGCTCGCGCCAAAAGCACCGATTTTGGGAGGGCCAAGGCCGGATTCCGGATATATCCTCAAAACTACCTTCGCCGTGATCACGTATTACTCGGCTTACAAAGGCTGCGCTTCGGCGCGGTGTTTCCTAACGTCATCCATTTGCCCATTTGCCAGGAGAGATCGATGAAATGTTATTGCACAGCGGCGGCCTTGTCTCTCGCCGCAGCTATCGGGGTGGGCCAGTCCGCGCCCGTTTCCCTGCCGGCAAGTCCGGCTACCGTTGTCTGGGGCTACTACTCCGCCCATGCCAAGCCGGCGCTCACCGTCCACTCCGGCGACACGGTGCGCATTCAGACGCTTTCTACCTGCGGCCCGACCGAGCGCATGATTGCCGAGGGAGTTGCGCCGGGCGACATTCCCGCTTATAACGCCGACATTTATCGCGAGGTAAAGGACCGCGGGCCGGGCGGCCACATACTGACCGGACCGGTTGCGATTGAAGAGGCGGAACCGGGCGATGTGCTCGAAGTGCAGATTCTCAAAATCGATATCGACGTGCCCTTTGCCTGCAACGGATTTGGAACCGGACGCGGCTTTTTGCCCAACGACTATCCTTATAGCCGCCGCAAGATTATTCCTCTCGACCGCGACAAGATGATCGGCAAGTTCGCGCCGGGCGTTGAGATTCCGCTGCATCCGTTCTTTGGGAGCATGGGCGTGGCGCCGCCGGAGTCAGCGGGGCGGCTGGATAGCGCTCCACCATGGATGCACGGGGGCAACATGGACAACAAGGAGTTAGTGGCTGGGACGACGCTCTATCTGCCGGTACATGCCAAGGGCGCTCTGTTTGAGACGGGCGACGGCCACGCTGGCCAAGGCAATGGCGAGGTGGATATCACGGCCATGGAGACATTTCTCTCGGGCACGTTCCGGTTCATCGTCCACAAGGACCAGCATTTATTGTGGCCGCGCGCCGAGACGCCGAGCAGTTACATCAGCATGGGGTTCAGTCCCGACCTGAAAGAGGCGACCACGCTGGCGGTGCGCGACATGATCAACTTTCTCGTAGAGCAGAAACATTTGAGCCGCGACGAGGCTTATATGCTGGCCAGCGTTGCTGTGGACGTGGATATTACCCAGTTAGTCGACGGAAATGTGGGGGTGCACGCCATGTGCCCCAAGAATATTTTCAAGTAAGACTGTCTTCGAAGTAAGAGTGCTGTTGAAAGGCGGGCTGACGCCGGGAGCTACACGCCCGGGGCGGCCCGCAATTTTTCGCGTCGTATGCGACACGTTCGGATACGCTATGCCCGGGCTTTCTGGAGCGAGCAACGCCAAGCGCGAAGAATGGCATCCATCGAAAAGCACGAGCAATCAGTTGCTACGAGTTGACGCATGCTTCAAACCTCATCGGGGCTGAGCGTTCAATGCGAGTTCGATGGAGGAGTTATGCATTCGAGACTGCTTGAGGAACAACTCAAGACCTACATATTGATTTTCGAGACGGGCGAAGAGCTTGCGGCCGGTCTCAGGCAGTTCGCGGTGGAGAAGAAGCTGGCGTCGACCAGCTTCAAGGCGATTGGAGCCCTGTCGTCGGTCAAGCTGAGCTGGTTCAACTGGGAGACGAAAAAGTATCAGCCCTCGGTGGAGTTGAACGAGCAGGTGGAATTGCTTTCTCTTATCGGCGATATTGCGCTGCAGGATGGCGAGCCCCAGGTTCACGCCCATGTGGTCGTCGGCAAAGCCGATGGGTCGGTGCATGGCGGGCACTTGTCGGAGGCGCATGTCCGGCCTACTTGCGAGGTCGTTCTCACCGAAGCGCCGCGGGATCTGCAGAAGCAGATCGATGCCGAATCGGGTCTTGCTCTCATCGAACCGTAGCCTGAGCAGCGATCCGCGCAGGCCGGATACGGGAGAGGAAAAAGCCCGATTTTGGAAACCTCATGCCGACAGCCCACATCAAACACTGGAAAAAGGTTTATTTCCGATTTCAGGACCACCGGCGGAAGCAGGCCGCGAGGCAATTCCGGAGCGGACAGGTGTGCCGGAACGGCCCGAACGCTTTTTGTGCCGTACCCGTACAATAGAGATTGGAAGTCCCTCAACCGATGGCGGAAGAAGAGCAGAAAAAGCCTGTAAAGCGCGACGAAGATCCCATCGGGAAGGTCTACGACTCCCGTCTGGTGAGGCGTCTCGGTCACTATCTGCGCCCCTACTGGGTGCAGGCGACGATCTCGACCCTGGCCGTCTCGCTCAAATCGATCAGCGACGTGGCGGGGCCGTACCTGGTCAAGGTGGGCATCGACCGCTATCTCACCGGCAAGCCCAGTTCCGTCACCAACTGGCTGACGAGCCGTCTGCCGAGCGACCCGTATAACGGCATCACGCGGTTGTCCGAGCTTTATCTGGCCGCGCTGCTTTCCGCCTATCTGTTTGAATTCATTCAGACGTACCTGATGCAGTGGACGGGGCAAAAGATCATGTTCGATCTGCGCCGCGATATCTTTCGCCACATGCAGCGGATGCACATCGGGTTCTTCGACAACCATTCGGTGGGGCGGCTGGTTACGCGGCTTACCTCGGACGTGGACGCCATCAATGAAATGTTCACGGCGGGCGTGCTGTCGATAGTGGACGATTTTTTCAATCTGACGATCATGGCCATCGTGATGCTGAGCATCAACTGGTGGCTGGCGTTGATTGCCTTCGCGGTGCTGCCGCTGATCCTGGTGGTCACACGGATTTTCCGCGACCATGTGCGCGAGAGCTATCGCCGGGTACGCGCCGCGATTGCCCGCATCAACAGCTTTACGCAGGAACACGTCAGCGGCATGAGCGTGGTGCAGTTGTTCAACCGCGAGGACCGCGCCTACAAGGATTTCGAGGCAGTCAACCGGCTGCACATGATCGCTTTCAAAGACACGATTTTTGCGTACGCACTCTACTATCCGGCGGTTGAGCTGCTCTCTGCCATTGCGATTGCGCTGGTGGTATGGCGGGGCGGCTTCGGAGTGCTGCATGGAGCGGTCACGATCGGCGTGCTGGCCATGTTCATCCAGTATTCACAGCGGTTCTGGCGACCGATTCAGGATCTCAGCGACAAGTACAACATTTTGCAGGCGGCGATGGCGGCTTGCGAGCGCATTTTCAAGCTGCTCGATACGCCGCCGGAGATTGTGAGCCCGGCGCATCCCGTGAAGGGCGACGGATCGAACCGGATTGAATTTCGTCATGTGTGGTTCACCTACCAGACGCTGACGCTGGAGCAGCAAGCGGTGATGGACGAGGCGGTCAAGTCGCCCACGGGCACCGCGAAGCTGGCCGCGCTGCCCGGCATCGAGTGGATCTTGAAGGATGTTTCATTCGTCATTGAGCCGGGGCAGACGGTGGCGATTGTGGGCCACACGGGAGCGGGCAAGACCACGCTGATCAGCCTGATGATGCGGTTCTACGATGTGACCGCGGGGCAGATTCTGCTGGACGGCGCGGACCTGCGCGAGTTGGACGTGACCAAGCTTCGGCAACACTTTGCAGTGGTGCTGCAAGACCCGTTCCTGTTTACCGGGACGCTGGCTGAAAACATCCGTCTGGGCAACGACGAGATTACGGAAGAGACCCTGCGCCAGGCCGCCCGCGATGTGAACGTGCTGGATTTTATCGAGAGCCTGCCCAACAAGTTCGACGAGCCGGTGCAGGAGCGCGGCAACTCCCTTTCGACGGGGCAGAAACAGCTCATCAACTTTGCGCGCGCGCTGGCCTACAATCCGCACATTTTGATTTTGGACGAGGCGACTTCGAGCGTAGACACGGACACCGAGTTGCGCATCCGCGGGGCGCTGGAGCGCATGGTCGAGGGACGCACGAGCGTGCTGATTGCGCACCGGCTCTCCACGGTGCAGCGGGCCGATACGATTCTGGTGATGCACAAGGGGCAGTTGCGCGAGATGGGCAGCCATCAGGAATTGCTGATGCAGCGCGGACTCTACTGGAAGCTTTACCAGTTGCAATATAAAGATCAGGAGCTGCATCTGCCGGCTGCTCCCGCGCCCGAGCCATCGGTTGCACCGACCGTTTAAAGAAAGCGCGTTCGTTCTTCCCTTCTGTTGTGGCGGCCTGCGTTTTGAGCGGGCCGTTGCGAATTTATCCCTGCTGAAAACAAGAACGGGATGGGCTTGGAAAAACCGGCCAGGGAAATTCGTGTTACGCTCCGGGATGACGAATGGGCAACCGGACGAAGCAGCCATTCCCAGGGAGTCACGATTTGAAAACCGGACAGGTCTTTCTTTCAGCTTTCCTCGGCATCATGGCGATGGTATCGGTGTCGGGCTTGACGCCCGGGGCGGCAGGCCAGATTTCGCCATCGCTCACGCCGACCCCGGTTGAACCAAGCTCTCCCGCGCTGGCCGCGGGGCGAGAGAGCGAAGGCCGCACAAGCGGACCTCAGACGATCACTCTCGACGTTGTCGTCAACGGCAAAGGGGACCGGCAACCGATTGCCGGCCTGCTGCAGCAGGACTTTACGCTGCTCGACAACAAACAGCCCCAGAAGATTATTGCGTTTGCGGAGACCAGCGGCGTGAGCGCAAAGCCCGACCCGCCGGTCGAAGCCGTTCTAGTGGTCGATACGATCAACCCGCCCTTCCATGTTGTGGAGGAGGTGCGGCAGTGGGTTACGGATTTTCTGCGGCAGAATGGCGGCCATCTTACCCTGCCCACGTCGCTGGTAGTGCTCACGGACAAGGGCGCGACGTTCCAGAATCCGACGCGGGACGGAAATGTTCTGGTGTCATTTCTCAATGACAATCGCACCGGACTGCGCACGATCCGGCGCTCGCAAGGTATTTATGGCGCTGCCGAGCTGCGCGATCTTTCACTGCGGGCGCTCTATCTGCTGGCCGGCGACCTGAGCAAGCAGCCGGGAAGAAAACTGCTGATTTGGATCAGCCCGGGTTGGCCGGCGCTGAGCCGGCAGACCTGGTATATCTCCCCCAAGGATCAGCAGACCCTGTTCTCGTATATCGCGTCGGTATCGACGGAATTGCGCGATGCGCGGGTCACGCTTTATAGCATCGACCCGCTGGGCGCCGGGCACATGCAGTTCTATTACGAGAACTATCTCAAGGGCGTGAGAGACGCGAAACATGCGGATTTCGGCGACCTGTTTCTGCCCGTGCTGGCGTATCAAAGCGGGGGACTCGCGCTCTCAGGCAGCAACGATGTCACGACGCTGATCGGCCAATGCGTTGTGGATGCGAATGCGTATTACGAGCTGACGTTTCACGCTTTGCCGGCGGACGGCCCCAACGATTATCACGATCTGCAGGTGCAGGTGAACAAGCCAGGCCTGAAGGCACGCACGCGCGCCGGCTACTACGCCCAACCGTAACCCTTGCGCCCGTTCTCTGCCAGGCTTGCAGCGCACGAAGGATCGTGTGCATCCAATCAGAACGGCCTCGCTGAAGCGCTGAATCACTTTGTCGAAGTGGGCCTCCGTCTCCTTATGAATGCATCCGGTGCCATGAGCGCTGCCGCTGTTTCCGTCCCTCCCTCCGATGCCAGCAAGCGCGTCTTGCCATGGCTGGTCGCTGTCGCGTTCTTTATGGAGTCGTTGGACACGACCATTTTGAACACGGCGGTGCCTGCCATTTCAGCGGCGTTGCATGTAGGCCCGCTCAGCATGAAAGCGGTGCTGGCGAGTTATACGCTGAGCCTCGCGGTGTTTATTCCCATCAGCGGCTGGATGGCCGACCGGTTCGGCACGCGCCGCGTATTCGCCTCGGCCATCGGCATGTTTACGCTGGGCTCGCTGCTGTGCGGATTGTCGAACGACATCCACCTGCTGGTTGCCTGCCGCGTGCTGCAGGGATTTGGCGGGGCCATGATGGTGCCGGTAGGCCGGCTGACGCTGGTGCGCACATTCGCAAAAGCCGACTTGCTGCGGGTGATGAGTTTTGTGGCGATACCGGCGCTGGTGGCGCCGATGCTGGGCCCCATGGCGGGCGGACTTATCGTCGCCTATCTGCACTGGAGCGTGATCTTTTTCCTTAATATTCCCATCGGCGTAGCCGGGCTGATCATGGTCTATCTGCATCTGCCCGACTACCGCGAAGAGCATACGCATCCGCTCGACCTGGTGGGGCTGATTCTGTTCGGCTCGGGCATCGCTCTGCTGTCGTATGTGCTGGAGGTTTTCGGCGAGCATACGCTGAGCTCGCGCGAGGTGCTGGGGATGTTGGTGCTTTCGCTCGCGCTGCTGGCGGGCTACGGGCTCCATGCAAGGAGCCTTGAATTCCCGCTATTGCAATTGAGGCTGTTCAGCATTCGCAGCTTTCGCGCGGCGGTGAACGGCAGCTTCTTTACCCGGCTGGGCATCGGCGGCGTGCCGTTTCTGTTGCCGCTTCTTTATCAGGCCGGGTTGGGTTATACGCCGATTCAATCGGGACTGTTGATTATGCCGCAGGCCATCGCCGCAATGAGCATGAAGATGATTTTGCGACGGCTGCTGGGAACGGTCGGCTACCGCGGCGTGCTGATTTCGAACACGTTGATCCTGGGCATTCTGCTGATGCTGTTTACGGCCATCGGGCAGAACACGCCGGTATGGGCCATCGTGGTGCTGGCATTCTTTTATGGCGCATTTACGTCGCTGCAGTACACGGCGATGAATACCCTGACCTACGCGGACGTGGGCGAGCACGACGCCAGCAGCGCCAGCTCGATTGCGAGCACGATGCAGCAGATGTCGATCAGCTTCGGCGTGGCAGCAGCGGGACTGGCTACCGCATTCTTCATCCCCAGCACGCCGCAGTCGGGTCCGGCCGCGATGATCCACGGAATCCATAAAGCCTTTTTGCTGCTGGGCGGAATGACCATGGCTTCAACGATTGTGTTTTGCAGTTTGAAACGCGGCGATGGGGAAGTTGTGACGCAGCAGGCGATTCTTCGCCATCATCATCCAGACGGCTGAGGATGGACGGCACCAGAAAAACAAGGCCACTCCGCGATGCGGGGTGGCCTTGCTTTTAGACGAACTTGAGGCTGAAGTCAGGTTGAGTTACTTGGCGGCGAGCGAAGGACGCGTGTCCAACGAGCCGTCTGCGTAGCCCTTGGCGATCTCGGCGATCGTCTTGGGCGCGTAGTCCTTGCCGTGACCGGCCTGGCCGAACTGGGTCATGCGAAGGGCAACAACCTTCTTCATGGCTTCGCGGGCGGGCTTCATGTAGTCGCGGGGATCGAACTTCTCCGGGGTCTCCCACAGAACCTTGCGGATGGCGCCGGTGATGGCGAGGCGGTTATCGGTATCCACATTGATCTTGCGGACGCCGTTGCGGATGCCGATCTGGATTTCTTCGACCGGCACGCCCCAGGTGGGCTTCAACTTGCCGCCGTACTGGTTGATGACGTCCTGCAGATCCTTGGGCACCGAGGAGCTGCCGTGCATGACCAGATGGGTATGGGGCAGGCGCTTGTGAATCGCGATGAGCACGTCCATCTTGAGGACGGAGCCATCGGGCTTCTTGGTGAACTTGTAGGCGCCGTGGCTGGTACCGATGGCGATGGCCAGGGCATCTACGCCGGTGCGCTCGGCAAATTCAACTGCCTGGTCGGGATCGGTGATGTGCTCAAGGCCCGTGCCGCCGGCTCCGTGGCCGTCTTCAACGCCGCCCAGTACGCCGATTTCGCCTTCGACGGTCACGCCGCGGGCGTGAGCAAACTCCACAACCTTGCGGGTGACTTCGACGTTCTCTTCAAAGGTCGACGGAGTCTTGCCGTCTTCCTTGAGCGAACCGTCCATCATGACGCTGGTATAGCCCAACTCGATGGCGCTCTTGCAGGTCTCAAAGCTGTTGCCGTGATCCTGGTGCATGGCGATCGGAATCTCGGGATTCAGTTCGCTTGCAGCCAAGATGAGATGAAAGAGATAGCGGTCTTCCGCAAAAGCCCGGGCGCCGCGACTGGCCTGAATGACGACGGGCGAATTGGTATCTTTCGCCGCGCCCATGATGGCCTGAATCTGTTCCATGTTGTTGACGTTGAAAGCGCCGACGCCGTAACCGCCCTTGGCGGCCTCGTCGAGCAACTGCCGCATGGAGACTAGAGGCATAGAAAATTCTCCTTCTTGGATGGCTCCGGCCGCCTATGCGCTCGGGCCCTCAAAGGGCAGGATATAAGCCCGGCGGCTGGAACTGCAATCGTCCATATCGTAGCAGAGCCGCGCAAACGAGAGGTGTGTCCAACGACACAGGGCGAACGGCGGCTCCAGAATCGTGGCTGTGCGAAGTCGATCGAGAGGCCGGAGCCGTTGCAGGCGCCCACACTCCCCGTACTTTTGGTTTGATTGCAGGGCGCGGCGCTTGGTTTCTCTCGTTTGCGCGGCTCCGTGTGGAATAATCTGCCGGTGAACCTTGTTCCCGCAACCGCCCATGCCTGGTTTCTGGTTGCCTGTGCCGCCGGCACGGTGCTGACACTGTTGATCCTGATTGCCCGGGTACGCCTGCATCCGGCTCTGGCGCTGGCATTTGCGGCGCTGGGGCTGGGGGTGGCTTCGGGGATGCCGCTCAAACAGGTTCCGCTGTCATTCACTGGCGGCGTGGGGAATCTGTTGGGCCATATCGCCATGATTCTCGGACTGGGCGCGATATTGGGCCGTTTGCTGGCCAGCTCGGGCGGGGCCACGGCGCTGGGCCGAGTGCTGGTAGAAGCCTGCGGCGAAAAAGGCCTGCCCTGGGCGCTGCTGGCGCTGGGCATCCTGGTAGGTATGCCGGTATTTTTCGAGGTGGGGCTGGTGCTGCTGCTGCCGATTGTGGCCGAGGCGGCGCGGCGGAGGAAGCAGCCGCCGATTCTGGTGGGAATTCCGCTGATGGCCGGGCTCTCGATTGTGCACGGCACGCTGCCGCCGCATCCGGCAGCCATGCTGGCCGTGACGCAATATCATGCCGACCTGGGACGCACGATTCTGTATGGGCTCGCTGTCGGACTGCCGGCTGCCGCCCTGGCGGGGCCGGGTCTGGGCTGGTTTCTGCTGCGCCGCTGGAAGAAAAAGCCGCAATGGCTGTCGGCCGACCATGAGTTGACGTTGTTTACGCCTGCTCCGGAAGAGGCCGCCACACAGGAACCGATGGAAAGCAAAGAAGCTGCCGGGGCTCCCGCGATAGGGGAGCCGATTCCCGCGCCGGCCGGTGCGGGGCGCGCGGCGGCGGCCGTTCTGCTGCCGGTGGCGCTGATTTTTCTGGGCAGTTGGGCGGACGCACTGACTGCGGCGGGAAGCGGGATGAACCAGATTCTGCACTTTATCGGCAGCCCGGATATCGCGCTGCTGATTGCCGTGATGGTGGCGCTGGTGACGCTGGGGAGCCGCGTGCAGACCGGACGGCACCATGGCCGGGAACTGCTGCGGCAACTTACCAACGAGTCGTTTGCGCCCATCGCCAGCGTGATCATGATTCTGGCCGCAGCGGGCGGGCTGAGCGGCATTTTGCGCGACTCGGGCGCCGCCCAGGCCACGGTGGGGCTGGCGCTGGGTGCACACATGCCTCCGCTGGTGCTGGCGTGGCTGCTGGCGGCCATCGTGCGCATCTCGATGGGCTCGGCGACAGTGGCCATGGCAGTGGCTTCGGGAGTGCTGGCGCCGATGGCCGGCCACATCGGGGTGCGGCCCGAACTGCTGGTGCTGGCTACCGGCACCGGCTCGCTGATCCTGTCGCATGTGAACGACCCCGGCTTCTGGATGATCCAATCCTTCTTCAAGATGGAAGTGAAAGAGACGCTGAGCACTTGGTCGGTGTTGGAGACGGTGCTGTCGGTCGCCGGATTGGGAACAACACTTTTGCTGGCGGCGCTGCTGGGGTAGGCTTTTTACATCTCCAGACTTGAGTCCGGACCGATTGGGGCTCGTGTCACTCGACTTAAACACTCCGCAACTCTGTGTCTGAAAGGTCGCACGATGCTGAGCATTCGCCTTCACACCGCACTCGCGGTAGCCGTTTTCTCCACCATTGCCTTGACCGCCGCCGGGCAGGCAAGCAAGCCGGCATATCCCGACTATCCCAGTGAAACGCCGGCCAAACTGGAGCCGGCCACAGACAGCTTCGACTACGCGCGCCGCGAGGCGATGATCCCGATGCGCGACGGGGTAAGGCTGCACACCGTCATCCTGGTGCCGAAAGGGGCCAAGGGAGCGCCGATCCTGCTGACGCGCACGCCGTATAGCGCCGACCAGCTCACCAGTCACGCGCCCAGCGCCCACCTGGGACCGATTCTTTACGGCTATGACAATGCGACCGACGTGATTGTGGATGGCGGCTATATCCGCGTGCTGCAGGATGTGCGGGGCAAATACGGCTCGGAGGGCGACTTCGTGATGAACCGGCCCCTTCACGGGCCGCAGAACCCCACGCCGGTGGACGAGGCGACCGACACCTACGACACGATCGACTGGCTCATCAAGAACACTCCCGAGAGCAACGGCAAGGTCGGCATTCTGGGCATCTCCTACGACGGATTTTTGCCGCTGATGGCGCTGGTCAATCCGCACCCGGCGCTGAAGGTGGCGGTGCCCATGAATCCAATGGTCGATGGCTGGATGGGCGACGACTGGTTCCACAACGGGGCGTTCCGCGAGCAGAACATGCCCTACATCTATGAGCAGGAAGGCACGCGGTCGAACGAGGCCAAGTGGTGGACCGCGAACTTCGACGACTACGACACCTATATGCGGGCGGGGTCGGCGGGCGAGTTGGGCCGGCAGCGCGGGCTGGAGCAAATGGGCTTCTGGAAGAAGATTCTCGCCCATCCCAGTTACGACTCCTTCTGGAGCGAGCAGGCGATGGACAAGGTGCTGGCCGCTCAGCCGTTGAAGGTGCCGGTGATGCTGGTTCACAGCCTTTGGGACCAGGAAGACATCTATGGAGCCGTCGCCGTCTACAAGGCCATCAAGCCGCTGGACACGGCCAACGACAAGGTCTTTCTGGCGCTGGGACCGTGGCACCACGGGCAGGAGATCGAAGACGCGGCATCGCTGGGCGCGATCCGTTTCGGCAGCGACACGGGCACCTGGTTCCGGCAGAATGTGCTGCGGCCTTTTCTGGACCGCTACCTGAAGGACGATGCCGCGGCAGCGACGGTGGCCCCGGTGACGGCGTTCGAGACGGGCATAAACCGCTGGCAGAGTCTGCCGGCGTGGCCGGCAACCGCGGCAACCAGGCCGCTCTATCTCAAAGCCGGTTTCAAGCTGGACTTCACGGCACCAGAACACACGGCTCCGGCGCATACGGCTCCGGAACAGTCCGGGGCGGTCTTCGACGAGTATGTCTCCGACCCGGCTAAGCCGGTGCCCTTCCGGGCGCGGCCCAACCAGCCTATCGGCTATGATCCGCCGCTTACCTGGGCGCAATGGCTGGTGGACGACCAGCGCGAAGATTCGGGACGCACCGACGTGCTGACCTATACCTCGGATGTGCTCACCGAGCCGGTCCACATCGCGGGTCAGCCGATTGCCAACCTGATCGCCTCTACCAGCGGCACGGACTCGGACTGGGTGGTGAAGCTGATCGACGTTTTTCCCGATGAGGTAGCCGGGCAGCCCAATCTGGGCGGATATCAGTTGGCGATTGCGCAGGACATCTTCCGCGGACGGTACCGGGAAAGCTTTTCCGAGCCCAAGGCGATCATTTCAGGCAAGCCGCTTCCCTACCGGTTTGCGCTGCCGGCGGCGAATCACGTCTTTCTGCCCGGCCACCGGATCATGGTGCAGGTGCAGTCGAGCTGGTTCCCGCTCTATGACCGCAACCCGCAGACGTTTGTGCCGAACATCTTCTGGGCCAAGCCGGACGACTACCGGAAGGCCACGCAGCGCGTCTATCATGCGCCGGGCGAGGCCAGTTCGATTGAACTGCCGGTAGTGCCTGGGAATTAGAAAAAGCTAATCGAAGAATGGTTTTGCGGCTGCGGCAAGACTGCGCAAAATGGGAGCGCTCCTGAGGGAGCGCTCCCATTTTTGCATGGCCGGAGAACCGGGCTGGCCTGCGAAGCCGAAAGCCTGAATCGGGAAGGCTGAGCCCGGAAAGACCAGCCGGGAAACCGACCGGAGCCGTGAGAGAAACCGACCGGCAACTAGAGTCCCAGCACCGCGCGCTGGGCCGCGAAAATCTCTTTGAGGCCACCCTCGGCCAGATCGAGAAGCCCGTTTAGCTGGGCACGGGAATAACTTCCCTTTTCGGCAGTAGCCTGGGTTTCGACCAGGCCGCCTTCCGCCGTCATGACCACATTCATGTCCACTTCGGCCTGCGAGTCCTCCTCATAGCAGAGGTCGAGCAGCGCCGTGCCGCCCACAATGCCGACCGAGGTCGCGGCCACCAACTGCTTGAGCGGCGAGTGCTTGAGGGTGCCGGCTGCCACGAGCGCGTTCAGCGCCAGGGCGAGGGCCACGGCGGCGCCGGTGATGGCGGCAGTGCGGGTGCCGCCGTCGGCCTGAA
>JAATGG010000089.1 GCA_015654835.1 Terriglobales bacterium
CCCACGCACCCTTCGCGCCAATCTTGTATTGCACCAGGCACGCCGTCGAGGGAAACATCATGTCCGGCGTCACCGTGCCCACAATGATCGCTTCCACCTCACTCGCCTCAATGCCCCGCGCCGCCAGGCATTTCTTCGCCGCCTCCGTGCACATATCGCTCGTGCCCAGCCCCGGCGCAAGCTTGTGCCGCTCGCGAATTCCCGTGCGATCCACGATCCACTGGTCGTTCGTGTCCACCATTTTTTCCAGGTCTTGATTGGTCAGTATTTGCGGGGGAACGTAGGTCCCGAGCGCCGTAATCTTCGCGCGATGGCCCACGATTGGGCGAACGGTAAGGCTCAATGCACTTCTCCTTGGTCAGGACTACCGAGCGACCACTGTTCACTGTGCACTATTCACTGTGCACTGCAAAAAAGTACCGGGTGACCTACTGCACACGCACTAGCCCGTTACCGTTGCTTCCTTCCGGACCTGGCGGGGTTGGCGGGATTACGTCGCGTAGGACCCGGCACTGATAGATTTTAGCATCCCCAAGCCGGGGTTCCGCGCCGCCCCGATTTCCCGTTGCGTGGCCCTGCTATTTGGTCCGGATTGGATTGGCAACCCCGCACCGAATAGGAAACGCGTACCGGTTCATCTTCTGCGGCATGTCGGGCGTGATGGCCTGCCCGGTGGACGAAAGAATCACCGCCTCCTCGCGCATGAAAGGGCCCCGGCGGCAATCTCCCTCCCAACGCCCAATTGATCGAAATTCAGCCCTTTTCAGGACCGACGCGACGGAAAATAAATGCTTACGTTTCAATTAGATACGAGCAAATACCTCGACCGTTCGCTTTTGGGGCTTCAAGTTCCATTTTGGGATGCCGATGAACGGTATGAAATCAGGTCGCAATAGCCGCACTGAAGAATGGAGCGGGGTTGCCCCACTTAAAATTTGCCGTCTCAAGTGAAAGGAATCTTCACTGATGTCTTCATTTCGCAACCTTCCCATCGCGCGTAAGCTCTCTCTGGCCTTCGGCTTGGTATGCACCTTGTGCATTGGCCTGGGCCTCTACACGCTTCTCACATTCCACGGAATCGCTTCAAAAAACGCGGAAGTGAGCGGGCATTCGTCCCCCTCTGTTGTCCATCTGGCAGAAATCCGGACCGGAATCTATGAAATACGCCAGCGCGACCTCGCGCTGATGCTGTGCCAGACGCCGGCCTGCACCGCCGAGCACACCGACGCCCGTCAAAAAGCGATCACTGCGTATCAAACAGCGCTCGGCGCCTACCAGCCTCTGGTCCGCGACCCTGAAGAACGCGACCTCTATCAAAAATTCTCGTCCAAATTTTCTCAATATCTGGAACTCAGCGGTCGGGCAAACTCGCTCCTGGTCGCCGGCAAAATGGGCGATGCATTGGACCTGCTGGCAGCCGACTCGACTCTCGCTATGGTCCGTCAGGCTCTGGATGCAGCCGGCGCGGACTTCGAACGGAACGCCAAAATCGGTTCTGACAGTTCCTTGGCCGCCACCGAAGCCAGCCGCCGCGCTCCCTGGATCGATGGCATTGTCAGCCTGATCATCGTCTCGCTTTGTGCACTCACCGGCATTCTGTTGACGCAGATGACCGCGCCGCGCATCGCCGCCGCCACCGCCGCCCTGGAGCGCCTGGCCGCCAAGGATATGACCGCCCACGTCAATGTAGACGGTGAGGACGAAATCGGCCGCCTGGGCCTCGCGCTGAACACCTGCGCGGACTCCATGCGCACCGTGCTGCAGGCCGTTGCCCAAGGCGCGGAGACGCTTTCGGCCGCCACCGCGGAGATGAGTTCGGGCGCCGTGCAGAGCGCCGGCAACGCCCACACCCAATCCAGCAAAACCAATCAGATTGCGGCGGCAGCGCAGGAAATGACAGCGACCATCGGCGAGATCAGCCATAACGCCGAAAGCGCCGCCAGTTCCAGCCGCGTCTCCGCCGAAACCGCCGACCAGGGTGGAGCGGTGATGCAGACCGCCGCCGAAACCATGGAAAAGATTGCGGCAGCCACCAGTTCCGTCTCCTCCAAAATGACCTCGCTGGCCCATCGCTCCGAAGAAATCGGCAAGGTGGTCAACGTCATTCAGGAGATCAGCGAACAGACCAACCTGCTCGCTTTGAATGCGGCCATTGAGGCAGC
>JAATGG010000005.1 GCA_015654835.1 Terriglobales bacterium
CATTACCACCCTTGAGTCGGGTACGCCGATTACGGTGACCACCGGTAACTACTTCTACCAGGCAGCGAATGGCACAACCTCACAGCAAGGCGCCAGCTTGACGAACCGGGCCGACATCACCAAGCCGGTTCACTATGTCAAGAGTCTGCATGAGTGGTTCGACACCACGGGCTTCGTTCGCCCGCCGGTTGTCGATCCAAACGGACAGACCAGCACATTCAGCCGGATTGGAACACTTGGCCGCAATCAGATGGTAGGTCCTGCCTATCGTAACTTGGATACGTCCTTGTTCAAGGACTTCAACTTCACAGAAAAAGTGGTAGGCGAATTCCGCGCCGAGGCCTTTAACTTGACCAACACGCCGGCATTCACCAATCCCAGCACAAGTCTGGATAACTGCTCCTATGCAAACAACATCGTCACTGCCGCATGCGCACCGAACCTAAGCTCGGATAGTGGTAGTTTCGGACAAATCAACGGCACGCGCAGCCACTCGGAGCGCCAACTTCAACTGGCCTTCCGCATCACGTTCTAGAACATCTGCAAACTGCGCCATGACGACTTGCAATCGCCATGGCGCATTCCTTTAAAACATCCGGCCGGCACCAGCCAGTTCACCATCGTGCATTGGGCACGTCGAGCACGATACACACTGATCAACCAAACAATCATGAAATAAGGCTGGGAAAACAGATGTCTTCAGTCGCAGAGCAACAGGCGGTTAGTTCGTCTGCCAGTACCAATCGGCCGCGCTTACCGCAACTGAGTTTCACAGGTTTTGCTAATAGGTTTCTTGCAGTTATTGGTATTCTATGTTTCCAGATTTTCGCGAACTCCGGGTATGTCCAGGGCCAAACACAGCAGGATTGCGCGCCTAACAAAGGCGCTGCTCCATGCATCGACAAAATCGACCCGCCCAACTGGTGGGCCGGACTTCCCAATCCCATGCTATTGGTCCATGGCAACGGCTTGAGTCATGCGCAGTTCGTCGTAAGCGGAACAGACATAGTCCTTTCCCGTACACAAACGTCGGAGAATGGGCACTGGGCATTTCTATGGATCGAAGCAGAACACGCCGCGCCACAAACGCTATGGGTGTCGGCTCGCAACGATCATGGCCAGGCACGACATGCTTTCGCACTCGCTGAACGCTCACATGATCCCGATGCGCATCGCGGATTCTCATCGGCTGACGTTCTGTATCTCATCATGACCGATCGCTTTGCGCGGGCGGGCCGAGACAGTAGCCAGACAGGCTTGGATCGTGCTGATCCGCGCGGTTGGCATGGTGGAGACCTCTCCGGGATTGAGCAGCATTTGGATTATCTACACGAACTTGGTATCACGACTCTGTGGACCACTCCGGTTGCTTCCAATGGAGGGCAGCCCCAGTCTTATCATGGCTACGCGGCTACAGATCTTTATGCGATCGACCCTCACTTCGGCAGCCTTCAGGACTATCAACAATTATCCGACTCACTGCACGCTCGCGGGATGAAGTTGGTGATCGACATGGTCCCCAATCATCTCGGCGTCAAGCATCCATGGGTACTTGATTCACCGACCCCTGACTGGTTCCATGGCACCTTGCAAAATCATCGGGCTACGCAGAGCGACTTCCTTACACTCGTTGATCCTCATGCTCCCAGGCAGGCATGGCGCGATGTCACGAGTGGATGGTTTACCGATGGTATGCCGGATCTCAACCAAAGTAATCCGCTGGTTTCTCGCTACCTGATTCAGAACGCTCTGTGGTGGATTGAAACTGCCAATCTAGACGGCATTCGACTGGACACATTTCCCTATGTAGATCGTGCTTTCTGGCACGATTTTCATGCGACTCTGCATAGGGTTTATCCGCACCTGACAACCGTCGGCGAGGTTTTCAATAGGGACCCCGAAGTCACGTCCTTCTTTGCTGGTGGAGTTGCCCACAACGGCATCGACACAGGGCTCGATACTCCATTTGATTTTCCCGTCTTCTTTACCCTGCGCGATGTGCTGGCGCACGGAAAGCCGATGACAGAACTGGCGACAGTTCTGCGTCAGGACGCGCTCTATCCTCATGCCGAGCGGCTAGTCCCGTTCATCGGCAACCACGATACGACTCGCTTTGTAACCGAGGCCGATGGTTCCATATCTAAACTCAAGCTTGCATTGGGTCTGGTGGCTACTCTGCGCGGCATGCCGCAAATTTATTCAGGGGATGAGATCGCAATGCCGGGAGGAAAAGATCCAGACGACCGGCATGATTTTCCGGGTGGTTTTGCAGGGGACCCACGAAGCGCCTTCACAAAAGCAGGTCGCACTGCGAGCGAAGAAGATGTCTTCCACTGGACATCGAGCTTGCTGGCATTGCGCAATACCTATCCGGTACTACAAACCGGACTGGAGCAAAACTTGTTTGCGGACAATGATATTTTCGCCTTCGTTCGGGCAGCCAATGGAACAGGCTGTTCAGCCGATCACTCGCCTGATCCAGCGAAGGAGAGATTGCTCGTCGTCATTAACAAGGCGCAACAAAGTCAGACGATCGAGCTTCCAATAAAAGACACCGCTCTGTCCGGCTGCGCACAGTTCAACCTGCTAGCGCCTACACTGGGGACCGTACCGGTTATGGGCAACGGAAAACTGCACATTCAAGAGCCACCAGAATCCATGACTGTGTATGCCGTGCGGTAAGTTGTGAGATACCAACGGAAGTGAGCTACGGTCTAACTCCAAGTATGTTCTGCAATTGAAACAGAACTAAGAACGGAAATGAGGACGCCTTGAAATTGACTGCCGGACATTTTGCCTCTTCTGTGTTTGTTGCCAGCCATGGCATGTTGAAGAGCGTAGCGGGAAAACACAGTGTGAAGCACGCGAGCGTCTCTCAGATCATGCTTTCCAGATGGACTTCTGGATTGGTTAAGACCTGCGTTGCTTTCGGATTCTTCATGGTCGCTCTGCATTGCGCTGTGGCTTTATCCGAAGTGCGCGAAAATCCACACGGCGTCTCCGCATCCTCAGTGGGAACGACTCTCGAAATAACGGCACTGCGGGACGACGTACTGCGTGTTCGTGAGTGGCGTGCCGGCGTTCAGCCGGAAGATGCGTCGTGGGCAGTTCTGCCCTCGTCGCGTAGTTCACGGGCTATGGTGAAACCCGAGAAAGATGGATTCAGCACGAACAGCTTGCGCGTAAAGGTGTCGGCGGATCTGCGCATCATCATAAGCGATTTGCAGGGAAATATAATTCAGCAAGATGCCGAACCTGCACAGTGGGACGGCGCCCGGTTTCGTATCTACAAGCATAAAGAGGCCGATGCGCATTTCTTTGGTCTGGGAGATAAGCCGGGTCCCTTGGATCGCGCCGGTCAGAGTTATGTGATGTGGAACTCCGATAGCTTCGGGTGGCAGGGATCGACAGATCCTATCTATAAGAGTATTCCCTTCTTCATGCAGTTTCGGGCGGGCAAAGCGCTCGGTGTATTGTTCGATAATACCTATCGCAGCTTCTTTGATTTCGGCCATGAACTCCCCGAGGAGTATTCGTTTGGCGCCCCAGATGGACCTATCGACTACTACTTGATGTATGGGCCCGAGCCCAAGCAAGTTGTCGAGACTTATGCATGGCTCACCGGTCCAACACCGTTGCCGCCGCTCTGGTCGCTTGGTTTTCAGCAGTCGCGCTATAGTTACGAAACCGAGGCTCGTCTGAGCGAAGTGGCGGATCGCCTGCGGGCCGACCATATCCCTGCCGACGCCCTCTATCTTGATATCGATTACCAAATCAAGAACCGCCCTTTCACTGTGAATGAGCAGAGCTTTCCTGACTTCGCAGGCATGGTGAAGAAGCTCGCTGAGAATCATTTCCATCTCGTTGTCATTACCGATTTACATATCGCCGATCTGCCAAATCAGAACTATGCGCCATATGACTCAGGTATGAGCGGGAATCACTTCGTGAAGAATCCAGATGGATCAACTTACGTGGGGCCGGTGTGGCCCGGCCCATCTGTGTTTCCTGACTTCACGCAACGGCAGACGCGGGCATGGTGGGGCACGCTCTATAAGCAATTCACATCCGAAGGTATTAGCGGCTTCTGGAACGACATGAATGAGCCCGCAGTGTTCCGCTATCCGAGTAAGACCATGCCGGATGACGTTCAACATCGTATCGAGGAGCCGGGATTCACCAAACGAACAGCGAACCATCTTGAGATCCACAATATCTATGGGATGGAAAATTCGCGCGGCACCTATGACGGCTTACTTGCGCTTCGGCCTGCTGAGCGGCCTTTTGTGTTGACCCGCGCAAGTTACGCGGGCGGCCAACGCTATGCGGCCACATGGACGGGCGACAACTCTTCCACTTGGAACCATCTATGGCAAACGACGCCGCAGCTTCTGAATCTTGGTCTAAGCGGCTTTGCGCTATCCGGCGCCGATGTCGGCGGGTTCGCTGGATCACCTTCGCCCGATCTGTTGACAAAATGGCTTGAACTTTCCGCTTTCCAGCCTATTGATCGGGATCATGCGGCGAAGGGAACGCGCGATCACGAACCATGGGTAGATGGCCCGCAGCACGAGGCCATTCGCCGCAAGTTCATCGAAGAGAGATATCGCTTGATGCCTTATCTTTATACGACAGCGGAGGAGATGTCTCACAATGGACTTCCTATCGTGCGCCCGCTCTTTCTCGAATACCCACACGCCACAGACGATGGACATCCGATGGATCTCGATGCTGGAAGCGAATTCTTTTTCGGACCTGATCTGCTGGTGGTGCCATCGCCATCGCCCGATGAAGTTGCGCCGTACGAGGTACACCTGCCCCCGGGGATTTGGTACGACTACTGGACAGGAGAGCGTTTTGACCGTCGCACTCCAGTGAAGGGGCGGGACCTTGAGAAACGGGACGAGCCGTTGCAAGTCAAGCCGCTGACGGTTAAGCCGGAGTTGGATTCGCTGCCGGTCTATGTCCGCGCAGGCAGTATTATTCCTCTCGCACCCCTAACAGAGAGCACGGACATCACGCCGAACGGCCCTCTGACGTTGAAGGTCTATGTGGATGCGGCATCCAAGACCGACCCGAAAGAGGACATCAGCAAGCCATGCCAAGGGCAGGTTTACTTGGACGACGGTCATACCTTTGACTATCGCAAAGGCGATTACTTGCGCGAACACTTCACCTGCCACATAAATGCCGATGGTTCGCTGACGCTCACCGTAGCGAAACATGAGGGAAGCTACCGACCTTGGTGGACAATGCTGCGCTTCGAGATCTATGGTTGGGTGCCGACAAAAACGGCGGGAGTCGCAGTTGGCAACCAGATTCAATTGCGGCAGTCTGGCTCTGCGTGGCTTGCAGAGATACGCGACGATCCAAATGGCCTTGAAATGACTCTCCAGTAGCGAAGGAGTGATGGACCGTTCTAGCTGTGCGGGCATAGCATGTCAACACAGCTAGAATAGTTTACAGTCAGACGCGGAGATCATCGCGCAATAAGCCTAGATCGCTATGACCCGCGCTCTAGGTATTTTAGAGCCAGCTTTTGATGATGCACTCTCTTCCCAAGAGTCGTATACGCCGGTTCGATCTTGGCCCGCGCCTCCTATTCTTTCAAAAACTTGCTTCGAGGACTTTGCGATCTGGCTGCCATTTGGCTGATAAGCCCTTACGAAACAGTTTCCTTGTCGTGCGTTCTCCAAAGGGGCCAATCTCCGTAGTGGCTGTTCGGAAATATCCAGTCATCATTCTTCGCCCTTTTATAGCCCTGTCTGCGTGACAACAGAGGTTTAGAAGCTCTCATGACGCAGAAACTCGATCACTAGGGCTTCATGCCGCAAGATCCGTTGGGGCGACTTTCGGATAGGCAGCTTGACTGATCAGCAAGTCGCGAAAACCCTCAAAATTATATGAATTTGTGGATAAATTACTACGATGTATTCCTCTCCAAGGGAAGATATCGGGGCGTAAGTGTCAGAAGCATGGGGCTAAGTCGTTTGAAATAGCCTATCCCGCTATTCCTCCTGTTTGGCATGTAAATTGCTACTACTCCACACCAAACACCTCCTGGTTTCTACCTCATCTCTCCGTTAATTCAACGGAAAAGTATAGTTTTCTGCTAAATCGCATTACCTTTCGCTGTACTGCAGAGAAATTCAATCTTCACCGGTTTCGCACTTGTTGCGAAGCTTCCCAGACCCGCTTTGGAGGACCAAAAAGCACTATGAGAAAGTACGTGCACGTAGCATTGCTTTTGATTCTTTTCATGACTATGAAGCCAACGCGCATTTTAGCCCAGGCGACAGCGAGCGGCACTGTTCTAGGAACAGTCTCGGATTCGTCTCAGGCAGTGATCTCCGGCGCTCAGGTCATCATCACCAGCTTGTCCACAGGCGCCAAGCGGTCAATGGTGACGAATAACTCTGGCAGCTACCGATTCGACCTGCTTTCCGCCGGTCATTATGCGCTGACCATCACTAGCCCCGGGTTTTCGACTGCTGCGCAGAATCTCGAATTGCTTGTAGGCCAAACCGCCACGGCCAATGTAACGTTGGTTCCCGGCTCCGCTTCTCAAACTGTAGAAGTCGCAGGAGCGAATCCTCTGATCGATGTGATGAAGACCAGCGTAAGCCAGGACATCACCCCCTCCGAAGTAGAACAGCTGCCCATGGTGGGTCGCGACGTTGCAAATCTTGCCTATCTGGCGCCCGGCGTCAAAGCGGCCGATTCCTATGATCCAACCAAGAATCGATACGCAATTCTCTCTGTCAACGGCTCTGGGGGGCGCAACGTCAATGTCACGGTAAATGGCGTCGACAACAAGGACAATACGGTGGGCGGCCCCGTGATGCAGTTGCCTCTTGAAGCGGTCCAGGAGTTCTTCATCAGCACGCAGCGATTCTCTGCCGAGAACGGCCGGTCAGAGGGCGCGGCGATCAACATGATTACCAAGCGCGGTGAAAATCAGTTTCACGGATCGGCATTTGGGTATTTCCGCGACACCACTCTCGATACGGATGAAAAGAATCCGGACGGCACCGGCGGCTACACCAATGTGCATCCGGACTATAGCCGGCAACAGTTCGGTGGTTCCATCGGAGGACCAATCAAGAGAGATAAACTGTTCGCGTTTTTCGCGCTGGAGCGCGAGCGGGAACACTCGGGATTAGAAGAAACTGGCACCTCCTATGATGAGTTGGTGGCAGCGCAGGGGGCGGGCCTTGCTGCAGATCCCGCCAAGTCGATTCCGCGGCCATTCTTCGAGACCCGCTACAACGGCCGCATGGATTGGACATTCAACAGCAAGCACAGTGCCTATGTAAGCTATAGCTCGCAGGCCAACAACAGCCTCAATGATCAGTCCGACGGCACCGGCGATCTGACCAATGGCAACTTCACGGTCAACCATCTGCAGTTGGCGAACTTCACACTCAATTCGATCTTTTCCGATACGACAATCAACCAATTCACATCGGGATTTCAATACTGGAATAATCTAATTAACAGCGACTACAGCGTCCCGCTGGTCGTATTCCCAGACGCATCTTTCGGTACAAACACCAACGTTCCTCAGCAATCGTTCCAACGCAAGTGGCAGTTCAAGGATGACTTCTCCAAGTCAATGGGCAGGCACACCTTGAAGGCCGGCGTGGATTTCATTTGGAACCCTGTGGAGGGCGGCTTCTTCGAGTCCAATTCGACGCTTGAGGTTGACTTCGCAGCCGATCCGACGGTTATCCTTGGCGATCCTGCAACCTACCCACAACAATTTTCTACTCCCGGCGCGGTAACCGCAATGAGCGTCTCCAATGGTGATCCAACCTTCCGTGTCGCCACCAAGCAGCTTGGCTTCTACTTTCAGGACGACTGGAAGACTACACGCCACCTCACCTTGAGCCTGGGACTTCGTTGGGACAGAGACTTCAACACGCTCGGCGAATCGGATATCAAACGAAGCCGCACTTACCAGGAATTGGTTGCGCTTAACAACCCGTTCTCCAATCCTTATGTCAGCAAGCTTCCACACGATGACAATTTAGATTTCAGTCCTCGTATCGGCTTCGCATACGACTTGACGGGTAAGGGCAACCACGTCATTCGCGGTGGCTTCGGACTCTACTTCGGTAATGCCATCCAAAACATTCCGCTCTTCATGGAACAAATGTCGAACCCCACTGTTTTTGCGCAGGTACTAAGCCTCAATACGCCGAGCGACGTCGTTCCGGGAACTGGAAAGACCCTTGGCCAATGGCGGTATGGCGTGGACCCATCGCCTACGGTCCCACCACCATCTACACAATTGGCAGAAGGAAGTGTGGGACGTCTCATCGATCCGAACTATCGCAACCCTGTGACCGAGGAGTTCAACGGCGGCTATAGCTGGGCAGTGAATGATAAGACTGCGGTCGAGGTTGAATATACGCATGTACTCGGATTGCATGAAAATAAGACCATGAACGTCGACCAGCGCGTGCCTGCAAATGGCACATGCTGCACCGCGCCTCTGGACGCCGCCTTTGCCGCTTCAGATCCGCACCAGCCTTTGTTGGCCAGTGTCCGCGACGAACAGTCAATTGGGCGTTCGCACTACGATGGCCTTAACTTCAGCCTGCGGCGGCGCATGGCCTCCCACTTCCAGTTCGACGCGAACTATACCCTTGCTTGGGCCTATGGATACGCCAGCGGCGGTACTTCCTTCCGCAACTACCCCAAGCTTTCAACCGCGCCATTCGCCAGCTATGAGTGGGGGCCGTCAACGAATGACGAACGCCATCATATTACGGTCAGCGGCATTATCGACCTTATCAAAGGCTTCCAGCTTGCGCCCATCCTGCAATTTGGATCGGCCCGCCCTTACGATCTCACCAACTCCGCCGACACACTCAATACCGGTGGTGGAACGCTAAAAGCCGTAGTCGTTCCTACAACTAATCCCACTGACTGGTTTGCGTTTTCGACACAGCACTATGCAACCGTGGCGGATGGCGACACCGCGGCTTTGAACTGCTTCTATGGCTTGGGCGTGGCCCAGAGTTGCACCATCGCGAAGTTTGATCCGCTCCGCGGCGACCCGTTCTTCCAACTCGACATGCGTCTGGCAAAGAACGTTCATATTCATGATCGGATGAACGTTCAACTGGTAGCCCAGGCATTCAACCTGACGAACCGCGCCAACTACGGCAACGACTTCAACAACAGCATCGCATCACCGACGACCTTTGGCCACCCTGCAGGATTCATCAATCCCAGCAGCACAACCATTCCGCGTTCGTTGTGGGGTGAATTTGGAGCACGCTTCACGTTCTAAGGCAGCCATTCAGGCAATGAACCGGGGCCAGGCGTTTCGGCGCTTGGCCCTGTTTCATTTGGCATCGCATCCCCTCCCCCATGAGAGTATTTCGAATTTAGGTATTTACATGGATGTGATTCGCAGGATTTGTGCGGGCATGTGGAGCCTGAATCCGGCAGCCAAAGCGACAAAGCAGGGCAAAATGCAAACGATTTTGGGGCAGTGCATTTGACGGAAATACCCTATATTGGGCAATAATTTAGTCTGGATAAATTCCCAATTTAAAAGCCTATATGCTTCAATTTGATCCCGGTCGGCACCTGCTATCCATTCAAAAACTTGGCCTCATTCTTCCTTTTCAGAGACGGTAGGAGCGGTGACAGCCGTGCCTTCGTGGAATAAGGCGAGGGCATGTACTGGAGAACGCAAAACCACGATTTAAGCAGTCGCGATACTCCTTATTCAACATTTTTTGCTGAACAGCTAACGACGAGCGATCTTGTTCGTCGGACATGCGAAGGGTGCCTTCTTTATTCGGCCGGAGAGATTCGGATGAAATATCTCAAAAATGATCCATGCGAAGAAGGCAACCAATCTCAGGCGCATATATGCGCCCTTTAATTTTGCGCCCAATTGCAAGTTTCACTGCATCAAATTTAGGAGATCGAACAGACGAACGAATCGTTGCTCATTCGGGTTCCTATGCATTTCCAGGGAATAAAGTATTGCAACTCGGGATCTATTTTCAAGCGAGCGATTGATGCTGTGGGCCGGCAAGATCGGGGCACTGAAATTTCTGAAAATCTCCCATCGGATTCTCAGTCCAGGGGATCATGCGGATCGGTACCCCGAGCATTCATTTGCATATTTCGGAATTGTCTTTATGTTCTTTTCTTCCCGCCCAACGTGCTTCGACGAAGCACGTTGGGTCTGCTTAAATATGAAGATGGCTGATCACAGGCAATACGATCAGTTTGAATGAAAGAAATAGGCCTTGGTGAAATCGCCCCTGAATTTCGCCCCCCCCCCCCCCCCCCCCCCCCCCCCCCCCCTCTCGCGTCCGCCCCAACGCTCTGACGCACACGCATTACCTTCTCTTTGTTAGTCCTGACAGACCTCTTCTTTTTTTCCCCGCCACCGTGCTTCGACCGAACAAGGTGGGTTTGCTTTAAAATAAAAAAGGGTTAAAAAAGGCAATACGATCATTTTGAAAGAAAAAAAAAGGCCTTGGGGAAATCCCCCCTTAATTTCGCCCCCCCCCCCCCCCCAAGGATCCCCCAACCGTTTTAGAGGAGGCAACACAGTTTTTATGGCGTACAAGCATTTGCATTGTTGGCTGATAGCCTGCGCACTCATTCTTTTCATAGCCTCATCTGGAATTGCTCAGACAATTACAGGATCGATCAACGGAAGCGTCACCGATTCGACTGGCGCTGTGATCGGTGGCGCAACCGTCACCGCGAAAAATACCGCTACCGGTGTAGAGACGCGTACCACGACGAATGGATCTGGCGACTACAACATTCGTTTCCTGCAGGTGGGCTCTTACACGGTCACCATCGAGCAGAAGGATTTCACATCGCAACGTGTCGGCCCCATTGCTCTAGAGTTGGACCAGGCTGTTCGAGTCAATGGTCAATTGACCGTGGGTTCGGCGGCATCGACGGTGCAGGTGATTGCAGACGTTCAACCGTTATTGAACACAGACAACTCCACCATCAAGTCCACTTTCGACGTGGGAACGATGCAGAATCTGCCTTTGAACGGCCGCAACTTCTCGTCGGTAACGCAATTTCTCCCCGGCGCAGTGGCGACGCAACCCTCGCAGATGACGGGAGTCAACGCGATTGAGCGGGACACGAACGCAGGCGGACAGGTCTCGGTGAATGGTAATCGCAACCAGACCAACAACTATCTGCTGGACGGCATCGAGATCAACGAGCCTGTCTCGGATGTAATCGGTTATAACCCGAGCCCCGATGCAATCGGCAGCCTCACCGTCATCACCTCCAACGCGGATGCCGAATATGGCAACGCCAATGGCGGCGATGTGATCGCTTTGCTGAAGAGCGGCACGAACAGCTTTCATGGCGGACTGTTTGGCTTTCTAGAGAACAACAGACTGAACGCCAACACATGGGCCAATAATCTGAATGGAGTTGCGCGGCAGCCGTTTACGCAGACTGTCTTCGGCGGCACCATCGGCGGTCCGATCATCAAGAACAAGCTCTTCTTCTTCGGCGACTACGAAGGGATTCGCTTCAATCAAGGTGGACAACAAACCGCCAGTGTGGTCACCGCGGCCATGCGCAACGGAGACTTCTCCGCTGTCCCGGTGCAGCTCTATCACTTTGTTCCTGGCCAGGGACAAGTGCCTTACGTGAATAATCAAGTACCGATTCTCAATCCGGCGGCACAGTTTCTGTTTGCGCATCCGGAACTCTATCCTCTGCCGAACAAGGCCGCGGTTAACGATCCGAGCGGTGTGAATTCGAACTACATCGGCTCGTACAAGCAGGCGATCCAGACTGACCAGGGCGACATCAAGATTGATGCGACCTTGAGTCAACATGACAACATCATGGGCCGGTATTCGCAGAGCGATGCAGGCGATACGAACGTGGCGCCGCTGGCTGTTACCTTCCCGACGAACAGCTCCTATCCGTTCAAGGGCGTTGCCATTAACTGGGTCCACACCTTCTCGCCGAGCCTTGTGAATGAGGCGCGCGCCGGCTATTCGCGCGTTCGCTGGGCACAAGGTACACCGACCGACCCCACCGGCGCCTTTGGCCTGAATGGCAATACTCTGCTGGGCATCAATGCGTCGCAACCCTATGTGGGTTTTGCGGCCATTGCTTTTAATGGCGGCAACTCGGGCTCAACCAACAAGCCCACCACCATCGGCACCACTGGCGGTGCCGATAGCCTGATCGATAACATTTATACCTACGGCGATAACCTCACCCTGCAGTTTGGCAAACAGACGCTGAAGGCCGGTGTGGAAATCGTGCGCTACCAGGAGAACAATTTCTATCCTGGCAACGAAGGTGTAATGGGCCAGTTCGGCTACTCGGGCAACTTCACCGCAGGCCCAACGTCTGCGCTGGGCTACTCGGTTGCCGACTTCGCAATCGATCAAGCATGGAGCGCAAACGTTGGCCAGTTGGTCGGTCGCACCGGGCAGCGGCAATATCGCGACGCTGGATTTTTCCAGGACGACTATCACCTGTTGCCAACACTGACGCTCAACCTCGGTGTTCGTTATGAGTATGACCAGCCGATCTACGAAGTGAACGATAAGGAAGCCAACGTAGACCTGAACACCGGCACCGTCTATCTGGCCGGCAGCAACGGCGCGAGCGCGGTTTTTGGCGACAGCCATGCGCTCTACCATCCGGTTTATTCCAACTTTATGCCGCGCGTCGGCTTCTCCTGGCAGCCGCGTCAAAAGATCGTTTTCCGCGGCGGCTACGGCATCACGAACTTCTTCGAAGGAACGGGAGCAAACCTTCGTTTGAACTTCAACCCGCCGTTCCAGCGCGCCTTCGATCAGCAGGCTCTGCCGCCGACAACAACTTCGGCAGGTACTCCGCTGGCGGTTGAGAATGGCTTCGGTTCCACGAGCGCGCCGGCAACTACCTACCGCGCTTGGGATAGCCATATTCGTCCGGCATTCATCCAGGAGTTCACCTTCTCGAACGAAATCCAGTTAACCAACCAAACTTCGGTATCGATTGCCTATCTGGGTCAGTTGGGCCAGCATCTGGTCAACCCGCGTGCTGCCAATCAGATTCGCCAAGGCACAACGGTTGCTCCTTATGCGGCATTGGTAGGCCAGAGCGGTCAGGTGGTGGAGACGGAGTCGGAATCTGTCAGCGCATACAACGCGGCACAGTTGCAAGTGCGTCACCGTATGAGCGGCGGAGTCGAATACACCGTGAATTACACGTGGTCGCACTCGTTGACCAACAACGCCGGCTTCTTCGGAGTCAACGACGTAAATGGCGCCAGCGCCTACTGGCAGGATGCGTATAATGGACACGCCGATTACGGCAATGCCGGCTTCGATATCCGGCATAACTTGTCGGCGACGGGAGTCTACGAGTTGCCCTTCGGACGAGGACGCCGCTTCGGCGGCAATATGAATCGCTGGCTGGATGAGGGAGCCGGCGGTTGGAAGCTGACCGGCGATGCGATCGTCTACTCCGGCGTGCCGGTCACGATCAATGCGCCGAATAACACTGGCTTGTTCAACCAGGCCGAACGCGCGAACCAGTATCGCTCGTTGCACGTGGTGAATCGTTCGGTGAATAACTGGTTCGGTACCGATGCATCTGCAATGCCCTGTTTAGTGGAAGGTCAAAACAATGGAACGTGCGCTTATGGCGCACCGGCCGCTGGCCAGTTCGGCACGGCTGCCGTCAATACGGAGCGCGCCCCAGGATACGAACAGATCGATTTGGCTGCTGGTAAAACATTCGCAATCACAGGGGAGCAGAAACTCGAATTCCGCTCGGAATTCTTCAACGCGTTCAACATCGCCAGCTACGACAACCCGGACAACAACATTGCGGATCAGCCCGGCTTCGGCAAAATCATAGCTACGCGCTCCAATCCGCGTATTATCCAGTTCTCGCTGCACTACGACTTCTAGGCGAGTTCTAATCGGCACTGCAAAGAAGGGCAGCCTCCAGGCCGCCCTTCTTTGCGGCTACACAAGACGGCCAATTCTTCTGAACCCATATTTGGAATTGCAGCATACTCCGGGCATCGTTCCATCCCGCATCATCCCTAGCCCGGCCTCTGCGATGTGCCACCTGATGCCTCATTCCCTTACAATCATCCTGCCATTCTGCGGTCCCTATCGGGATCAAGTTAGGAGCGGTGAGCCTGTCGGTCCGCAGGAGTACCGGTTCGGTGAGGCGTCGGTCGATATGGTTTGGAATCGATTTCATTATGCTCTGGCGCTCATCTATCTTGCGGCTCTGCTGCTGGTCGGGATTCTATCGGGACGGAAAAAGCGAGACTCCAACCAGTTTCTGAATGCCACCGGCGCGCTGCCGCTGTGGGTCTGTATCACTGCCTGCATTGCGGCGAACTGCGGCTCGCTGGATGTAATCGCGATGATGGCTTTGGGGGCGCAATACGGCATTCTTGCTGCTCATTTCTATTGGATCGGCGCTATCCCCGCATTGGTCGTGCTGGTTTTCTGGTTGCTGCCCGCCTATGCGCACGGGCGCTATCCCTCCATACTGGAGTTCATCGCCCGCTACTACGGCAAGAGCACGAAGACGCTGGTCGCCTTGTGCATGGCGGTGATGATGCTGTTGCTCTGCGGAGTCTGTCTCTCGGCAGTGGCACAGGTATTTGCTGCGTTCCTGGGCTGGAGCTTTCTCCAGGGAGTATTAGTGACGGCTCCTATCGTCCTCTTCTACACATGGTCCGGCGGCGTGCGCGCAACCATTTACAGCGAGCTTCTTCATTTCGCCGTGGTGCTGGCGGCAATTGTGCCTCTCAGTTTTCTGGTGGTCCGCGACTTTGGCGGAATTAGTAACCTGCTCAAGAGCATTCCGCCCGACCGGCTCCACGCCTGGAAGACTCTGCACTTTTTCGCGCCCCACGCAACGATGGATTGCCTTGGCGTGATCTTCGGGCTGGGGCTTGTGCTCAGCTTCGGCTACTGGAGTACGGACTTCGTGTTGATGCAGCGGGCGCTCGCAGTGCGCAGAGGAGCGGAGGTGCGCTATGTCCCCCTGGCGCTGGCGGCGGCCAAGCTGATCTTCGCCTTCCTCATCGTGCTGCCGGGGATCGCCGCTCCCCTGGTGTTGCGCTCGCAGGCGCCGATCCATTGGAACACGACACTGCCGCTCATGATTCTCCACTACTACAGCCCTGCGTGGGTGGTGATCGGCATCATGGGGCTAGCGGCAAGTTTGGTGGCGACGTTTGCCAACAATGTTTCAGGATTTACTGCCGCCTGGGTGCAGGGAATTTACCGCTCTGCGCTTCATCCCGGGGCCACAGAGGCGCACTATGTGTGGATGGGGCGATTGACCGGCGCGGCAGCCGTTCTGCTCTCGATTGCCGGCGCCTACGCCGCCCTGGAATACCAGAGCATCATGGAATATATGCAGATGATTTTCTCCACCTTCAATGCGCCGCTTTTTGCGCTGGTCGCGCTCGCTGCTCTTGCGCCGGCAAGAGCGGCGGGCGGGGGAGTGGGAGGATTTCTCTCCGGCCTGATCTGCACAGTCCTGCATCAAGTGCTGGTACACACGCATGTGCTCCACTATGGAAGCCAGATGAGCGCGAACTTCTACGGGGCTACCCTGGGTTTCGGCATTGCAGCCGCCGGCACCCTGCTCATCGGCCGCGCTCGCGGAAGTTCCCTTTCACTGCCACTTAGTGTGGACGAACCTGTCGTAGGAGCGTTTCCATTTCGTCTTCGGCTCGTCGTGCTGGCTGCGGGTCTGATTGGGTTCTGCGCTATTTTGAATGCCTTCTTCTGGTAGCGGCTGCCTTTGAAACTCGCGTAGCCGAGTGACCGTCCGGCTGAGGAGCGGGCCCCGTGGACTTACGAACCACGAGACGCATCGGCAGCGTAAACTGACGTCCGGGAATGGTGAGATCTTCGCCGACCGCGCTCAAAGCCTCAAGCAGCATCCCGGCATATTCTCTTCGCGAAATACGCAAGGTGGTCAGCGGCGGATAGACGATGCCGCTCATCTCAATGTCGTCGCAACCGGCAATGGAAATATCCTCGGGAATGCGCAATCCATATTCATGTGCGGTGCGCAAGGCGCCGATAGCCGTCAAGTCGTTGGCTGTGATAATGGCGGTAGGCAACTCCGGCTGAGAGAGAATGCTCGCCATGGCGGCGGAGCCGCCGTCGATCCGGTAATTTCCGTCCGCCATCCAGCCCTCTCCGGATGAGAGGCCCTGCTTGGCCATTGCATCCAGAAACGACTCTCTGCGAACGCGCGAAGTCACCAGGCCGGCAGAACCACCAATGAACCCGAGCCGATGGTGTCCTAGCTGCTTCAAATGAGCGACGAGCTGGGCCATTCCATCGGCAAAATTGACCGCAATGTCGCTCATGCCATTTGCAGTGTGATAGCGGTCGGCCGTGACCACGGGAATCTTGTTGCGGACCAGCGATTCCAGCGGCGCGGACTCGAATTCGGAGGCCAGCATCGCCACGCCATCCACACGCCGCAGCAGCATTCGCTGAATCGAGCGCTGTGCCTTGGTCAGGTGAAAATCGGTGTTGGCCACCAGCAGTTCGCGATCGTTCTCGACCAGCACCTCTTCAAAAATCTTGACCAGTTCGGTGAAGAACGGATTCGTAAGGTCGGGGATAATGATCCCGTAGATATAACTCTTTCCGCTCTTGAGATGAATAGCGCTGGTGTTGGGGACAAATTCCAGATCGTCGATGATCTTCTGGACGCGGCGGGTAGTTTCTTCTGTAACCAGCGTCGATCCGTTGATAACCCGGGAAACGGTGGCACTGGACACCCCTGCCAGCTTGGCAATTTCGCGCATGCTTCTTATGGACATAGCCGCCCTTTGAAGAAGACCCCCCTCCAATTGTACCGGGCGCTTCAGAGGTACATGGCTCAATTCCAACGTTTGGTTTGCGCCCAGATATCCTGCAGGTTCCATTTGAATCCACGGCAATGATAGATGGGGAGCCACTCGTCGGGGCGGGAAAGCGGGTGATTCGTATTGCCAACGACCGTATAACTTGCGCATTTGGTCTGCATGTTGCTCTCGCGCCCTTCGCCCAGAACAATGAGACTCTCGCCGGTATACTCTCGCGGACCCCAGATCCAATAGCTCTGGTGATTTCCAATGGACTTGGGAAGGCCGTATTTGGGCCCAAAGAAGTCGATCGCACCGCCGTCGCCATAATTGTTCGCGAAGATAGCGGTTTTCCGCTGTTCTTCAGGGGAGAGGGTGTGATAGTAAGTCGCCACACGCTGTGCAATCTCATCCCAGCCAAACATATCGGCATAAAGTTGCGGAAGCACGCCTTGCTTCTGGTGCTCGAACTTCTGCTGCTCGATGCCCATTTTATGTTCGTAGGCGAGGAAGGCAGGAACGCTGAGGACCGGCAAGATGGTCGGCGCGTAGACGCCGCCCACCACGACAATCGCCAACGCCAACGCGGGTTTGGCCCATATCCAGAGCTTGCGGGCGGTTACCCGTTCGGTCCACACCGCCCCTGCGGCGAACAGAATCGGATACACCGGTGCGAGGTAATACATCTTGCCGTGAAGGAACATCATCTCGGCAAGAAAGACAATGTAGGCCCAGCCCAGTGCGCGAAATGGCCGCCCCTGTTTCGAAAAGAAAAACAGCAGCGCCAAGGGCACGAGAAGGGCGGCGACAAAGCCCAGCATCTGCGCTTGCGCAGCAAGATAGGGCAGCGGGGCAAGCGCAATGTCGCGCCCACTCTGACGAATGTTGTGCATGAGTTGCACAAATGGAAACTGGTGCTGCCACTGCCAAACAAAATTAGGCAATGCGATGACCGCGGCCAGTCCGGAGCCGAGCCAGAACCAGCGACTGCGAAAGCTCTGGCGAAGCGGCGTCAAGCACATGCCCACGGCCACTCCCGAGAGCCAGAAGACGACGCCATATTTGTTCAGAATCGTAATTCCAGCAAGGGCACCGACAGCGATCCAGAGAGACTCATGGCCACTTTTCGCAATGCGCACGATCAGATAGGCGATCGCCATCCAAAGCAGCGGATCGAAGGCGTTCATCGTGAACAGATGAGAAAGAGCCAGCGAAATGGGCGCCATCAACGCCGCCAGCGAGGCGAGAAACATAGCCCATCGGCGACCTCCCAATTCGCGTGCAAGCAGGCCTGCCAGAACGATGGTCGCCGTGCCGGCGAGGGCAGGCAACAGCCGCAACGCCCACAGCGAGGTGCCAAACGTATGTTCGAGAAACCATGCCATCCATCCAATCAGCGGCGGCTGGTCCACATATCCCCAAGCAGGATGCTCCCCGCACGCGAGGTAATAAAGTTCGTCGCGAAAATATCCATAGTTGGGCGCGGCTATGCCATAGAGCACGATGCGCACCAGGGCGATGTACACGACGATAGCTACCCCGGAAACAAAGAAGGGCACCTTTCCGCGCTCACTTCGGGGCGTTGCCTGCGACAAATCCGCATTCATGCGAATAAGTACGGAAGACGCGGTGAAATGTTCCATCGAGGCTTATTTCACAGGCACGGAAGCACACTTTCCTCATCCGTCTGCGCGCCCGAGGCATCTGATTAGCCAGAAGGAGCACTCGCCAATGCAGAACAGAAAACTGGGCCACTCTGGCCCCGAGGTTCCCCCAATCGTTCTGGGTGGAAATGTGTACGGCTGGACGCTTTCGAAATTGGACACCTTTCATCAGCTCGACCGCGCCCTTGAAGCAGGCCTCAACTTTGTCGATACCGCCGATGTGTATTCCCGCTGGGCTTCTGGCCACAAAGGCGGCGAGTCGGAGACGATTCTCGGCGAATGGTTTGCGAAGACCGGGCATCGCAAGGATGTGATTCTGGCGACCAAGGTCGGAATCGAAATGGGAGACGGAAAACAAGGCTTGAGCGCACACTACATCGAACAAGCCGTGGAAGACTCCCTGCGCAGGCTGCAGACCGACTATATCGATCTCTATCAGGCCCATCGCGACGACCCGGGAGTTCCGCTCGAAGAGACGTTGGGCGCCTTTGACAAGCTGGTGAAAGCCGGCAAGGTTCGCTTCCTCGGTGCGTCGAACTACTCTGGTGCGCGCCTCGCCGAAGCACTCGAAACCAGCAAAAAGCTGGGACTTGCCAGCTACATTTCTCTTCAACCGCACTATAATCTGGTCGAGCGCGAACCGTTCGAGAGCGACCTGCTCCCGGTAGCGCAGAAATATGACATCGGCGTGATCCCCTATTACTCGCTGGCGTCCGGTTTTCTAACCGGCAAGTACCACCGTGGCGCGGATACCTCGAAAGCCGCTCGCGGGCAGAGCGTGCAAAAGTACCTCAATGACCGCGGCTTCGCCGTTGTAGACGCTCTGACTGAAATTGCCGAAGCACACAAGTCCACCCCGGCACGCGTTGCCTTGGCATGGCTGCTTGCCCGGCCCGGTGTAACCGCGCCGATTGCCAGTGCGACCAGCGATAGCCATCTGGACGACTTGATTGCCGCCGCAACCCTTGAGTTGGATACTGCAAGTCTGCACCGCCTCCACGAGGTCAGTGCACCCGTGGCAGCATAACCCGATATCGCTGCGCCCTGCGGACACCATTCCTCAGGGCGTGCCTTTCTCAAGCAACTTGCCTTCCGCCTGCTGCAATGTGATCGCTTGCGGAAGCTCTTTGAATTCGGTCTTTACATCGTCTTCCTGCTCCGAGATGCTTTTGAAGAGCAGGGCATGTCCGTAGATGTGCACATGCGTCTCGGTGATCTGCCATTTTCCTTTGCCGATCTCGCGGCGTTCCACGTCAAAGGAACCGCCAGTTTTCAAATCGCCGAACAGGCCGCCGCCGATTTTGACATCGTGGATGAGTTGTCCTTTGAGGCTCGCGATCCGATACTGGGTGGGATCGACGGCGAGATTACCCTCCATGGCAGCGAACACACGAGCTTCGATATCAGGCGCATGAAACTGCGGATTCGGCTTGAAATGCAGAACGATATTGCCCCCCTGTTTCCCCGCATTGCTCCAGAGAAAGGCGTCCGGCAAAAGCCTGAGGAGTTCGGTGGCCTGCCGGTCATCCTGTTGCGCCGCCTTGCGCTGCTTAGCCTGGGCCCCTGAATCATAGACAAAACTGTCCATAAGCTTGCGCTGCTCGGCCGGGGAAAGGACGTGTCCGTTCTTCTCCGTCACACGCTGCAAATCGGCCGTTTGCGTCTCGGCTACCCACTGCTTCACGGTACGTTTTTGCTTGCGGTCTGTTTCGCAATAGAGCCAGTGGGAGTGGTCGTTCTGATCCGCAGTCAATTCAGTTTGAACAGCACGTTGAACAATCTGCTTTGCGTCCTGCCCACGGAGCGCAGCGAGCTGCCCCGCTAGAAACAGCAAAATAAAGATATAGCCCGTCCTGAACATGATCGAACCTCGGCGCGGCTGGCGTTTAAACACAGTCACGCCATTCCCTTAGATGCGGAAGATCAGGTCGAGGGCATGAAGGGCTAA
>JAATGG010000099.1 GCA_015654835.1 Terriglobales bacterium
ACAGGTGAATTGGCAACGAAAGTATCGAGGGCCGCAAGAATGCCGTCTTCGAAAACTGCACAAGAAGTCAGGCCTCAGGAATACGGCCAAAAGCGGACGGTAGCTCGCGAAGACTCCGGCACCGAAGCAGCAGCAGCTTTTCGTTCTGCACCGCGCGGGCTTTCGATGTGGTTACGTGCCAAATACTCCCCGGCAAGCTCAAAATAGGCCTCTGTGCCCCGGGAACGGGGATCGTAGAGCGCCACCGGTTTACCATGGCTGGGCGCTTCGGCCAACCGGATATTTCGTGGAATCACGGTGTGAAAGAGCCGGTCCTTGAAATATTCACGAAGAGTCTCCGTAACCTGCTGCGCCAGATTCGTACGGTCGTCGTACATCGTGAGGAGGACGCCCTCGATTCTCAGCTCCGGATTAAAGGAACCCCGGATGCGCTCCAGTGTGGAAACCAGCTCCGAAATGCCTTCCAATGCAAAATATTCAGCCTGCATGGGCACAATGAGGCTATTTGCCGCAGCCAGGGCATTCAGGGTGAGCAGGTCGAGGGCCGGTGGACAATCGAGGATTACCAGATCGTAGTTGCCTTGGACCGGTTCCAAAGCGGCACGAAGGCGGAGGGCGCGATCTTCCGCGGCGGCTAGCTCGATATTGGCACCTGTCAGGTTTTTCGAGCCAGGCAGCACTGATAACGATTCGATCTCGGTGGGCAATATAACCTGATCGGCCGCGGAATCGCCCATGAGCACGTCATAAATGGAGCGGCGCGCATCGTCGCGCTGGAAACCGAGGCCCGAAGAGGCATTCGCCTGAGGATCGCAGTCCACAAGCAGTATCTTGAGGCCTTCGAGCGCCAAGCAGGCACTGAGGTTGATAGCAGTGGTCGTTTTACCCACGCCACCTTTTTGATTGACTACGCCGAGAATCTTGCCCATGGCCTTACAGACTAAAGGTAGAAGGGGGCTCTTGGTAGATAAGTTTGCCTGTGGAGAACCGCGCCGACCTGTGGAAAGCGCGCACGGAGGGTCAAGAAGATATGGGGACAACCCTTTCATATCGATACATTTACACAGAAACATCTATATGTATTTTTATGCACAGCGAGAACATGAGGACGGTGGAAAACTTTACATTTTGCACTTATCCAAATAGAGATTGTTTGAGCTTTGGATACTCGACGCGATCTCGGGCAGTAATTTTGCTTTCGGCCCGTAAGTCCAGCTTCTCAATGTTCCACGTGGAACATCGGATACACATCAGGAACGCCCCCGTCCCTCGGAACCTTCTACTTAACTCTCCGACCACCAGGGCTTTTGCTCATGTATTCAATTTGTACTTGCCCTAGACGTTCCACGTGGAACATTGTCTCTGCCCTCAAGGATATTTGAGAGCACACAGCATAACCGATCATATCCGCCAAACAAGATGAGTTTCTGTTGTCCGTCTTCCCAGCGCAATCGCACGATCTTCACTCCCGGGCAACCCGATTAGCGCCGACCATGAGAATTTAGCCCCAGCCGCTGTCTGCAAGATGTGAAAATCCCCTGCTGTGGTCATCAGAACCAACCAGCCACCCGGTACCACCAATTGTCCGGCGGTCTCTACCGCATCCGACATATGATCGACGGCTCGTAAACAAACGCAATCAAATTGAAGCCCGAGCATTTCCGCCCTGCCCGCGTGCACTTTCACAGGAAGAAAGAGCACTCGAATTGCTTCCTGCAGAAATGCGGCCTTCTTCCCCTGCGATTCTGCAAGGGTTACCGCGATGTCCGACCTACACAGGGCAATGGGAATTCCTGGAAATCCCGCTCCCGAACCAAAATCCAAGAGAGTCTCTATTTCGGTGGGCAAGACGTGGGCGCAGATAATCGATTCGACAAAATGGCGAGCGAGAATTCCGTCCTCGCTCCGAACGGCGGTAAGGTTCACTCTCATATTCCAACGCATCAGGAGCGCGAGGTAGTCCTCAAAACTACGCGAGAGTTCCTCCGAAAGAGAGGGATATCCCGCTTCCCGCAGCAGTTCATTCAAACGTCTGCCCGGTTGGTGGGCAGTTTCATCCGCATTGCCTGTTTGCTCTGTCATGCTGAAGCGACCGAATCCTCGATACGGCGAGGACGCCAATTCTGCGCGGCACAAACAAAAGCGGCAAAGATAGACCGCGAAAACTCACTGCTTACATAGGTACGCTCGGGATGCCATTGGACTCCCACCACAAATTGCTCCGGGGAGTCCAGCTCAACGGCTTCGATAACGCCATCCTCCGGCGAGATGGCAGCAACCCGTAATTGATCTCCTGCCACTCGAACTGCTTGATGGTGACTCGAATTGACTAGGATCTGCTCTTTACTCTCTCTGTGAAACTGGGCCAACCTCGACCCGGCAGCCAGATGCACACAGTGAGCCTCATTTGGTCGGCTTGGCGGAGAGTGATCGATTGCTGTCGTTAGATGCTGGATAAGTGATCCATTGCGCCAGACGTTCAGGGTCTGCATTCCATAGCAAATCCCGAGAATTGGTTTGCGCAAGTTGAAAGCGTCTTGCAGCAAGAGTTCGTCCACTGCATTGCGGGCTGTATCTTCCGCTTTGCATGCCGCAATTGCACTTTCGCCGTATCTTTGTGGGTTCACGTCATGCCCGCTGCCTGGCAACAAGATGCCTTCGACCTCCGCGAGCAGGTGCGCCACACGATCCTGCCGCTCGTGCAGTGGAATAACGACAGGAATCGCTCCGGCCGAGTGAAGCGCCGCGAGATAGGGTGGAAGCGAACGCTGGTTGTATTCAGTATCGGTGCTCGTAGGCTCTGGAATGGCAATGCGCACTGTCATAGAACCACTAGTGTAATGACTGTTGAGGTTACGCGATAGAGGCTCTACAGCCCAAACCTAGACCTCAGTCTGCGCCACAATCCTCGTCTCCCTCACAGCATCTCGGGGAACACGAAGATTCTCGATGGCCACACGCAATTGCGCGGTCAGCTCGTCCGTCTGGCGGGGGGTCATACCCACAGTCGAAATCGGCTCTCCTGCCGTTAGCGTCAGCTTGCAAGGATAGAAGTGCTTGGTATGAATCGGCAGCAGATCATAAACTCCGCTCAAAGCGATGGGCACCAAGGGCACCTGGGCGCGAATCGCCAGATAGGCGGCTCCAGAGAGAAAGGTTCTCAATTCTCCAGTTGGCGTCCGCGAACCCTCCGGAAAAACAAACAAAGGCATCCCCGAGCGAAGAGCCTTGACGGCAACCCCGAGGCTAGAAAGTGTCGTACGCTGGTTAGAAGAATCGATCGGAATCTGCCCTGATCGTCCTAAGTACCATCCTATGAATGGAATAGACCATAATTCCTTCTTGGCGAGGATACGAAACTGAAACGGCAACGTCGCGAAGATGACCGGAGTGTCCATGTACGAAGTGTGATTTGAAGCATAAACAGCTACCGGATGCTTGCGAAGATTCTCAGCATTCCGTACCATAAGGCGGGACGCAGCCGCCCACAGGCAGCCGCGTGCCCATACACGAGCAACCCAGTGCTGGGCTCGTCCGCTTTTGTCTACCAAGGAAACCAGCAGCGCCACCGACCCACAGAATGCCGTGAGTAGAAAGAAAAGAGGCGCCTGGATCAGATTCGTGCTCCAGCGGTAGATATGTGGCAACGGGTTGGGCCGCGGGCTCATGGAGCGGTTTTCTCCAACACCTTCGGCTCAAGTGGTACCGAGCCTCCGTTTGCAGCCAAAAGTAAACTCCGCGCCTCTCCCACGAGATAGACAGACCCCGACACGACGATAGCTCCCGGATTGGAACGCTTCCGGGTATATTCCGCAGCGAGCTTCAGGGCCTCCTCTACGGAATTGGCAGCAACTGCGCGGGTGCCCGTGCGTTCCGCTGCTGCAACCAAATCTTCCAGAGCCGTGGCACGACCGCTGTGTATCGGAGCAAAGATCACCTCATCGAAGATCGGGAACAGGATCTGCGCCATCTCGATGAGCGGCTTATCGCGCAAACAACTGAAAACGAGAGTTTGCGGACCCTCGGCACCCAGCACTTCACGCAATCCGGCGCGTAGAGCCCAGGCTCCCGCCGGATTGTGGGCCACGTCCAAAATCCATGCCGCCCCGTCGCTCTCGATGCGCTCCAGCCGGCCTGGCCAGCGCGTCTGGCGAATACCGGCAGCAATGGAGGCCGAGGTGATGGGAAATCCATGATGCGCTGCAAGTTCCGTAGCCGCAGCAATTGCCAAAGCAAGGTTCCTATGCTGGTGGGCGCCGCTAAGCGGAGAGGCAACCTCTATTGCATCTCCCATGACCTCAATCGCATACGGCCCGACCGTACTGGTTCCAATGGCCGGCATATACGGCACTGCGCTTACACCACGAACATCGAGTTCGACTGCAACTTCTCCCAATACCTGATTTGCCTCAGGGTGCTGAGGAAGCGTAATCAGGGTTCCACCCTTGCGCAGGATGCCGGCCTTTTCGCGAGTAATGGCGGCAATCGTCGAACCCAGCCACTCCGTGTGATCGAGCGAAATGTCGGTGACAATCGAGAGCAGCGGATTGACAATATTGGTCGCGTCCAGCCGCCCTCCCATCCCTACTTCCAACACGGCTATCTGAATGCCCGCATCGGCAAAACACACAAAAGCCAATGCCGTGAGAAATTCGAAGAAGCTGGGGAGCTGCGGCAGGCGTCCATCGGCCACTAAACGCTGCGCCGCCGCATCTACCCGAAAATAGGCCGCGGCAAAAGCATCATCTGCAATCTCGATGCGCTCAACCTGAATGCGCTCATTTGGCCGCGCCAGATGAGGCGACGTATAAAGGCCGGTATGGAGACCTGAAGCGGTCAAAATAGACGCCAGAGTCGATGCCGTAGACCCCTTGCCGTTGGTCCCGGCAATCAATACCGATGGAAACTGCAAATGAGGATTGCCCAGGACCTCAAGCAAGACCCGGATCTCGTCGAGCGAGAATTTACGCCTGGGCTTGCCGGGCTGAGTGAGCAGCTCCGGCGTCATGGCACTAAGTTGATCGATGGCCGACGCGTAAGACATGGAATGATCAGTATAGAAGACGCGCATCGGCCGCCGCCT
>JAATGG010000065.1 GCA_015654835.1 Terriglobales bacterium
ATGAGAGAACATGACATCCATCAGATGCCAGACATCCTTGCTCACATTGAAGCGTATAAGCGCAAGGAGATCGCTCAATCCAAGCAGCAGATACCGCCCGACTCAATGCGATTGCTCGCCCTGCAGGCTCCCCAACCACGAGGGTTTGTCCATGCGATCGACATACGTCTCCGCGGTGACCGCACGGCACTCATCGCAGAAATCAAGAAAGCTAGCCCATCCAAAGGGCTCATTCGTCAGGATTTCAATCCGGCTGAATTGGCGCGCGATTATGCGGAGGGAGGCGCTACTTGCCTCTCTGTCCTTACCGACGAACCCTCCTTTCAGGGGCACCCTGATTACCTCGCTCTCGCACGCAATGCATCTGAGTTACCCGTCTTGCGCAAAGATTTTTTGTTCGAGCCTTATCAGGTCTATCAGTCTCGGTCCTGGGGCGCGGACTGTGTCCTCGTGATAATGGCGAGCATAACCAACATGGAAGCAAGGGATCTTGTCACGTCCGCCCGCGATCTCGGAATGGACGTACTGGTTGAGGTTCATGACTCGGAGGAATTGGACCGAGCCCTTCCCCTCTATACAAGGCTCATTGGTATCAACAACCGCAATCTGCGGAGTTTTAAGGTCGCGCTCGAAACTACGGAAAGGCTCGCGGCCCAGGTCCCGGACGACCGCATTGTGGTCAGTGAGAGTGGTATATTCACTCATCTCGATATTGCGAGACTCGAATCAGCAGGGGTGCACACATTTTTGGTAGGTGAGAGCTTGATGAGGAGGCCGGATGTTGCTGCTGCTACGCGGTCGCTTCTGTTCGGTTGATTCATCCAAGAACTATGATTTTGCACAAACGGGCACGCCAAATCACCTCTCTGACGGCGATAGACTATGGCGTGCCTAAACTGCCCGCATTCCGCCGTGCTTCTTCCGCCACCCGCAGTACGTTCCCTCAGCAATCCCTGAGCCCAGACAGACTTGCTCGGTCGGCTTTCTATTGATCTCAGCCACTTCACTCTGGTACGCAGGTTCACCACAGACAATGGTCAGCCTTGGGAACAAATTCCGGCCGAGCGTGTTACTCAAGCATACAAGTACGACAGGCTTCCCCTTGCGGCGTTCCCGATTATTACGATGGCATCCAGCACTCTCCACTCACGGGGCACTGCAGACGCGCTCCAGTCGCTCGTTGCTTTCTCGGCAAGGAGGCTTGCCGTCGCAGATCAAGTTGCACTTGCCAAATGGGACAACGGCGGCGTAGTAGAGGACCCGACCCGTGAGGCCATGGTTATTGGAAACGCGGTTGAGATGGGTAAGGCAAAAGGCTTGCAACCGAATGAAGTATCGGAATTCTTCAAGGCACAGATCGAAGCAAGCAAGATCATTCAGTACTCTCTCTTGGCTGATTGGCACAGGGGCCGTCTGGTCCCCGAGCACAAGCCCATAGACCTCGCCTTCAGCGTTCGTCCGGAGTTGGATCGCCTGCAAACTCTGCTCATTCATCAATTGGCGCAGATCAAAAGCATCCGCGCGCGGACGACTTGCCACGCTACCGTAGCGCAGGCGATAGGTAGATATCTATCACTCCATTACCAGGGCAACGATACACTTCATGCGATTGCACTAGATCGTTCGTTAGCCACAGTCTGCGCTCTCTGACGATTTAGCACATTGGGCCGAACCGGTCTCTTTCTAGCGAGAACAGTTCAGCGCGTGTGCACTTCTACGATTAGCGATTAGTGCAGACCGACACTACCGCTGCAATAGTAGAGTCTGCTCCAGAGATACCCTCTGGCCGAGTGACCACTATTCTCACACGCGTGCAGCCTGCTTATTGACAAGAACATTGAGCATAGAACAGTTGTTCGTGGGCCAGAATACGAGAGCGTTCGCCTCTGCCTCAATCTTCGAGGCCCGCAAGAACGCGGAGACAGCTGCCGCGTTGACCTAGCCGATCTCACGGGACACTTTTGTATGGCAGGCATTGTCGTAGTTCGGAATTACTGAGTACTTTCCTGCAAAACCGCATTTTTGTGAAAGCACCAGTATCCGCGGTGCGAGTAGAACAAAGGCAGATACAGGTAATGACGCAGTTCGAGGACATAAGTGTGCTGAGCAACATCGACTCCCTTTATCGCTATGCAATGGTCTTAAGCCGGAACAAAGCTACTACAGAGGACCTGGTTCAGGAAACCTGCCTTCGTGCACTGGCTGCCAGAGAACGCTTGAAGGACGACAGCCACCTGAAAGGTTGGCTGTTCACAATTCTGAGGAATGTCTGGCTTAACCAACTCCGCAAAGCGCGTGGAGCACCGGAGATTGTGGCTCTGGACATTGATTCAGCCATCAGCGCACAAGGGAAGGCCAGAGATCCACACTCGCTGTATGCAAAAAAAGTCGAATGTGACATCGTACGAGGAGCAATTCTCCAACTCCCAGAAGAATCGCGCGAGATTATCGTATTGCGCGAGTACGATGACCTGTCGTACCAGGAAATTGCCAGCATTCTTCGCTGCCCGATCGGGACTGTCATGTCCCGGCTAGCAAGAGCGCGCTCGAAGCTACGGGTATTGCTGTCCTCTACGCTCGTCGAGAGGAAGCACGAATGTTCTCCACAATGTAATGTGGAATGTCGTCGCTGTCGGGGGTTGCGGCAGGTGAGGATATCTGGGCGCGGTCGCCGGCGGGACACGCGAGGAATTGCCTCCCGTGATATGGCGCCACCACAGGTGAGCTAGGATCGGTGACAAAGCGTGGAAATTCAACTTGTTGCCAAAGTGTCTAACGAGCCTTGTGCAATCGGCAGGCAAGGCCGGAGAGCATTTGGGCAACGGCACGAAGTCCTCGCCAGGACCGGCAGTGAACCTCGCGCGACAGGTTGAATCGGCGACGTCGAGTTGAGCAATAACAGAGCAAGCGCGTTCGTGAACGGAGAGATCGCCTTATTCAATGAATGCGGCGTGCGTCCGGCCATGCAACTGAACTGTGGCATCCAGATGCGCTATCTGCGAATGCCACCAAGGCGCACGCGGGAGAACTACGCATCCTAATCAAGCATGGGAATAAACGTTAACGGCAGGTGTCTTGAACATACAAGGATGTATCCCCCTGGAGAAAAGGAATGAGCACATCAGTTGCCACCAGAGCGCACCCACCCATCGGGACTCACCTCGATCCCACTTTGCACAGGCCCCTACTTCTTCGCCCTCATCGAAGGTCGTAAGCAGTGTCAGATTCACCTCACGGAGGAGAGGATCTCGTTCGGTGCGATGCAGAAATCGGCCTCGCAAGCAACTCCTCCCCGCGATTTCGCCTCTGCGATGACGATCCAGTTGCGCTGGGGGCAAGCCTGCGCCAATTGCGCAGATCCCGTCCGGAGGGTTAATCCGCACACTTGAGGAGAAGCGGCGGATTGTGGAAGAGGCTGTGGATTGCAAGCCTGACAAGCCTCTGCGCAGCACAATACCGCTGCATGTAGGTATCACAACATTCCATAGCCCAAGGGGCGCCGCGAGTCGCGTTTGTTGTATGCACAAGAAATGGAGTCTGCGTGAAAGTGGTTCTGACAACAATTGGCTCTCTTGGCGATTTACACCCATGCTTGGCACTGGGATCTGAATTGAGGAAGCGCGGACATCAGGTTCTGATCGCGACATCAGAGTTCTATCGCCAGAAGGTGATTTCAGCTGGCTTGGCCTTTCAGTCGATCGGTCCGGCAAACATCTCACCTCAAGATCCAGAATTGCTCAGGATCATCATGAATGCAAAACACGGGCAGGAGAGTTTTATTCGTAAGATCCTCATGCCGCACATGCAAGGAGCTTATGATGATCTACTGACGGTATGCCGCGATGCAGATTTTCTGGTCAGCGGAGAACTCATGTTCGCCGCCCCTCTTGTCGCTGAACGGCTAGGGTTGCGCTGGGCAGCATGCATTCTCTCCCCGTGGCAGTTGCTTTCTGTACACGATCCTTCGGTGATTGGACCTGTGCCCTTCACGGCAATACTCCGAGGCGCTGGGCTCGTCATAAATCGAGCAATGAAGGAATTATTCCGCAGACAGACGAAAAGTTGGGCCCAGCCAATCTATGCGTTGCGGCAGAAGTTGGGACTATCTATACCCCAACATCCACTATTTGAGGGCAAATATTCTCCTTATCTGAACTTAGCAATGTTCTCTTCAGAATTGGCGAAACCGCAACCCGATTGGCCTAATCACTGCAGGATCACGGGATTCGCGTTTTACGATCGGCAGTCCTCCTCAGATGGACATGCAGACGAAGTCAGAAGATTCCTCGAAAATGGCGATCCACCAATTGTTTTCACGCTCGGTTCTTCAGCAGTCATGAATCCGGGAAGCTTCTACATTGAAAGCAAAAAGGCAGCCGAGCGCCTTGGCCGCAGAGCCCTATTACTAACAGGAAAAGGCCCATCAGGAGTATCCGGGACCCGAGATCAGATGGCGGTTGGTTATGCTCCGTACTCCCAAGTATTCCCGTTTGCGGCCGCTGTAGTGCACCAGGGCGGCGTGGGAACGACTGCACAGGCAATAAAAGCAGGATGCCCACAATTAATCGTGCCACACGCATTCGATCAGCCCGACAACGGCGCGCGAATCAAACGGCTCAGACTGGGGTTGACACTCAACAAAAACCGCTATGATGCAGCACAAGCGACATCGAGACTGCTATACCTGCTGGGCGATTCAACGATCCGAGCCGCCGTCAAGCAGGCCAGTGCAGTCCTGCAAATGGAGGATGGAGCAAAGAGTGCGGCGGACGCGATCGAGCATGCCTGTAGATGAATTAGCCCCGCAAGAGCGCGCTTCAACCGTGGCTACGTGGGTCGGAAGCCTCACTACACATCCGCTGTCCCGTCTTCGCGGGCTTTGATGGATCGGTTCATGCAGCACTGAATGGGCACCCGGTGTCTTGAGGCAGCAGTCGCAGGCTGCGCACCTTTTTGTGCGACTTCTCAGAACATGGAGTGCAGCCAAGTACCATGCTCCTGGATAGCCGCACTCCACGCATGAAGCCGGAGTGCCGTTAGGCAACGATGGCGCCAAAGGGCGCAAGGGATTCAGAGCCATGCGACCAGTCGATATACGCCATGCTATCTGCAGGCCATGTAGGTGACACCACCTGACAAGCTGCACCGCACACAGTTCCGCGAACTGGCCCAGCAAGTGCTGTACGCCACAGAGCAACATATCGACTCGCCCGATGCGCATCCACGCTACTACACAAGAGAGCCAACTGAAACCATAGCGATTGGACGCGCCTCCACCTGAAGACCGTCGAACACGCCGAGGCCAAGTGCGTCCCCAGCCCGCCAGCGCACCGTTCGAGAGCAGAAAGACGCTTCGCTCGCCTCACGATTCTAAACCTCATCTGGATATTCTCCCCGAAGCTCAAGGCGGATTTCAAACATAGAGACAATATCGCTGGAATAGACTCGCATGGACCGTGTTCTATATGCGGAAGCAATATGTGGCGAGTCTGGTTTCGGCTATGACGCCATAGGCATCCACCGAGGGTTCATATGATTCCATACATCGGTCCTGAATTTATCCTGGCGCTTAGGGAGCACTACAGCAATCAGCAACGCAGGTCTGTTTTTTCCCAATCGCCGGACAATCAGCGCTCTCGAACTGGAGAAAGCTCCCTTATCGCAAGTTGCATGACGCGTTTGCGGGCTTGGCAAGTGAGTCCGGCTAATCAGGGGTCTTCGATTGTGGCAACGGCGACTCGGTGGCTAGGAAGGGCACGCCCGAAAGGAGTAAAGCAAACAAGACCCGTGGTGGACTCAACACAAGCAGTGGCCTAAGCCATTGGGCGAATTTCGCTGCTGCTGGACGACGAAAGAAAACCTCAGCCTGGATTGATTGGGTTCCATGTTGACATATAACACCTCAATTCCGGAATTATTTCCGTTACTTTTGGTACATGAGTTGGTGCATTCAAGTTCGAAGTGCAACGTTGCCGATTTTAACTGACCCGAACTTCTGGAAGTCGAAAACTCCTTTTGGGAGGAACAGTTCGGCTGGATCTTTCCAGCCGAGCGACTTTCTTGGTTTTGCATTATATTCCGCGACCGTTCACACTTGAAACGCGGTCCTCCCTCGTGTTCCAGCGTCCTTGTTTCCTGACTTCCCCTGAATCTTGAAAACTAATCGGCAGATGAGTGCTGGTGTGTGTCCTCATGCCCCCAATAGCTCCAGTTCCGGACCAAGCGTTCGCATTCTGAAGTACTCCTTCACATTGGGGGCACCAGGACGACGTTTCGTCGGAGCGCACAGCTGTGTGATATCACTTTGTCGTTTGGGCGACGTGGGGCTTCAAGCACCGTTGTATGAAGAAGAGCTAATCGAGGTGGATTCATGGAATCGCAGAAACAGAACAATCGCGGCGGATTGAGGCGCATCAACGCTTTGACGCTTCTCGCGGCTTCTTCCAGGGAATATCCACTTTTGCGGCCTCGAGCACCGACACTTCCATACCTTCCTGCTGCCGACGGTCCCACGGAATGCACAACCGCAAAGTGCAGGAGACAAATTCAGGCCGTCCGGAGATGCCAGAGATTGTGGCGCAGTGTCCCTCTCGCCATGCACGAAGGACATCTCTACGGGTGGATGAATCAACGAGTCAACCTCTGCACGGCGCTTGGGCTTGTCCTGCTGTGCACAAGCGCTTTGGTCATGTGGTGGCGAAGACGACCACAGGGCCTGTTGGGTACACCCGTCAAACAACCCAACATGCACTTGAGTCTCGGGCTTGCGGGCCTGATATGCGGTCTGGCGCTCTACCTCCCATTATTTGGGATCACCCTGGTGATAACAATAGCGACGGAACATTTGTTGCTCAGAAGAATTCCCGCCACACGCCTTTGGCCTGGCCTTGACTATGCCGAGAAAGCTTGATCGTCGGCGGCACACAATAAGCGGCAACAAACGATGATTTCGGGTGAACCGCCGATTCGGCCTCGCCTGCAAAGAGCAAACCTTTACCTATGATCCTATTGAACACACTGGCACTCACATCGCCGAATCGTCATTCGACAAATCCAGCTGCCCTACAATTCTCCGAAAATGACGATTTGGTGACAAGCCCCGTCCTATCGACGTGAAAACATTTATTTTGATACATCGGATGAGCAGGAGTGTCGATATGGAAAGAAGCATTTTGAGGGGAGGAGTCCGCACCACGATTCATGACAGTGGCAACATGACGGAATTTCCACTTCTGGGCAAATGCACACAGATTGATGCCTTTGTGAGAGGAGCGTCTCGGCGTACCATGTCAAGCCTCGCGCTTGGATGGTCCGGTATGGTCATCGAACGCCATAGTGCCGATGCGGCAGAGAGACAAGAGAGTTTTTCTCCTCACCATATTCTCACTTTATGGGAGACACACACGTTCCAGACGGAGCATTGTGATCCTCACGGTGCTGTGGTTCGCGTCAAGAAAAACCCCGGATGGATCGATTTCTTTCCAGCCGGTATTTTGTCCTCTTGCCGTTCGACCGGTCCATCGAAGATGGTCGTTTGCGCGTTCAATCCAGAATTTGCCAAGGAAGTAGCGGAGGACCTCGGCCTCGGATCTGCTGGAGACCTGACAGGATTCTCAACTACAGAAGACGAAACCCTGCGCAATCTGGTGAAGATAGTGGTGTCGGAAGCAGAGATGGATGGTGTCCATGGACGCCTTTACGCCGACCATCTAGCACACGCACTTATCACCCATATTCTTTTCCTCGTGAAAGGCAAAAAGCGAAACAAATATGTATCCGGTCTTCCGAACCATTTGCTTCAGCGAGTGTTGAGCAGAATGCGCGCTGATTTGGCCACGGATATAAAACTCAGTGCACTTGCTGCCGAGTGTGGGTATAGTCGCACTCACTTTCTGCGTATGTTTCAGATAGCTACTGGCTACACGCCACATCAGTATCTTCTCCATCTGAGGCTGCAAGCTGCGCGACAGATGCTAAAACAACGGTCACGATCTATTATCGAGATTGCGGCGGATTGTGGCTTTTCAAGCCACGCACATCTTTCAAGAACCTTCCGTCGAATCATCGGAATTACTCCCAGCGCCTTTCGCCGTAATCTTTAGCACTTTCTGGCAAAAAAGGTCTTTTTCGTCCAGCGACTTCTCCGCACGAGTTCTACTCTCAGACTAAAGAGAGCACACATGCTATGCAGAGAGGAGGAGCGGGCGTAGGAAGAACTGTAAACTCCATATCATTCCCGGTATACAACTCATTGCTGCGGTTGTGGCTCAGGGGGCTTATCCGAACTAATTATCGGTGCGCTTCATTGTGTCTCCGGGACATGAATTTGGTTTGGCTTCTTTAAAACGTACACCGAGACTTCACTTCGCATTGCTTGTATGGTTCATCGCAGCGCGTCCTCCAGAGTTTAGAGGCGCATTTCAGGTTTTCCAATTCTGCCCAACCAAAAGAGGACAGGGATGAATACAACGGCACAACCTTCTTCGACCATACAACCACCTTTTAACCAATTTTCCGGAACGAGAAAGACCGCAATTATCACCGGTGCCTCAAGCGGTATCGGTTTGGAAACGGCCAAAGAGCTTCTGGCACGGGGATATCGCGTCGTCGCAAACTCCCGCCACATCAGCGCTGCGGGAATGCTAAATCCCAGAGAAGACCTAGTTTTAGTAGATGGGGATATCGCGGACCGCGTAACGGCTCAGCGACTCATTGCCGCCGCAATTGAGATGTTCGGCAGTATCGACTTGCTGGTCAACAACGCGGGCATCTTCATTGCCAAGCCATTCACGGAGTACATCACGGAGGATTTCGAAAGAATTGCCAGAACTAATCTCCAAGGCTTCTTTCATGTCTCTCAGCTTGCAGTGACTCAGATGCGCCAGCAGAAATCAGGGCACGTGATCAACATTACCGCATCACTCGCAACTCAGCCAATTGCCGGCGTTCCAGCAAGCCTCACCAACCTCACTAAAGGTGGCCTACAGTCTGTGATCCAAGCCCTGGCCATTGAGTTTTCTGGCGAAGGAATTCGATTCAATGCAATCTCTCCTGGAGTCGTAAAGACCCCAATGCACCCAGAGGAAAGCTACGAGGCTTTGAAGCATCTCAGCCCGCTCAAGCGCCTCGCTGAAGCGGCGGAAATTGTGGCAGCGATACTGTATCTGGAATCGGCTTCGTTCATCAATGGCGAGATCCTGCACGTCGACGGAGGGGCACATGCGGGAAGATGGTAGAGGAGCAATACAAGTCCGGAAATCCACTCGTGTCACGCGCAAGCTGGGCATTGACTATCCGATCCTACAAGGTCCATTTGCCGGTGTCCCCTCGCATCGCCTCGCTGCGATTGTTTCGAACAAGGGAGGACTGGGTGCGATTGGAGCCCACGGCCTAGAAGGTTTGGCCATTCGTGAGGCAGTCGATCAGGTGCGCAGCCAAACGAACAGGCCGTTCGCAGTCAATCTGTGGGTATCGACATCGGATCCTGGAATTGCTCGGATTGACTCCGAAGCAACCTCATCCTACATATCTGCCCTGGCGACTTACTATGCTGAGCTAGGCACAGAACCTCCATCTTCACTTCAATTCAAAGTTCAGGACTTCGGATGCCAGTTTCGAGCTGCCATAGATGCACGGGTTCCGGTCCTCAGTTTTACGTTTGGCCCTCCACCTGCCGAGATGCTCGACGAATGTCGCAAATTCGCCATTCCGACGATCGGCACTGCGACCACGCCTGATGAAGCAAGAGTGTTGGAGCAGGCTGGCCTTGATCTTGTTATTGCCTCCGGAACTGAGGCAGGCGGACACCGAGGGTCTTTCCTCGTTCCCTCTGGAGATTCCCTCATTGGGACATTCTCGCTCCTTCCGCAAGTCGTGGACGCAGTCAAGATTCCTGTCATTGCGGCCGGCGGTGTTGCAGATGGGCGAGGCATAACGGCTGCCTTCGCGTTGGGCGCTGAGGCTGTACTCATTGGCAGTGCATTCCTCGCCTGCGTGGAATCGGGCGCGAGCGAAGCGCACCGGTCCGCTCTACTTTCAATCTCGGCGCAAGGCACGGGTCTCACCTCCACCCTGACCGGAAGAATGGCAAGAGCCGTCAAAAACCGTATTATGTCTGAGACGACAGCCACCATAAGCACTCCCCTGCCATATCCAGCACAACACGCATTGATCCGTACAGTAACAGATCCCGCTTCGCTTCAGCAGCGGGCAGACTTGATGCCGTTGTGGGCAGGACAGAGCTCTGGCCTTATTCGCTCTACAGAGGCAGCAGCCCTTATGACTGACTTGATAGGAAACATTCATGCGCCACTGAGCCGATCGTCGACTTAGAACGTATCCGCAAATAGCAATTAGGTAGGTACCTGGGATGAATTGTCTGCGGATGCGTCGCGCGAGTGGGAGCCCAAGACATGTATCACGATGGCCCAGATTAAGTCGTGGACAGTTCCCGAAGGCATTGTGTTGCAAGAATTGTGTTGCAAGATCGGACCGCAGATTCCAGAGCACAGGTAACCGCAGGGCAGGAATATCGTCGCAGACCACGTCGGAGCCGCAAACCGATTCCCGCGCAGCATACATTCTTAAGGCATGATTTGCTTCTGATCGTGGAGGACGACGGAGTCGGGTTCTACGGCAAAGATTTGGAACACCTGTTTGCACAAGCTCCAAATGGCAATCGCAGGGCGATGTCTACCGGTTTGGGGCTTGCGAACGTAAAACGGCGGCTACAGACGCTCTACGGCCCGCAAGCCACGATGCTCGTGGAGCGCCCGAGTCAGAGCGAATGCCGCGTTACTCTCGGGATTCCGCTATGAAACTACTGCGTGCTCTGATCGCCGATGACGAAGAGTCTGCGTATTCGCGGCTCACGCCTATTGGAGATGTGTCCCCAGATTGCGGTCGAAGGCGAGGCCGACAACGGTCTCGTTGCCCTGAACCAGATTGAAGAATTACAGCCGGTGTTGTCTTCCTGGATATTCAAATGCCCCGAACGACTGGGTTTGAAGTTCTACGAAGCCTCCCCGCCGATGTGCACCGGCTTCATGTGGTCTTTGTTACCGGGTTCGCTCAACATGCACTGGCTGCCTTTGAAATCGATGTAATTGCCTACCTGCTGAAGCCGGTGCAACAGGAGAAGCTTATGCACATGGCCGAACGAATCTTACACCTGCGCAGGCATACAGGAACGCCCGGCATCTGTTACTCTGACGTAATTACGAAAGCCCATCTCTCATGCCAAACCTAAAAAGCAGCAGACGGAGTTCGACTGCAAGTCCGGAAAAGAAGACCTACGCCACGCCTGCGCTCGAAAAAGGCCTCGATGTGCTTGAGCTGCTTACGCGGCAGTCAGGCGGACTGACCAAGAGCGAAATTTCGCGTCAGCTCGATCGCACCGTCTCTGAAATCTTCCGCATGCTGCTCACTCTGGAGAGCCGTGGTTATATCGCACGTTCCAGTGACGACCGCTACTCCCTAACGCTGAAAATGTTCAAACTGGTGCAGGAGCATCCGCCCACCGAGCGGCTCATCACTGAGGCGCTTCCCGTTATGCATGCGGTAGCCCACCAAACACGGCAATCGTGCCATTTGGGCATCATTGAGGGCTCGGAAGTCGTCATTCTCGCTCAGGTCAATCCGCCCACAAGCATAGGCTTCTACGTCAAGCTCGGCTCCACCATTGAGCTCATGGAGGCGTCTACCGGGTACGTCATTCTTGCCCATCAGAATGAAGGCCATCGGGAACGCACTCTAGCCGAGTGGAAACGTCAGACCGGCAGAGAATTACCTCCCGATCTTTCCAGGCATCTGGCGCGCATCCAACGGCAGGGGTATGAAGAGGGCCCAAGCTATAAGGTCCGGGGCATCGTGAACATCAGTTATCCCATCTTCGATGAGCGCGGCTCGGCATTGTGCGCACTTACCATTCCATACATCCAGCACTACGAAACCGCCGCGACAGTGGGCAACGTACGGGACGCCTTGCGCGAAGCCGCGCATGAGATTACCGCCGCCATCGGCGGCAGGATGCCACGGACCTGAGCAAATTAGTCCTCCCTGAAGCTCTTCGCGTCAACGAATAATTCAGCAGGATTGCCGGCAGCGACACCAGCCTTGTTACCAAACTCATGTATCTGCAAGCCTACAAATTACACTTGCCGCAAGCCTGGCCGCTGTTCCCGCGCTGTGGCCCAATGCGTTTGGGGGACAGATCCCATCCGCAATTCGAGCCGTCCTCCTGCAACAATTTCCTCATGTGTGATCCAGGCTCGGTCAAGCGAAATTGTCGTCCCACGAAATAGCGGACTACCGAGAATATAGACACCGTCCCCCGGACATACCGGACAAAAACTTATCGCCCCCCAGCACGTACCACGCGGACATCTGACCAACATCCACGATCTCCCAGCGGGACAGGTACCCTTTGCCGGCAAACTATCGTGTGGGAACCAGTTCAAGCAGTTTGGACTCAGCCGCATTCAAGTTAACGGAGAGACTGCCATGCGCGGGCGCAAGCTGCTCTCCTGTCGAAATATCTTTCACGGCTACCGATGACGCACTGCCCAGCACTGCTGCCACTCGCTCCAGCGAAATCGTAATCGTATTCGATTGCTTATCGCTGTAATTGAATATAGCCAGATAGAAGCCCTTCTCTGTAGATCTCACAAACGCTGCCGCTGCGCGGTTGCCGGTATCGCCTTCGACCGGACGAAAGACCTTGCCCTCTGACGCAACAGCCAGAAGATTTCGGTCGCCATAAACCGCCTTGGCAAATTCACGCCCTTGCGGATCGTCCGCCAGACGGCTGCTGTCCAGAATCATGCCGCCACTCAGCACAGCCGACAACAAACGGCTTCGACCTTCTGTAATGCTGCGTGCGCCATCATCAGCTTTTGTGCCAAACACCACATGGTCCGGGTCGGCAATGTACAAGTTTCCAGCAGTCCACCATCCGTATGTCAGCGAGTTCAGCATGTACTCGGTCGATTGATATTCGCCGCTGATGTGTCCCTTGGTATCGCACGAGAGTCGCCGGGCATGCCCATAGCCTGAAGGAAAGAGCGGCGCAATCGAAAGACTCAGGAACATCCGCCCCGCATTTTCCTCCACAATCTGCCGCATACCTTCGTTATAAGCCTCCGTCCCCGTCTGGATCGCCGGATCGGCATGAACGCCTTCGAGCGAGCCATGCGAAAGGAAATCGAGCTTCAGATAGGTAAATCCCAGTTTCTTGAATTCGTTGATATAGAACGTAGTCCGCTCTTTGGCTCCCGCGCTGGACGGGTCAATCGGGCGGCCGCCATCCACCTTAGGCAGGAAGGAACCATCCGGCGCCTTCAGCAAAATGTCCCGATACCGATACTTCCGATTCGTCCCTTCGACATACACATCCAGATCATCGGACCAGTAAGCAAAGGGAGTCCAGTAGATACCCGGCTCAAAGCGCATCCCGTTCGGCCCTTGCATCGCCTTGATCTCGGTCACCGCATCGGCAAGCTGAACCGCATCCAGCCGCGACCAGAAGGCATCCAGGTTGAAGTACACTACCTTGCGGCCAAATCCTTCCGGCACCAGGGTATCGTGCACATAGGCGGCCGCGCCAAGGTAGCGCTGATAATCCACCTTGTCCGCATACGCGGCCCAGCTATTCCAACCCATCGGCGCGCCCGCCGGCCATATCAGGGGAGGATGAATTGCGGCATTCGCCTTGCCGTATGCCTCCAACCCATCGCGCCAATCGGCAAAGGAGCCAATCAAAATACGCGGAGACCGCACGCTTTGCCCACGCACCAGTCCATGCGGAACCGAATCATGTGTATCGCTCTTCACGCCGCTTGGCGAAGAGATTCCGCCATAAATATCCAGGTCGGCGATCTCATGATTTGCGGCGTGCACATCAATTGCAGTCTTCCACACATCATGGGTAATGGAGCCAAGCACCAGCCCCTGCCTGCTGGTATTGTCGTAGATCGCCGTCACTTCCTCGCCCGAGTATGCCTGTCCGGCCTTCATATCGGCCACAGGCACGCTGTCATAGCGAAACCACATATCGTTATCGAAGGGCACGTGCAGCACGCGCAGGCTCGTCTGCGGGCCGACCTGCACCGCGCCTGGCTCTTGAATCAGCACGGCATCAAAATGTCGCGTCCCCGTTTTGCTTGCCTCCGCATCCAGCTCCGCCTCAATCGAAACCAACGGCTTGCCGTCATACAGCCAGATATGCTGCAGCAGCGACGGTGCACCCGGCTTGCTGCTCCGGATGGTGTACTCATGCTCGCCTGTAGCGCTCCGCGCCGTATCGCCATCCTGCAGCAGTTCATGCTCTAAATACGCCGTTGTCACCAGCGTGCTGCTATCGGCGAGTTGCGCTCCACTGCGAATGCCCAATAGTTTGTGGCCATCCTGCCAAAGCAGATTCATTTTGCCGGTGTGGCGATCGTAGCGAACGGTGACCAGTTCGTTCCTGAGCACAATCTCCTTGCCGCTCTCGACAATGGCAGACTGCTTTTTATCAGTGGCACGCGCCCCTGCGGGTATCAGCAAAAGGCTCAGAAGGGCGATAGAAGGCAGAAGGAAACCAACTCGGCGCAAGGCGAAATCTCCTACTTGGAAAAGAATGGGATCCGATAAAGCTGCAGCCAAAAATACGACAAGGCCACACAGCAACGAAGGGAAAATTTTAAGCGAAAGTTTCGGCCGGACTCTCCACATCAAGTCCGGCCGAAGGGTAAAAGTTAGAAGTTATATTTCATCGAAAGTTGGAAGAACCGTGAATCCGGCGTGTTGTTCTGGAAGGACTTCGGTCCGGAAATCAGGCCGCCATTACTGTTGTTGGAGCCATTCGGCGTACCCAGCGTGGGGTGATTCAATACGTTGAAACCGTCCGCACGGAACTGGAGATACTGTTCGCGCCACGTCGGAAAGCTCTTGAACAGCGACATATTGACCTGGTAGTAGCCCGGCCCATAGATGTTGTTCTGCTGTCCGCCGAGCAGCCTGATCGCCGTCGCCGTATCACGCACGGGGCCCGGAATGCTGACCGGAACGCCGTCCGGGTTGATGGAACCAATCGGGTGCGTAGCATCCGAGATGGCTTCACCCGGAACTGGATTAGCGAAAGCGCAAGGGTTGAAATAATTCAGCTTGGTTTTTACCTGTGCGGGACAGGTAATGCCAGGGTTCGAGGGGTCTGGCGTCCCGCCGCCCGTGAAGGGATCGCGCACGGCGTATGCGCGTGCACCACCACCTGCCGCGGTGCTGATGTTCGGCGAGACGCTGAACGGAGTGCCGGTCTGTGCCGCATAGGTGAGCGACGACGACCATCCACCGACAATCTCATCCACCCATCCGCCCTTGTTCACAAAGTGTCTTCCCTTGCCAAAGGGCAGCTCGTAGTTGCCATTGATCGTGAAGCGCTGCCGCACATCGAACGATGAGTTCGTGAACTCATCGATGAACGGAATCAGGGCCAGGTTGCGATCGCCGACGGCTCCGAAGTTGCCGCCCGCATCGCTGGCGTCATCCAGTGCGTGAGACCACGTATAAGTCGCCAGGAAGGAAATCCCGTTGGAGTAGCGCTTTTCCAACTTGGACTGCAATGAGTTATACGTGCTCACGCCGGCATAGTGAACCTGACCAATGCCGCCCAGCGTCGGGAACGGATTAAATGGCGATGTGTTGGTGCCCGGCCGGAACAGTCCCGGCGCCGTATTGGGCGCACCATACAAAGACAGGTGCTGCGCAAGGTTGCCAATGTAGCTGATGGTCGCTGAAAGGTTATTGGTCATCGACTGCTGCACCGACAGGCTGTAGCTGACGGTATACGGCGTCTTGATGTTGACGTCGGTGGCGTGGAAGCTCGGATACGAAATCGAGTTGATCAGTCCACCCGCCGCAATCTGCGGCGTAAGACCGTTCTCGATCGCGATACCCGGCGCGACGACGACGGACGATCCGCCCGTGCCATTCGACGGAGTGGAGAGCGAGGGGCAGTTATCTTGCAGGCAGCTATACGGTGCGAAGTTGGCCGAATTGAAAAACGGGAAATTCGAACCAA
>JAATGG010000115.1 GCA_015654835.1 Terriglobales bacterium
AGAGTTCTCCAGGCGAGGAATCCTGCGATTCCCCCAACAACAACCAATGCCCAGTTGGACCATGTTCCTGGCCAGAACGCCTCTTTCCAGTTGTGCGACTGCTCCTGGGCGGCTTTATGCTTGGCTTCCCAATCGTGGTCATGGACGGTGACACGAAGATCGAGCGTCGGCTGGGCGAGAGATTGAGTGTCATTATTGGTTTTATTGGCATCATGGGGGGCATGATCATACTTTTCTCCCCGTTGCCCTGGGACTTGCGCTCCTACGTGCCAGGTTGCTACGAACAGAGCGAGTATCGCCAGAGGTTTCATCATGATTCGGAAATTGTACCCCACAAATATCTTGACTTGCTCTAATTATTGGGGTACGATAATTTAAGTAGAAGAAACCCGCATAGCAAACGTCCTCAACACCGATAAGCAAATTGCCGTCATCGCGGCGCTGGCAGAAGGCTCCAGCATCCGCTCCATCGAACGCATACCGGGCGTTCACCGCCTTACAGGAGTTGAAAAGCCTTGCCCCAACCACAAAAGCCTAAGAAACCGGGACGGCCACCCCTTCCCAAAGGAGATGCGAAAGCTGTCATGCTGCGCGTTCGGATTACGCCGGATGAATTACGAACCATCGGGACGGCTGCCAAATCCAGCAATCAAACCATATCCGAATGGGTACGCAGCAGATTGATCGGAGAGATTGGGATCGGAGCAAATTGTGAAAAGTGATTGGTTCTGGATACTCGTTTTCGTTTTGTTTATCGTTGGAACCTACATTGGAGAGGCACTCTCCAAACAGCGTAAGCAGATCGCAAAAATCGAGGAGAGGCTTAATCGACTGGAACGGGAAAACAAATGAAATTCAAATTAGGACACCACCGGGCGATGAGGAGCCCGGTGCGCTATGCTGCCACGTGAGGCGGCTTTTTGTGAGCGATGTGCCTGGGAAGAGAACGAACGACGCGAGGGAGAGGCGGCAGTTGCTGGTGCGCGGCGTGGTGCAGGGCGTGGGGTTCAGACCGTTTATCTATCGGCTCGCGCATGAGGAAGGACTTGGCGGCTTTATCGGGAATGATACCGACGGCGTGACGATTGAAGTGGAAGGGCCGGGTGCGCGTGTCGATGCATTTGTGGCTCGTTTACCGCGAGAGATTCCGCCGATGGCACGCGTCGACTCGATGGTGATGCAGCGGAAGACGGCGACGGGGGAGACGGCATTCCGTATTATTGCGAGCGAGGTGCATGGCCGGGTCAGTACGGGGATTCCGGCGGATGCGGCGACCTGTGTGGATTGTTTGCGCGAACTGCTCGATCCATCGGATCGACGGTACCGGTACCCATTTATTAACTGCACGAATTGCGGACCGCGATTCACGATTACGCGACAGATTCCCTATGATCGGCCGCAGACGTCGATGGCGCGGTTCCCGATGTGTGCGGCGTGCCAGGCCGAGTATGAAGATCCGCTCCATCGGCGGTTCCATGCGCAGCCGAATGCGTGTTGGGATTGCGGGCCGCGGGTGTGGTTGGTAGGTGCGGATGGCGCAGCGATTGAATCTGCCGATGCGGTCACGAGCGCAATCGATCGGCTCGTGGACGGGCAGACGCTGGCAATCAAAGGAGTGGGCGGATTCCACTTGAGCGTGGACGCGAGCAATGAGGCGGCAGTGATGCGACTGCGAGAGCGCAAGCATCGCTACGGCAAGCCGCTCGCCGTGATGGTGCGGGATCTTACCGCCGCGCGGGCACTGTGCCTGTTGCGCGCGGAAGAGGAAGCGCTGATGGAGACGCCGGCCCGGCCGATTGTGTTGGCGCGCACGCGCGAAGGCAATGGGATTGCAGCCGGAGTGGCTCCGGGGATTCCGTGGCTGGGCGTGTTTCTGCCGTATGCGCCCCTGCAGCATTTGCTGTTTGCCGACGGACGCCTCAAGGCTCTGGTGATGACGAGCGCGAATCTGAGCGAGGAGCCTATTGCCATCGACAACGACGAGGCTCTGGCGCGATTGGGCGAAATCGCCGACGCCTTTGTGATGCATGACCGGGAGATTTTGCAGCGGTGCGATGACTCGGTCGCTGCGGTGGTGGATGGCGCTCCGCAACTGATTCGGAGGGCGCGTGGATTTGTGCCACTGGCACTGGAGTTGCCGCTGGAAGCGCCTCCATTGCTTGCTGTGGGCGGGCACCTGAAGAGTGTGTTTGCGCTGGCGCGGAGACGGTTCGCTTACCAGAGCCAGCATCTCGGCGACCTGGAGAATTTGACCGGGCTGGAGTTCTTCGAGGAGTCGCTGGATCACCTGATGCGCACCTTTGAAATCACACCGGAGATCGTGGTACATGATTTGCATCCAGGATATCTTTCGACGGCGTGGGCCAAAGAATGGGCGCATAAACGCAAGCTACGGGTGTTTGCCGTGCAGCATCATCATGCCCATGTCGCGGGATGCATGGCGGAGCATGGACTCACGGGACCGGTGATCGGATTGTCGTTGGACGGTACCGGCTATGGCACGGACGGGCGGGTGTGGGGCGGGGAAGTGCTGATCGCGAGCTTGGATCAGTTCGCGCGGTTTGCGCATCTTGACTCCGTGCCGATGCCGGGCGGAGAAGCGGCTATCCATGAGCCATGGCGCATGGCGCTGGGGCATTTGTGGGCTGCTGGATTCGATATGACGTCGAGCGAGATGCTTCGCGTATTGGGTGCGACAGAGAGGGACGTGCGCGTGCTGGTGAGGATGATGGAGCGCGGTGTGAATGCGCCGCAGACTTCGAGTGTGGGAAGACTGTTCGACGCGGTTGCGGCGGTGGTGCTGGGACGGCGCGTGGTGGACTACGAAGCGCAAGCGGCGATTGAGTTGGAGGGGATGGCCGTGGATGAAGCCGATGGGCTGGAGGATGCTGCAGACTATGCAATCGAACTGGTGGGCGGAGATTGGGCGAAGCACGAGGCTATGCGGATGAAAGTAGGACCGCTGTGGCGGGCGTTGATGGCGGACTTACGCGCGAATGTCAGCAAGGCGCGTGTGTCTGCGAAATTTCATGCCGGCGTGGCCGCAGGGTTTGTGCGGGCGGCTGTGGCGGCACGAATTGAGACCGGAGTAAGACAGGTGGCGCTATCGGGCGGTGCGATGCACAACCGGAGGCTGGCGCGCTTATTGCGCACGGGGCTGGAGGCGGAGGGTTTTGAAGTATTTCAGCATCGCCGCGTCAGCCCTGGGGACGGCGGCCTGAGTTATGGACAAGCCGTTGTGGCAGCGGCGATGCTGAGTAAGTTGAGTTAGCGAGCGGCTTAGTTGGAAGGTGTAAGTTGCCCGTTAACCGGAAATCCGCACTAACTGCTCCGCCTCAATGCGAGGGCCGAGGATGGAGATGCGCGGGATGCGGCCCCGCACCATGGCTACTTCATCGCAACGATGAAGGCGAGGGCAGGTCTGGCAATCCTTGAATATCTTATCGGGTAACTCGGTCTTCTCTTCTACAGTGCGGAAGCCATATTTGAAGAAGAAGTCAGGGATGCGTGTGAAGAGGCAGACGGAGTGAATGCCGTGCTCTTCCGCTTCATCGATGAGAGCGTTGAGAATACGGCCGCCGGCACCCTGGCCCTTGGCCTCAGGCATGACGACGATGGAGCGTACCTCGGAGAGATGCGGACCGTAAAGGTGAAGCGCACCGCAGCCGAGGAAGACACCGGCGTCGGACTCGGCGACAATGAAATCGCGAATGTTTTCGCATATTTCAGCGAACGCGCGCTTGAGCAAGGTGCCGTCTCCAGAGAGCGAGTTCACCAGGTCGTAGACATTGGAGGCGTCTTGAAGCCGGGCCTTACGCACCAGCATGTACGACCTCCTGTGTCAGCGCGGCGATGCGTTCCGACGCAGCCGCGAGTGCCTGACGCACGCGGTCGCGGGCGGTTCCACCGATGACATTGTGGCAATCGAGAGTGGCGGTGAGAGTGACGGCGGGGAAGAAGTCCTCGGCAAACTCTTCGCCGAACTGGCGCAGCTCGTCCAGCGTAAGCTCGTCGAGTTCGACGCCCTTTTCAATGGCAAAGCGGACGGCGTGGCCGATTTTTTCATGCGCAGTGCGGAAGGGAACGCCTTTGTAGACGAGATATGTGGCTGCAGCCATCGCATTCAAATAGCCCGACTGCGCAGCCGCATTCATCTGCGCGCGATTGAATTGAAGAGCGGCAGTGAAGCGTGCGATGAGGGCGAGCATTTGCGGAACGAAGCTGACCGCGAATGCGGGCTCCTGAGTCTCCTGCATATCTTTATTGTAGGCCAAAGGGAGGCCTTTGAGTTGCAGCGTCACGGCCTCGGCTGCGCCGTGGATGCGCCCGACCTTGGCACGCATTAACTCGGTCAAGTCGGGGTTCTTCTTCTGCGGCATGGCGCTGGATCCGGTCGAAAAAGCTTCGGGCAGGGTCACAAAGTTGAACTCAGCCGTGGCAAAGAGCGTGATTTCTTCAGCGAAACGGCTTACGTGCAGACCGACGAAAGTAAGAGCCTGCAGGTATTCAAGAATGAAGTCGCGATCGCTGGTGGCATCCATGGAATTGGCCGTTGGGGCGGTGAAACCAAGCTCGCGCGCAGCAATGGTGCGGTCGAGCTTGAGTGTGGCGCCGGCGACGGCACCGGAACCGAGCGGGCAATAGTTGAGGCGGCGAGAGCAATCCTGCAGACGGGCGGCATCGCGCAGCAACATCTCGACGTAGGCGAGCAGCCAGTGAGCCACGAGCACGGGCTCGGCGCGCTGCATGTGGGTGTAGCTGGGCATCACGGCTTCGCCCGCGGCCTGTGCCTGCTTGACGAGCGCGTTTGTCCATGCGGCAAGCGACTCGATAGTGAGGCCGATTTGCTTGCGGACATAGAGGCGCAGGTTGGTGGCGATTTGTTCGTTGCGGCTGCGTCCGGTGTGAAGCTTGAGTCCGAGGGAACCGACACGCTCCGCAAGCGACATCTCGACAAAGTGATGGATATCTTCTGCGCTACGGTGATCGCGTACCAGAGCCTGGCCAGCCTCGGAGGCGTGCTGGGCGGCGATGGCATCGAGGGCGGTGCGCAACTCCGCCAGTTCATTGGCGGTGAGTATACCGGCGGCGGCCAATGCGGAGGCGTGGGCCTTGCTGGCTGCTACCTCTTCACCGAGAAGGCGCCAGTCAAAAACGATTGAGCGCTGCCACTGTTCGAACTCCGGGTCGAGCGGTTCACGAAAACGGCCTGACCACATCTTCACTGGACAGCCTCTTTCTGCAGAGCAGGCAGTCCGAGGTAGCTTAGCTGCGAAATCAGAAGGGTGGCGTTCAACCCCGTGAAATGATCCGGGGTAGCTTTCTTGACCATGATGACAATCACCTTAATCCTTTGACGCAAAGCAGACGCAAGGTCCTTCGGGTTGCGGAGGAACGCTGCGCCTGCGTGCGGCTGGAGTGCTCTTGAAGAACCAGTCTAGCCGAGTTCCTGCTCGCTGCGGAAGCTGGCCGTATTGGCCAGACCGCCGAGCAAAAGCAGCAGCAATGCTTTCTGCGCGTGCATGCGATTTTCAGCCTGATCGAAGACGATCGATTGCGGTCCATCGAACACCACATCGCTCACCTCGGCGTTGCGGCGAGCGGGCAGGCAATGCATAAACACCGCATGAGGAGCGGCCTTTTGCATGAGAGCCTCGTTGACCTGGAAGGGCCTGAAGATCGGCGCGCGCTTGGTGGATTCATGTTCAAAGCCCATGCTCACACATACATCCGTGTAGATGGCATCGGCACCTTCAGCGGCAAGTTGCGGATCTTGCAGCAGATGAATTTCGCAGCCGTTGGCCTCGGCAATTTCGCGGGCCTTGGTGACGATTTCGATATCGGGCGAGTAGCCGCGCGGGGTAGCCACGGTGACATTGGAGCCTAACTGCGCGCCGGTCAACATGAGCGAGTGGCACACGTTATTTCCATCGCCGACATAGGTGAAGTTAAGTCCGGCAGCGGAGCCGAAATGCTCTTCAAGAGTCATGAAATCGGCGAGTGCCTGGCAGGGATGCTCGAAGTCGGAGAGTGCATTGACAACGGGCACGCGGGAGTTGGCGGCCATCTCGGTGATGGTGTCGTGAGCGTAGGTGCGCAACACGATGACATCGACCCAGCGCTCCACGTTGCGGGCAACATCGGCGACCGATTCGCGCTCGCCCAAAGGCGAGTTGGTCTGGTCGACGAAGATGGCATTGCCACCCATGGTGCTGAAGCCCGTCTCAAAACTGAGGCGCGTGCGCAGGCTGGCTTTCTCAAACATCAACACCATCTGCTTGGCGTCGAGGGCATGGCGATATTCGCGCGGATTGCGCTTGACGTCGTGGCCGAGCTTGAGGATGGCGCGCACTTCGGCGCTCGACAAGTCGGCGATGGAGCACATATCTTCGCCTGCGAGACGCGCGGCGGCGGCGAGAATATCGGGGTCTTTCTGTACGGGAACTGCATGGTCCCGGCGTTCGATAGTGGCTCTGCTAGCCATGGTTTTGTCCTCCTGCGGCGTGATCGGCTGCGGCATGGGCGCCGCTGAAGGCGGCTGCATGTTCGGTAAAGATTTCGTCCAACGCCGCGATGGCGGTGTCCACATGGGAGCGTTCGAGAATATAGGGCGGCAAGAAGCGTAACGCCGTATCGCTGGTGCAATTGATGACGATGTGGCGCTTGAGCATTTCGGCACAAGTAAGTTTGGCCAGCTCCGCCGAATCGAGCTCGGCGGCAATCATCAGGCCTTTGCCGCGCACATCGACAATGGCTTCATGGCGCGCGGCGAGCGAGCGCAACTGTGCCTGGAAGTAATCGCCGACTTCGGTAGCGTGCGCCAGCAAGCCTTCCTTCTCCATGGTGTCGATGACGGCGATGGCAACGGCGCAGGTTAGAGGACCGCCGCCGAATGTCGTGCCATGCATTCCAGGGTGAATCGCGCGGGAAACCTCTTCAGTGCACAGAAGAGCGCCCATGGGAATGCCGCCGGCGAGCGGCTTGGCCAGGGTGGTGATATCGGGCTGCACGCCGTAATGCTGATAGGCGCACCACTTGCCGGTGCGGCCCATGCCGGCTTGAATTTCGTCGATCACAAGCAGAGCGCCGGTGGAGGTGGCGAGGGCGCGGGCTTCGTTCAAAAATTCCTGTGTGAGGGGCCGGATGCCGGCCTCGCCCTGAATGGCTTCAACGAGGATGGCGCAGACCTCATTGGAGAATTTTGCGCGCAGGTCGGCGACATCGTTGAAGCGGACGAAGTCCACGCCGGGAACGACAGGGCCGAACGGTTCGCGATACTTCGCTTTGTATGTGGTGGCCATGGAGCCGAAGGTGCGGCCGTGAAAGCTCTGTTCGAGGGCGAGGAACCGGGTGCCGATGTGCTTGCCTTCGTTGCGTAGCGCGCCAGCGTGGAGGCGGGCCATCTTCAATGCGCCTTCCCAGGCTTCGGTGCCGGTGTTGGCAAAGAAAGCGCGGTCGAGCCCGGTACGCTCGGTGAGCCGCAGGGCGAGCTCGGCCTGGCCCTCATGGAAGAAAAGGTTGGAGGTGTGAATGAGCGAATGACTCTGCTTGACAATGGTTTCGACAATAGCGGGATGGCTGTAGCCAAGCGCATTGACGCCGATGCCACTGAGCAAGTCAAGATAGCGATCGCCTTGCTCATCGATGACATGGACACCCTCGCCCCGTACAAAGAGAATGGGGTTGCGTTCATAGGTCGAGAGCAAAAGCCGCGCTTCGGCGGCGCGAATTTGATCCAATTTAGTCACTTCAATTTCTCCTTAGGCCACCATGACTTCGGTGCCATGGGCTACGCGTGAGCTGCACAGGTCGGGCAACGAGCCAGCCGCCTCCGCGGGCAAAATTCTTACACGCTTAACGCCGTTCAAAAGAGCTTCACGGCAGGCGCTCAACTTAGGTAACATGCCGCCGGAGATGACAGCGCTCTTGGCCATCTCGGCAATCTGATCGATGCTCAACCATCGGAGTACCTGGCCGTTTGCGCCCTTGACGCCGGGCACGTCGGTGAGAAAGACGAGTGCATCGGCACGGCAGGCGATGGCGCAGGCCGCAGCCATTTCATCGGCATTTATGTTGTAATATTCCCCGTCGAAACCGAGCGCCATGGAGGAGATGACGGGCACGCCGTTCAATTGCCAGATGGCCTCGATCCAGCGCGGATCACTGGCTGCGATTTCGCCGACAAAACCAAGGTCGGGGGCAGTACGCTTTTTGCGGGCGCGGAAGAGCAAGCCGTCGCCACCGGAAAGCCCGACAGCGGGCTGCCCGAGTGCGCCCAGAGCCGCCACCAAGCCTTTATTGACGCGACCGGCGAGAACCATCAGAGCTACATCGCGGGTCTCGGCGTCAGTGACGCGCAGGCCGCCGATGAACTCGCTCTGCTTGCCGAGAGCCTTGAGCATGCGGGTCAACTGCACGCCACCGCCGTGGACCACTACCACTTGATTGCCGTCGCGCACAAGCTCGGTGATGGCCCGGGTACAGCCGTCGAGAAGGGCTGGGGTTTCGAGGCCCGCACCACCTAATTTGACAACATACTTCATTCGAGCCCCTCCGCTTCATCCCAGCCCAGCATGA
>JAATGG010000030.1 GCA_015654835.1 Terriglobales bacterium
AGTCTTTCCGGTGGAATGCGCCGCCGCGTCGCCATTGCCCGCGCTCTTATCCACCAGCCCGAACTCATTCTGTACGACTCGCCTACCGGCGGCCTCGATCCCGTCACCTCGACCACCATCATCGAGTTGATCGTGAAGCAGAGGGACTTCTACAAGACCCCTTCGCTGCTGGTAACCCATCGCCTTCAGGACGCCTTCACCATGACCTCGCACCGCTTCGATGCCGAGCGAGGCTGCATGGTGCCCCTGCCCAACGGGGAAGCCGATCCCAATACCACTTTTCTCATGCTCTCCGAAGGCCGCCTCATCTTCGACGGTTCACTGCACGACCTCGTGACCAGCGAGGACCCTTTCGTCCGCGAATTTCTGGAATAAGCCCGATTGAGCATGGCACCGGGCGCTCCGCCCTTCCGGCCTGCTGTTGTAAATCCTTGCATTGACACGATTCTGCGCAGAAAAGTACGATAAATAGGCGCTCGACGTGCATTCTTTCCCCGGCGTAGCTCTCCCCTGTGGGCGAGTGAAGCCGCGTCGGACCCAGGCCGGAGACGAACCGGAATTTTCGTCCAAATTCAATCTGTTCGAGAACTGTGGAAACGGTTACGGCCTAGTTATGCAAACTTTTTACAAGCGCTTTAGCGTCATTACCGGCTTCGCGGTGTTGCTGATCATCCTGGTCGGAAATGCTCTCGTTACCCGCCGTCAACTGGGCGTCCAGATCGACAACCAGGTAGGGGTCCTGCATACCCGGCAGGTTCTGTCGGAGTTGCAGCAGACACAGATACTTCTGGTCGACGCCGAAACCGGTCAGCGCGGGTTTCTCTATACCGGCGATCTCAAATATCTGGCGCCTTACCGCTCCGCCGCCCAGCAGATCGCGGCGCACCTCGATAATCTGGCACAACTGACCGCCGATAATCCTCGCCACCGCGCCCATATGACGGTGCTGCGCAATCTGACGCAGGAGAAACTGCACGAACTGGCACAGACTCTTTCCCTCTATCAGGGCGGCCATCCCGACCAGGCACGCGCGCTGGTTCTGTCGGACGTGGGACTGGCGACGATGAACAACATTCGGGTTGTCATGGGCCAGATGCAGCAGGAAGAGGCTTCGCTGGAAGCCGCGCGTACAGAGGACTACAAGAAGAGCATACGGGTCACCATCGCCGCCATCTATCTCGCCAGCCTGTTGGCCACTCTGGGCCTCATCCTGCTTGCCTACTACGTTCTTCAGGAGATGGAACTGCGCGAACGTCATGCGCAGGAGATACATGCCCGCGAGGAGTGGTTCCGCGTAACGCTGACCAGTATCGGCGATGCCGTAATCGCGGCAGATCAGCACGGTCGCGTCACCTTCCTGAATCCTGTGGCAGAAGCGCTGACCGGAACCACGATGCTGGAGGCCATGGGCAAAGATATTCGGGAGGTCTTCCCGATCTTCAACGAATACACCGGCGAGGTAACGGAGAACCCGGTCAAGAAGGTAATGGATCTGGGAATCGTGGTGGGCCTCGCCAACCACACCGTGCTGAAGCACCAGAACGGAACGTTAATCCCCATCGAGGACAGCGCTGCGCCCATCAAAAACGATCGCGATCAACTTGTCGGCGTCGTGCTGGTATTTCGCGATGTGGCCGACGAGCGTAAATCGCAGGAGATTCTGCGCAAGACGGAAAAGCTGGCGGCGGCGGCCCGCCTTTCCGCGACCGTCGCCCACGAGATCAACAACCCTCTTGAAGCAGTGGTGAACCTGATTTACATTGCCAAGGCCGCGCCGGATACGCCGCCAGCCGTCGTGCAACAGCTTTCGCTTGCGGAACAGGAACTGGAGCGCGTGGCCCACATCACGCGACAGACGCTTGGCTTCTATCGCGAGTCCTACGTGCCGGAACAGATTGAAGTTTCCGCGCTGGTAGAGTCCGTGCTGCGGCTTTACTCCAATAAACTGGCGGCCAAAAACATTCATGTCGAGCGTCATTTCGGCGAATGTCCGACGGTCAAGGGCGTGCCCGGCGAGCTGAAGCAGGTGATCTCGAATCTGGTCTCCAACGCGATCGATGCAGTCGGCAAAGATGGAACCATCACCGTCCGCCTGCTGTGCGTCGAGCAAGCGACAGGGGACTTCGCGCAGATCGTCATTGAAGATGACGGACCGGGCATTCCAGCCGAACATGCCGACCGCATCTTCGAGCCCTTCTTCACGACCAAGAAGGATGTCGGTACCGGCCTCGGGCTGTGGGTTACCAAGGAAATTGTCAGCCGTCACGGGGGCAGCATCCTGGTTCGCGCCCGCGACGGCGAACACGCTCCGCAAGGCGCAGCCTTCACTATCTGCCTGCCCGTAAAGCCCGACTTTCTCGATGAGGCGGACCATCACCTGTCGAATTAGCCATATAGACAAGCCCAGGCCGATGCGGCATAGTCGTATTCATGCCGAATCCCTGCCCTCATTTTGCCGCGCTGTGTCGCGTGTTCCTGTTTTCCGTCTGTGCTCTGGCCTGCCTGGCTGCCACCTATGCGCAACAACCGGCAAGCAGTGCAGCCCCAGCCACGCCTATCGTGCTGCACGCGGCACGTCTGCTGCAAGTGGAGACCGGACGCCTGCTCACCCCGGGTGAGATCCTGGTCGAAGGAGAGCGCATTCATGCAGTGGGCACATCCGTCGATCATCCCCAGGGTGCGAACGTCATCAATCTCGGCGACGTTACCCTGCTGCCCGGCCTGATCGATGCGCATGTTCACCTCTTTCTGCACCCCGGAGCCGAAGACCTGCAGACGGTCGAAGAGTCGGTCCCCTGGCGCACGATTCTCGCCGAGCAGGCGGCCAAGGACGACCTGCTTGCCGGCTTCACCGCCGAGCGCGACATGGGCACGGAAGGCGCAGGCTCCGCCGATACGGCGGTACGCAACGCCATCGATCGAGGCATCATCCCCGGCCCGCGCCTGCGCATCAGCGGTAACGCCATCGACATTCTGGGTGGCCATGAAGACGCCAACCGCTACAATCCCGCGCAGCATGTGCTCTCGAACGCCGACTATGCCAATTCCGCCGAGCAGATTGTCGAAGTCATGCGCGCCCAGCATAAAGAAGGCTCCGACTTCGCCAAGATGTACGAGACTGGCCCGGACAAGATGATCGATGGCGAGCTTCGCACTCCCTACCAATACACCGCCGCGCAACTGACCACTGCGGTCGAGGAGGCACATCGCCTGGGTGGCAGTGTCGGCGTCCACGCGCAGGGCGAGCCGGGCACCCTCTATGCCGCACAGGCTGGAGTCGCCTCCATCGACCATGCTTCCCAACTCGGCGACGAAACCATGCGCCTGATGCGCGAGAAGCAGATTCCCGCCGTGCCCACCTTCGCCATCTTCGAGTATTTCGCCCACCATGCCGCTTCACCCGCAGCGGCCGCACGGGAAAGCGCACTGCTCGACTACAAAATTCGCGAGTTCAAAAAGCAGGTCGCCGCCGGCATTCCTTTCGCGGTGGGCTCCGATGTGGGGCCATTTCCCCACGGAACCCAGGCTCGTGAATTGGAACTGATGGTCCGCTTCGGCATGAAGCCGTTGGCCGTGCTGCAGGCCGACCTGCTCAACGGCGCCAAGGTGCTCGGTTGGGAGGGCCAGATCGGCGTCTTGAAGCCCGGCTTCTACGCGGACGTCATAGCCGTTCCCGGCGATCCGCTGGAAGATATCACGGCAGTCGAGCATGTGAGTTTTGTGATGAAAGGCGGCGTAGTTGTGCGTCCGTAAAGAGGCTATTTCGCCCCAGCCGCCTTAGCGCGGCGAATCTCGATCTTTCTGAGCGCCTCGTGAAAGCGTTGCGACTTCTCCGCTGCAAGCGAGTCTTCGACCCCTTTGCGATAGCCGCCGAGATAGATCGAATAGAGGATGGCAAGCGAGCAGCCGATTCCCCATAGGAAACCGAAGCAGAGTCCCAAGACAGCAGCCGGGCCAAAGGAAACCATGGCGCTCGCCTCCTCGTTTTTGTCTGCTCTATACCGCCACGGTAAAGCTGGTTTCGGTGCGTGTGACGGCGTGGTACAGCGTATCGCGCTCCACCGGCACGCGGCCCGCCTCGGTGATCAGGCGGCACAGCTCCTTGCGGGTCATGCCCTGCGGCGTGGTGGCGCCGGCATCGTGATAAATCTTCTCCTCGATCACCGTGCCATCCAGATCATCGGCTCCGAAACGGAGCGCAATCTGCGCAATTTTGGGCGTCATCATCTGCCAATAGGCCTTGATGTGCGGAAAGTTGTCGAGCAGCAGACGGCTGACCGCGACCTGGCGGATATCCGTCAGTCCGGTGGTCACCGGCAGATGGTCGAGCGGCGTATTTTCCGGATGGAAGGCCAGGGGAATAAACGTCTGGAAGCCGCCCGTATCGTCCTGCACCGCCCGCAGCTTCAGCAGGTGGTCCACGCGGTCCTCGTCGTTCTCAATGTGGCCGTAAAGCATGGTTGCGTTGGACTTGAAGCCCATTTTATGAGCCAGCCGCGCCGTCTCCAGCCACTCGTTGCCGTCGATCTTGTGGTCGCAGATGATGGAACGCACCCTGGCAGCGAAAATTTCCGCTCCGCCGCCCGGCATGGAATCTACACCCGCCTCGCGTAGCTTAACGAGCGTCTGCTCGATGGTGAGCTTGGCGCGTCGCGCTAAAAAGGAGACTTCCACCATGGTGAACGCCTTGACATGCACCTGCGGAAAACGCTCTTTGAGCCCACGCACCAGGTCGAGGAAATATTCAAGCGGCAAATCGGGGTGCAACCCGCCAACGATGTGGAACTCGGTCACCGCCTCGGAATAGCCGGACGCCGCCGTCTCCCAAGCCTCTTCCAGCGCCATGGTGTAGCCCGCAGGATCGCCTTTTTTGCGCCCGAACGCGCACAGCCGGCACGCTGCCACACACACGTTGGTGTGATTGATATGGCGGTTGACGTTGAAATACGTCACGTCGCCATGCATCCGCTCGCGCACATAGTTGGCCAGCCAGCCGACCGCCAGCACGTCCGAAGATCCGTAGAGCACCAGCCCATCTTCGTAACTGAGCCGTTCGCCGGCCAGAACCCTGGCGGCGATAGGTTGAAGCCTTGGGTCATGGCTCCGAAAAGCATGGCTCCCGAAAGAAGGCTGTTCGCGGGTTTCCGCAGTCTCAGTGCGCATAATGAGATGATACAGAATTTTTGTGAGGCAAATCACCCTGGCTGGTTTCTGCGCCGGCGGCACGCGGCTCCACCAGCACACCGTCGAATAGCGATGCCGCCACCAGCCGTCCCCCGGCGGTCCGGACCTCCGAAATCCGGTATCCCGTCTTCCACCAGTCCCACGTCAACGTTTTGGGATCGATGGCGTAGACCAGATCGCTGGCCCGTGAACTCACCAGCACGCGGCCCCGCTTGCTATCGTAGTACAAATCGTCGATGGCGTTGAATGGAAGCCGGTGCACCCACATCCACGTCTTGCCTTTGTCGTGGGTAAAGTAGACGCCTTCGCGCGCTCCCAGCCACAAGGTTCCGTCGTTGGAAAACGCCACCCGGTGAATGCGGGTGAGCATGGTCGGCATACTGACGGGCATCCAGCTCTCGCCGCCGTCGGTGGAGATCACCACGTCGTCCGGCCGGGCGGCGGCCAGTGTCTGCCCGTGTGCGCTCACCGAAAGATATGCGGTCGAGCCCATCACGACGCCGCCCTGCCAAGTTGCGCCGTGATCGCGGCTGGTGAGCAAGCCAGCGCTGGTCGATGCGATCCAGGCATCTCCCGAAAGATCGAGCGCGTTGACCCGTCCTTCCAGCTCGCGGACCGTGTCTTTGACCCGCTTCTCGACGTTGACGTGCTTGCCATAATGCACCTCGGAAGCGGTTTTCACGAGGGTATTCGCAATGATGTTGCGTGGCTGCCAGGTCAGCGACGAATCTTTGTCGCCGGCGTTGCTCTTGTCTGCCTGCAGGATGAAGATGCCGTGGTTGGTCCCCGCCAGAATCGTTCCGTCCGAAGCCTGGGCAAGCGCGAACACATCGCGTCCTTCCAGTCCGCTTCCAATCTGGCTCCAATCGGCGCCGCCATTATTGGAAGCAAAAACGCCGCCATAGGTCTTGTCGTTCACCACGCCCGCATAGAGCCGCTCCGGATTCTCATGATCCACCAGCAGCGCCTCGACTCTGCGCCCTGAGATTCCATCGTTCGCCGCACTAAAGCTGACCGCTCCATCCTTGCTGGAGAGCACTCCGCTGCGGTCGGTCGCCAGCAGCACATGCTCCGGGTTCCGCGGATCGACAAACACATCGTTCACGATCACGTCCGGTCCCGTCATCCGCTGAAAGCTCTTGCCCGCGTTCGTGGTCTTGTAGAGCCCTTCCGTAGTTCCGGCATACACCGTGTCGGGATGAACGGGGTCCTGCATCAGGACCCGCGTCCGCCGTGCCGTCGCTGGAATGCCGTTGATCTTGTGGAACAGCGCACCGGCGCTTTCGCTCTTGTAGATTCCACTGCAGGCGCTGAGATAGACCACCCGCGGATGGGCTGGATCGATGATGATCGAGAACACATCGGAGTCGTCGATCAAGCCTTGCTTGACGTTGTGCCAGCTTTCACCGCCATCGATGGTTTTCCACGGCAAGTGCCAGGTTCCGGCATAGATGACATTAGGGTCGACGGGATCGACGGCCAGCGACTCCACCTCGTGGACCTCACGGCTGGCGGGCGGGCTGATCAACTTCCACGAACCACCCGCGTCGGTGCTGCGAAATACCCCTTGCAGCGTTCCCGCAAAGAGCATCCTGGGGTCCGAGGGCGCTTCAGACAATGCCAGAACCGACTGGCCGTGTAAATCTCTGGTTGCGACCCAACTCTTGCCGCTGTCGTGGCTGATCCAGAGCCCGCCGTCGGGACTGCCGGGCCGCCAGGCACCCGCATAAAGGGTGGCGGGGTCCTCCCGGTTCACCAGCACACTATCCAGAACCAAATCATCGACTGTGTCTACTTTGGAAAGGCGATGCCACGAGCCGCCTCCATCCAGCGATTCATAAATCCAGCTATTCGTCGTTCCCAGGTACAGGTGATTCGGCTCATGCGGAACCATGGCAAAGGAGCGCGCATCGCCACCCGCCGGACCCACCGCGTTCCAATTCGACTGCGCGGGCAATGTCTCAACCGCCAAGGCGAACAAAACTGCGAGTGCGGCGATTCCCAGACACCGGAACCGGCGGAGGGCGTCAAAACACATTCCCAAGCCATCGATCAACAAGCAAAGCTCCCAAAACCTAAAACAAGTGTACAAAACGAAAGAGGCTGACCAGCGTGCCGGTCAGCCCCAAACAATTGCCAGAGGCAGTTCGATTTCCGTTGTGAGGACAAGCCCGGGGTCCATGCAGGATTCCCGGGCTTATCGACTACTTCTTGTGATGCTTCCGTGCGCCCAGAGCCTTGCGGGCCTGGGGCTTCACAGTGCCTTCGTCAACCGGCGTCGTTCCCTGTACTTCGGAATCGAATGTGCGGCCAGCCGGCACGATGTAGTTTTCAACCGTCTTGCCATCGGTGCTGCCGGTGCGAACACTGATGCGGGCCGGGTCGATGCCACTCTGCTCTTCCGTCACCAAATAAGCCTTGGTGTTGACGGCGCGTTGTGCGGCAAGGTCCTTGGCCTTGGCGTGTCTGCCCTTCGGCGTAGCCTTTTCCTTGGCGGTCGCTTCGCCCACAACCACTGCGGTTGCGGTCGAATCGTTCTTCAACGCCTGGGTGACTTGGTCAAGGCAAGCCTTGGCTTCGTTATCCACACGTGCCGGACGCGCCTTGTCCTTGTCGAAGGTGATCGAGCAAGGAGACGAGATCGGAGGAATCGGAGCCTTGTACGGTTCCGAGATGGTTACGGTTGCGTTCGAAGAAGCAGTCTGTCCCTTGTCGTCCGAGACGGTGCAAGTGACTTCTACCGGTCCGGTCGGTGCGCCGGTGGAGGCATAGGTCGCGGTGGCGCCACTGCCGGTTACCGTGCCTGCCGCTGCCGAGTAAGCATAGGTCAGGGGGCGGTTCTGCGGGCTCACGCCTGCAGCGGTAATGGTGCTGCTCTCGCCGGGCTTGATGGTGCTCGGGCTGGCGCTGCAACTCACGGTCGGCGGCTCGAATGCCTTCACCGTGTAGGTGGCGGAGCACTCAGCCGACTGGCCGGGCTTGTTGCCTTCCTTCACGGAGCCCTTCACCGTATAGGTGCCGGGAGCCAGGGAAGCCGTCGCCACGGTCGCCGTCGTGCCGTTACCCGTCACGCCGTCGCCCGTCCAGGTGTAGACCGGGGTTTTCTTGGGATTCAAGTTGCCAGGAGTCGCAGTGATGGTGAGCGGGTCGCCCGGGAAGACCAGGGCCGGATTCGCCACGCAGGCCAGGGTCACTGGCGGAGGCGGTACGATGGAGCCCACGTGAAGCACGACACCGGCGCTCAAACGAGCTGCGTCGATGTTCTCGCGGCCACCCCATACAAATTCCGACCCCGAAAAGTGCGAGGGACCTGAATTCACATGCATGTATTCGTAGTCGGCCTGGAAAAGACGAATCGCGATATGGTGATGCAACAACGGCGTTTCGTAATCCAAACCACCGCCGGCAGTCAGGCCAACGCCCCAGGTATAAGGCTGATGCTGAGGGCCGCCCGAGTCCACGCCACCCACCAAGCCGTGAGCAAACGGGGTGATATCGCCCGTCGGAAAGCGGAAAATCAAACCGCCGCTTGCCGTGGTCGTTCCGCTGTTGCTGGAGCCACCATCGATCCACGTATCGTGCGACGCGCCTTCAATCTGCGCGCCCACGTACTTGTTGAAGTAGTAAGCGCCGCTCATAATGACGCCGTAATTATCCGACTTGAACTGAGTCGGCAGAGTCGATCCATCCGGCTGTACGGAGTTGACGGTATCCTTGGGGGCCAAATAGCTGTAGCCGGCAAAAATATCCCACCGTGACGGTGATCCTTCCGTACTAGCCTTCGCGGCTGGTTTGGCCGCATCCTGGGCAGCGAGGGCAATGGGCATCGAAGCCACCATTACCAGGGCCAATACCCGGCTCATAGATTTCAAAACACGAGAGTACATGCGTTTATCCTCCGCAATCCTAATTGACATGGGAAAAAATCGTTTGCGAGTACAACATCTGGCTCGTCCAAACTCGGCTCCGCACATGTGGCGGATGGTGCGACGTTCCTAACAGTACTATCAACCGTACCATAAGGAAATTTCCGGCAGATCACAATATTTCAATGAGTTGCCTTCTTTTTAAACACTTCAACGCGCGCGCTTGCCTCGGCAGATAGATTACCTAGGTAACCTACACCACCTGAATATCCGGTTCTCTGCTCTCACTACCCTACGTTCAAGGTTTTGAGCAGACTGCGTGGTTCGCGTTGAATCTTCTCTTGTAGAAGCGTAATCGCGTACAAAAGTTGCTCGGGGCGTGGGGGGCACCCCGGAACATATACATCGACAGGGATCACTTGATTGACACCCTGGACCAATGCATAGTTGTTGAACACTCCGCCCGACGTGGCGCAAGCGCCCATCGAGATCACCCATTTCGGTTCCGGCATCTGGTCATAGAGCCGGCGAATCACGGGGGCCATCTTCTGCGAGACGCGTCCCGCAACTACCATCAGGTCAGACTGCCGGGGAGAGGGCCGGAACACTTCAGCGCCAAAGCGCGCGATATCGAAGCGCGAAGCACCCATCGACATCATCTCGATCGCACAACAGGCCAGACCGAAAGTCATGGGCCAAACCGAACTTTTGCGTACCCAGTTCACCGCAAAATCGAGCGACGTCAGAAACACGCCTTCCGGTTGCTCGTAGCCATAACTCACTTCCTTGAGCTTGGCGCGATTCTTCGCGCTGCTCTCCAGTGATCCGAAAAGATAGTGGTCGCGCTCAGCAGTTGCAGCCATATGTCATATGATACCTCTTCTTGCGTTTTCTGGAATGGTCACTTTTGCTCTATTGCGACGACCGCCGCGATCGATCCATTCTGGAACCGGAGGGCGTCCTCATTCCGAACAAGCCGTCCGCACCACATGTAGATCCGCCGGGGCTTTCCATGTGCCCGGGAGCCACAAAGTGACCGAAAAACGGATCCAGTGCAGTTCTCCCCGAGGCGTCGATTTGCCGGATGCGCCGGGCTCGAATTGATGCGGAGTTTTCGGCAATGCCTGGGCCCAGTTCTGGGCATAAGCAGCCGCATCGCCGATGCCGGGGGCCAGCCGCGCATCCACAATGTGAAACTCTCCCGCCGACGATTGCCGCTCCAGTTCCATCAACCTGCGCGTAGCCTGTGCCTGGATGTTTCCTCCCGAAGCGTTCCCAGCCGTCAGCTTCAATTGCCCACCCCGGCTAAGCGACAGGTAAAGCTTCTGCATTTCCTGAAAGGCGGCGGCGTTGGAGATGAAACGAAAGCTGCGCGGGTTCCAGCCGATTGCATCCTGGGCGCGCAACCCAAACGTCGTGCCCACCTCCCGCTCGTTGATGGAGTTGAAGGGGGGGGTGGCCAGCAGCAGCGCGTCGGGGAATCCGGCCCCTTGTTCGCGATCCATCACCAGGTCCCATCCGCTATAGTCTGGCCGGCCCGGCTTGATCGGCAACACCCTGAAGACCCATCCTCCGCCGAGTGCCGATCTCCACTCCTGGCCGGCGCTCACCTCCCCGGCAAGCACGACCTTCTGGCATGCTGAGGCTTGCAGCGGGCCGGCCCCGGCACGCACTGCAGCCACAATCAACACGCCCATTGCCACAAAACGACACGCGCCTATCCGGTTGCAATTCACATACATTCCGATCCCCGATTCCCCGTTCTTGCGGCGTTCGACCGCCGCTGCCGTCGCCCGCCAATTTTTGTCCTGAACATCACAAAGGACTTGCGCTAACCTGCGGTCTTTACGACAATCGTGTAAAAGTGTAACCAACGTCCTTGCATCTGCAGTCGGCAACCGGTACCCGCTACTCGGCTCTGAGCAGCGATCGAACTCATCGGCGAGCGCCAAAAAGCCGGACACGATCAGTGTATTTGTCCCCTGATTCAACCTCGCACACGTTTTTTGGGAGCGAAGACATCATGCGTAGTTGTGGAATCAAGCTGCTGCTTCTGTCTGTTTCTCTGGCCTGTCCGGCGCTGGCTCTGGCCCAGCCAGCCGGCCCGGCGCCGGATACACAGGCTCAGATTGCCGCCCTTCAACAGGCAGTCCAAAGCGCCCAGACCTCCGGCGACAACGCCTGGATGCTGGTATCGGCTGCCCTGGTGCTGCTGATGACCGGGCCCGGCCTCGCCCTGTTCTATGGCGGCCTCGTCCGCAAGAAAAATATTCTCGGCACCATGATGCAGAGTTTCGCCATGATGGGGCTGATTACGATTATTTGGGCTCTGGTCGGCTACTCCCTGGCCTTCGGACAAGGCAACGCCTTCATCGGCGGGTTCCAGCACGTCTTTCTGCGCGGTGTCGGCCTGGCGCCGAACCTCAATTACGCGCCCACCATTCCCGAGCAGACCTACATGGTCTATCAACTCATGTTCGCCATCATCACCCCGGCGCTCATCACCGGCGCCTTCGCCGAGCGCATGAAGTTCAGCGCCATGGCGGTCTTTCTCTCCTTATGGTCCATCGTGGTCTATAGTCCGATGGCGCACATGGTCTGGGGCATCGGCGGACTGCTCAACTCGGTGGGCGGCCGCTTTCCGAGCTTCGACTTCGCCGGCGGCTCCGTCGTCCACATCACCTCAGGCGTCTCGGCCCTGGTCACCGCCATTTATCTTGGCAAGCGCATCGGCTATCCCAAAACGGTGATGCCGCCGCACTCACTGGTGCTCAGCTTCATCGGTGCCTGCCTGTTGTGGGTGGGTTGGTTCGGCTTCAACGCGGGCAGCGCCCTGAATGCCGGACCTCTGGCGACCAGCGCCTTCGTCAATACCCACTTTGCCGCTGCCGCTGCGGCACTTGGCTGGACGGTCGCGGAGTGGATCCACAACGGCAAGCCCACAGCTTTAGGGGCGATCTCCGGCGCAGTCGCCGGCTTGGTCGCCATCACCCCGGCCTCGGGATTCGTGCAGCCCATGTCCGCGCTGGCCATCGGCCTCATCGCCGGCGTCTTCTGCTCCTTCATGGTCTTTGAAGTCAAAAGCCGCCTCGGCTATGACGATTCGCTCGATGCCTTCGGCGTGCACGGCGCCGGCGGCACCATGGGTGCCCTGCTCACCGGCATCTTTGCCACCAGCGCCATCAATGCCGTCTACGGCAAAGACGCCGCCGGCAAGCTGCTGCCCACCGGCGGTATCGACGGCAATTGGCACCAGATGCTCAACCAGACCATCGGCGTCGGCATTGCCTGGAGCCTGTCGATTGTGGGTACACTGGTGCTGCTTTTTGTAGTCGATAAGGTCATCGGACTGCGTGTCTCCGCCGATGACGAAAATGCAGGCCTTGACCTCTCGCAGCATGGTGAGGAAGGCTACGACCTGAACTCCTGATGAGGAAGGCGGAGCGGCACCCCCAACCTGCCGCTCCACCTGTTACGCTGTCAAGCGAGGCACTTGCTTATGCTCAAAATTGAAGCGGTTCTCCAGCCTTCGAAGCTGGACGCAGTCAAAGATGCGCTGCTTGAGGCAGGCATCGAAGGCATGACGATTCTGGAGGCCCGCGGCCATGGTCGCCAAAAGGGTCATACAGAGTTTTATCGTGGCCGTGAATACACGGTCGATTTGCTCCCAAAGGTCAAGATCGAGCTTGTGATCTCAGACGAATTGAAAGAGAAAGCCGTCCAGGCCATCATCGGCGCCGCCCGCACCGGCCGCATCGGCGATGGCAAAATCTTCGTCAGCCGCATCGACGAGGCCATCCGCATCCGCAACGACGAACGCGGCGAAACTGCGCTCTAGTTCCCAACGTGCGCTGCGACTGCCTCTCTAAAAGTGATCTCCGGTCGATTCTGTCTGCACGGCAGTAGAGTATCTGCACAGGCAGAATGGACCGGATACCACCAATCCTCCCCGGCCACAGATCGCCGGAAACCGGTCTCTGGCGGCTGTTCTCTGTCCTCCGAGATTCACCTTCCCCTCACATATCGCTTATTCTGAATAAACAGCCTTCTTGCTTCGGCGAGCCATACCTACACTCATGAATCCAGTCGCACTAGCGGTTGACGATCTACGGGAGCAGTATCTGCGAGAGATGGCGCTCGTGCGCCAGACCTACGAGCGCACCGGCGATGGCACGGCCGCCATCCGGCGCCGCTCTGCTGTCGTCGATCGCATCCTCATCGAAATGTGGCGCCGCGCCTTTGCCACCCAGCCCTCGCAGAATATTTCTCTGCTGGCCATGGGCGGCTACGGCCGCAAAGACCTCTTCCCTTATTCCGACATCGATGTGCTCTTTGCCTTCGCCGATGAAAAAGTGGAGGCTCAAAGCAAAGAAGCCGTCCGCGCCATCATTCAGGGCATGTGGGATATCGGCTTGCGGGCCAGCCCCAGTTCCCGCACCCTCAAGGAGGCCGGGCGCTTCGATCCCGACAACCTCGAGTTCACGCTGGCTACGCTCGACCGCCGCTTTCTCGCCGGCCAGTTCCCGCTCTACCAGCAGCTTCACCAAACCATTCTTCCCGGCCTGGTGTTGAGCGAGTGGAACGCCATTACCCAGAAGCTCGGCGAGATTGCCCGCGCCCGCCACGCCAAGTTCGGCAACACCATCTTTCATCTCGAACCCAATCTCAAGGAGTGTCCCGGCGGCCTGCGCGACTATCACCTCGCCCTCTGGTTCGCCCTCCTGTTCCACCTCAAAGAGACGAAAGAATGGCCCAAGCATCGCGGCGGCGTCTTCCAAAGCGCACGCGGCGATGCCGAGGCGGCCTTCGACTTTCTTGCCGCCGCCCGATGTTTTCTCCACTTCCGCCATGGCCGCGACGACAATACCCTCGACTGGCAGTCGCAAGATGAGGCCGCTGCCCACTCCATCGGCCTTGAAACCCGCGGCACCGCCGACCCGGCCTATTGGATGCGGACCTATTATCGCCACGCGCGCATCATCTATCGCCGTGCCGCCTCGCTGATGGAGAGCATTCCAGCGCCGGTCAGTTTCTATCGCCAGTTCCGCCGCCGCCGCACCCCCATTGCAGGCACCGACTTCGTGCTCGACCATGGCCGCATCGACGTCGTTGCAGGGGCACAGTTCAACGACACCAGCGCCATCCTGCGCATTTTTTCGCTGATGTCCACGCACGGCTACACGCTCTCGCAGGCCGCCGAAGACTGCATCACCGACTCCCTGCCTGCCCTCGTCATCCACATCCCCGAGGGGCCTTACTTGTGGAACGCGCTGCGCGAAGTGCTGCTCGGCCCGCACGCCGCGCACGCCCTCCGCACCATGCACGCGCTCGGCGTGCTGGAAATGCTCATTCCCGAGTTCCACGGCATCGACGCGCTGGTCATCCGCGACAGTTATCACCGCTACACCGTCGATGAGCACACCTTTCTCACCATCGACAACGTGCACGGCTTGCGTCAGCCCGCGCACGACTACGAACAGCGCCTCGCCCAGCTTTTGCCGGAGATCGACCGCCTCGACCTGTTTCTGCTTTCGCTGCTGCTGCACGACACCGGCAAGGCTCGCCGCACCGGCGAACACACCTCGCAGAGCGTCGAGTTGGCCGACAGCTTTCTTGCCCGCCTCGACTTCGACGTTGAAGAGCGCGAGTCGGTTCTCAAACTCATCCGGCTGCATCTTGAAATGTCGAACGCCCTGCGCCGCGACATCTTCGATCAGGAGAACGTGCGCGCCTTTGCCGATAAAGTCGGCAACCCCATGCTGCTCAAGATGCTCACCCTCATGACCTATGCGGACATCAAGGCCGTGAGCCCCGACGCCCTCACTCCGTGGAAGGCCGAAAGCCTCTGGCAGCTCTACATGGCTACCGCCAACTTCATGGACCGCAGTGTGGACGAGGTCCGCTATCACGCGGCCATTGACCCTACGCTGCTCAACCGCATCCGCGCCATGATTCCGGCCAGCGAGTTCGAAGCTCTGAAGCACTTTCTTGAAGGACTGCCGCAGCGCTATCTGCAGACCCGCCTGCCCGAGCACATCCGCAATCATTTTTTGCTGGCACAGAATCTCGATCAGGACCCGGTTCAGTTGGAGTTGCGCCCTCTGCGCCAACTCTTCGACCTCACCGTGATCGTGCGCGACCGCCGTGGCCTGTTTGCCGATGTTGCCGGAGCGCTCGCCGCCTGGGGCATGAACATCGTCAAGGCCGGAGCCTTCTCGAACGAGGCCGGCGTGGTCGTCGACAGCTTCCAGTTCTCAGACGTCTTTCGCACCCTGGAACTGAACCCCAGCGAGAAGGACCGCTTCCTCGCCAATCTGCACGATGTAGTAGCGCAGCGCGTCGAGGTCGATCAGTTACTCGCCGCGCGCAGCCACATGAACCACAACGGCAACGCCAAGGTCGAGGTGCCGACGCGCCTGAAGTTCGATTCGGAGTCTTCGTCCCACTCCACGCTGCTGCAAGTGGTGGCCCAGGACGGCCCCGGCCTGTTGCGCCAGATCGCCCTCACGCTGAGCGCCCATCACTGCAATATCAAGGTCGCGCTGATCGATACCGAAGGCGAAACCGCCATCGACGTCTTCTACATCACCAGCCACCACGTCAAACTGACCGCCGCCGCCCAAGCCGCGCTCGCCACCGACCTGACCGACGCGTTGGAAGCGTTGCGTACCTCAGCCGGGGCATAAAAAATAAAGGCCGATTGGAACATTCCTGACGATCAGTGATACGTATCACTGATCGTCAGGCACCACCGGTCTGATGCTGGAACGCAGCACTCAGGAGAACCTTTCCATGAATCGTTTCCGCGCGTATATGTTCGGCTCTGCCCTGCTCGTTTTCCTCTTTTCGGCTGCTGCCGTCTAACCCGCCATTGCTCAGCAGGATCAAGCCGCGCACATTGTTCCTCGTCTGATTC
>JAATGG010000161.1 GCA_015654835.1 Terriglobales bacterium
GCTGACCGGCAAGGTTGTGCATCCGGCGGTGCAGCGTTTTGGCATGAATCTGGGCGATCAGGATTTCTACGATTCGGGCCAAATGCTGCGCAATCTTGTCTTTCGCAATCCCGGATTCGAAGGGGCGCATGAGCGGAGCATCTTGCATTGTGTGCAGGTGACGGCGACCGGCTGCGTCGATGACAATCCCGATGCTGCCTGGAAGGCCGGCTTTTGGGACGGTGCCGATGTGCGTGCCCTCGACGGGAGCGCAACGGGAAGGGTCGCGACAAGCCGGCCTCCGACGAAGGCGAATCCGCGAGTGGGATTGACGCTGGCCTTTGCTGCGCCCATGCGTCTGCGCGCGGGTGCGTACATTGTCCTGGAGAAAGACTTTCCCGGCGATGCGGCAACTGGGTGGTGGACGCAGATCGAAGGCGGCGCGCATCTCGGTGCGGAGTTTCACGACCTGTCGCCGGAGTCGCCCGGCAAGCAGGCGCTACGCATCGATGCGCAATTGCCCGGCCAGTCGGCAACCGTGTCGTCGTATTTCGATACGACGGCGGGCCGCTCGTTTCTGGCGTTGCGCGGCCACTACCGCCTGAGCTTTCGCGCCAAAGACCTGGGCCGCACGTCCGGAGGCTCCGCGGCGGCTTTGCTGGCCGTTTCTGTAGGCAGGGCCAATCATGTCGCCTATCTGCGCAGCGCCGTGCGCCTCACGCCGCGATGGGAGAACTATCGCCTGGATTTTGACGCGCACGAGGAACAGGCCGTTGGGTCATCGGCAGCGCTGGAGTTTCGCCTTGCGGGAGGCCGCATTCTGCTCGACGATGTTTCTCTGGAAGAGACAGCGGACGAGGCCGCCGGAAATCCCATCGCCTATCGCGGCGCAGTCGTGTCGGCGCTGCGTGAACTTCATCCCGGCGTGCTGCGCTATATGGCCAGCCACGCGGGGCTTGGCAGCACTCTGGAGAACGAGTTGCGCCCGCCGTTTGCCCGCGAGCGGACAGGTTATTCTGCATGGTCGGTGCAGGCCGACGATGTTCCGATGGGCATCGGCGAGTTTCTTGCATTGTGCGAACGGGTTCGTGCGGAACCGTGGATCACTCTGCCTGCGGCAGTGTCGGATGCCGAGGGCGCCGCGTTGATGGCATATCTGGCGGGGCCCGCAAGCTCGCAGTACGGACGCGCGCGTGCGCTGGTTCATCATCCGGCGCCGTGGCTGGACTCCTTCGCACGCATCCACATCGAATGGGGCAATGAGGTCTGGAATCAGGGCTTTGCCGGGGAGTCGATCGCAGACCCATCGGCAGAAGCGGCGCGGGCCACGCAGTTCTTTCACGCCTTGCGGGCAGCGCCGGGGTTTGCCCGGCAAAAGTTCGACCTAGTGCTGGGTGGGCAGTCCGATTATCCCGACCGCAATCGTAAGCTGCTGGCGCAGGCGTCGGGCTTCGACACCTTCGCGACTGCGCCTTATCTGATGCACAATCTCATTGATGCTTCAACGCCGGAAGCCCTGTTTCGGCCGCTGCTGGCGCAACCGGAGCAGATGGAACTTGCCGGAGGGCAGGTCGCAGAAGCGCGCGATCTGGCCCGCCGTCTGGGTGCCCATCTTGCCGCCTACGAGACGAACCTGCACACAACCGCAGGCTCCGCGCCGCAAGCGGCTCTCGATGGCTTTGCACCCTCTTTGGCTGCGGGCATCGCGGTCGCCGAACATCTGCTGCGTATGCAGCGCGATGCCGGAGTTCAGAACGCATTGCTCTTCAGCCTGCCGCAGTTTGAGTATCGCCGCGACGATGGAAAGCACGTCCGCCTATGGGGCTCCGTGATCGATATGGGAGCGACCGACCGCCGCCGTCCCCAGTTCCTCGCAGCGAGGCTGGTGAACGAGGCAATTGGCGATGGAACGACGGACGAAGTTGAAGCCCAGATCGCGAATGGAGGGTCGGCCCTCGCCATTCATAGCGCGAACGATGCGATGGCGATTTCCGCGGCGCATCTTCTGGATGTTTTTGCGTTCGCTTCCTCGGGGCATCACTCTCTGGTTCTGCTCAATCTCGACCTGCACTCATCAAGACAGGTAGCTCTGCGTGGTGCAGGCGCGCCCCCGGCGGGAGCGCTGCTGCATGTGCGGGTGCTGACGACAGACTCCCCGGCGGCGACGAACGAAGATGAGGAGCGGGTAACTATCAGGGAACTTCCCCCGATTTCATCCGGACTGCCAATCACCTTATCTCCTCTCTCGATCAGTGTCGTTACCTGGTAACTCCGAGTTATGAGCGCACTTATGCCAGCTTGGGCTTCTTGTAGGGAGTCATGCCGCGCAGGTAATCGATTGATAGGTTACTGAAACGTGCCCGGAAGGTAACAAATAGGGGGTGAGATTGCAACTATACTGGGATTCCAAGACATTCCCGAATGCATGAAGATTAATTCGTCTTCAAGCCGTCTGTCTCTCCGATCAAGCTGCACCGGAACCCGGTCAGTTACCGGACTTTAATAACCAAGAAGGGCCGCGCTTTTCTTCCCCATACGGCAGAGCGCACTTGAATGCCGGAGAGATTTCAACCAGCCCTCCTCTGGATGTGGTAAAGCCGGTCGGTACCGGCTGCCGAACTTTGCGCGAAAACTGAGAGGGTTTGCCCATGAAAGAGACGATTCCGTATGTCACCGCTGCGGTTCCCATCGAAGAAGCTGCGAGCGGGAGCGCGTCCTTGGCACGAGGGCAGAATGTCGGTTTCTTGCAGAGTGCATATGCGCCGGTTTTTGTTCTTGGTGTCCCGTTTCACAACACTTCTCTCGATGGAGCGATGTCGTGGATCGAGGAACGCATTGCCTCGGGAGGTCCTCATCAGATCGCCACTGCGAATGTGGACTTTGTGACTCACGCTCTTCACGACCCGGAACTGCACCGCATTCTCTGCGAATGCAGCCTGGTGCTCCCGGACGGCATGCCGGTGGTGTGGGCGTCGAAGCTGCTGGGCAGGCCTCTGAAGGAGCGGGTGACAGGCGCGGACCTGGTACCGCTGATCGCGGAGGCTTCTGCCCGCCACGGGTACCGTATTTATCTTTTGGGGGCGGCGGAGCCGGTGATGCGGCGGGCGGTGATCCAACTTCGCAAGACGTATCCGGGCGTCCACATCGCCGGCTACAGTTCACCGCCCTGGCGTCCCGTCGACAAGATGGATCACGAGGAGATGCTGAGAGGCATCGAGGCGGCTGCGCCCGACATTCTGCTGGTTGCGTTTGGCAATCCCAAGCAGGAACGCTGGCTTTACATGCATCGGAATCGTCTTCGTGTACCGGTGATGATGGGGGTTGGCGCTTCTCTCGATATGATCGCCGGGGCCGTGCGGCGAGCGCCGCGCTGGATGCAGAAAAGCGGCCTGGAGTGGCTGTTTCGCGCCGGACAGGAGCCTCGGCGGCTGTTTCCCCGCTATTTTCGGAATGCGGTCATGCTGGCCCGTCATCTTCCCGGTGAAATTCTGGCGAGCTGCTGGCTGCGAGCGGGCTCGTTGCTGAGGGAGAAGCGTGGAAAGCGGCAGCGTGTCGAGGGGATTCCGGCTTCTCGGGGCAAAGGACTGCCACCCACAGTCGACGATCCCGCTCTGGCGTCGGCCCAAGAGCGGGCATAGGGGAACGCGAAATAGATGGAGACGATCATTCTGCTGCCGGGCGTTTTGGCCTGCATGGTGCTGGCGCGGCGATCCGTGCCGCAGACCCTGCTCGCCGTGTATCTGCCGGTGCTGATGCTGCTCCCTCTCTATTTCGTGCTGCGCGTGCAACACCTGCCGCCCTTGACGTTCACCGACACCGCCATTCTGCCCGTGGGCGTCGCGATGGCGGCATTGCTTCTGCGCTCCGCCGTACGCTGGGAGCTTCGGCGTCTGGACCTGTGGATACTGCTGTTCATCCTGAGCGCGGGCATTTCCGAATCGCTGCGCACCAATAGCCACACCGGCGGACTGGTGGTTGTCTCAGGCTTGACCACGGCTGTTTTGCCCTACATGGCGGGCCGTCTGCTGATCGAACCATATGGTTTGCGCGAAGTCGCTGTGCGCAGGTTTTTGTTTCTTCTGGCCGCTGTCGCCGTTTGGAATATTTATGACTTTGGGTTTGGGATCAGCACGACGCAGATATTCTGGCGGCATTTCTTTCCGGACCAACCGATCGAGTGGCCGCAGCAAGTTCGTTGGGGATTGGGGCGCATCGCCGGACCCTACGCGCAATCCATTCTCTGCGGCATGATGTTTCTGGTCGGCCTTATTTGGTGCATGTGGCTGCGCCGCGCTCGCCCCGCGTGGGAGCGGCGTCGCGTTGTCGGTCTTCTTCCTGTCAATCTGAGGACTTTGCTGCTGGTGGCCATGATTGCGGGGCTGGCCATGACGCAATCGCGCGGGCCGTGGCTGGGCGCGATTCTTGCCGTCGCGATTGTCTGGGTCGGACGGCAACAGCAAACACGCCGTGCCGCGTGGAAGGTTGCGGGAGGGGCGCTGGCGGTTCTCGTGCTTACCTGGGGCATGGCCGACCGCTACACCGCCGGCACTGAGCGTGACGCCAAGAACCTGGAACAGCAAAACGCAATCTATCGCCGCGAATTGATTGGCCACTATATTCCGGTCGTGCTCAAGCAGCCGCTGCTCGGCTGGGGAACGACCGACTATCCAAAAATTGCCGGGCAGACCTCGATCGACAACGAGTACCTGCTGCTGGCCGTGACGCAGGGGTTCGTGGGGCTGGGCCTGTTTCTGGCGATCAACTTCGAGAGCGGGCGATCGCTGCTGCGGGCGATGCAGGGGATGACCGAACCGGCAGATCGCGCATTCGTGTTTTCGCTGATGGGTATATTGGGCGGTTTGCTGGCTACCTTTACCACGGTGTATTTGGGGATGCAGGTGCATCAATTGTTTTTTCTGCTGACCGGATGGATTCAGGCCCTGCGGCCGTCGGCGGTTGCAACGGTGTCGGTAGAGCAGGCTTTTCGTACTCCGGCAAAATTCGAGTTTCGCAATGTGCTCGGCTAACGCCTCTTCGATTCTGCTCTTCACAGAAGGCAAGATGCCGAGGGGCAATTTTCTCAAGCGATTGTCACCTTGCACGGTGCCGGAGATGCTAATAAGTGAATCGAAAACGCTCTAACGCGGAAGGAACAGGATGCTGAAGTGGTTCGAACTCGTTGTTGCAGCGGCCATCGTGGCGGCTACGATGCCGCTATTGCTTGAGCTGATCCTGTCGTGCGTGGGCGGCTTGCTGCCGGGCAGAGATTCAAGAAGACAACAAGCGGCGCTGTTCGAAGGCCATATCGCGATCCTGATTCCGGCGCATAACGAGGAACAGCTTGTGGGCCGGACGGTGGCCAGCATCCTGGCCGCTGTTGCCGGCGATCCACTTCATGCGAGCGATGTGGCCGTGGTTGCGCACAACTGCACCGACGGCACAGAGGAGCGCGCCCGGGCAGCCGGGGCGCGCGTGATTGCGGGAAGCTGGCCGGCGGGCAAGGGGCACGCGCTGCAAGCCGGTATCGCCCATGCCCTGGCTGCGGGAGCCGCCGCTATTGCCGTTGTGGATGCCGACTCAACGGTTACGCCGAATTTTGTGGATGCTCTTCGGCTTGGGCTGGCAAACGCGGATGCGGTTCAGTGTCGATATGAACTCGATTATCCGGTGGCTAGCCGTTACGGCATACGGGCTCAACTGGCCGGGTTGGGATTTCGCGGCATGAATGTCGTGCGCCCGCTGGGCCGCAGCAGCATGGGCTTCTCCTCGGGGATCTTCGGCAACGGTTTCGCCGTTCGCGCCGAGTCGCTGCTTGCGGTGCCGTGGAGGGCGTTCGGCATTGCCGAGGACCTGGAATACCACACCCAGCTTGCACTCGCCGGGCGCCGTACGGCCTTTGCCGAAGATGCAACGGTGTGGGGCACGGCGGCAAGCGGCCACAGTGCAGAGCGTGCCCAGCGGCTGCGTTGGGAAGGCGGTCGGCTGGGCGTGGCTCGGCGGTATGTGCCGCGCGCGCTGACTGCGCTTTGTAGAGGCCGTATCCAGGCCGCCGAAACGCTGGCCGATTTGCTCAGCCTTCCGCTTGCAACGGCGAGCCTGCTGCTGGTCGCCGGGGCAGCGATGGGCGCTGCGCTTCAGATGTTCTGGCTGCAATGCTATGCATTGGCGGGACTGGGCGTCACCGCCGCATATGTTGCCATGGCTGTGCGCCTCTCTCCCAAGCCGCTGCGGGCTGCGCTTGCCCTGGCCGCCGCGCCGGTGTTTATCTTTCGCAAGCTATGGTTGCTGCCGGCTACGCTGCGTAGTTCCGGCCGGAACGCTGCATGGGTCCGCACCGAGCGGGCTGCGGCGCGGAGCACGGCGGCCGAGGTGAAGCCATGACTCAAATGCCCGTGCCCGAACGTCCGGCTGCGTCTGAAGCGCGCAAGGAGCAAGCGGGGATGCTGCCTGCTTCCGAGGCACCGCTGAAAGCGCCGCTGTCCTTTGGGGCGACGGTTCGCCGCAACGTGTCGGTGACCCTGTTGGCGCGCATCGGCTACATGATTACGCGGGTGATGATTCCGCCTTTTGTACTGGCGCGGATCGGGCTGGATGCGTATGGCATTTGGACCATGGTGTTCATCCTGGTGAGTTACTTCGGGACCTCGACGCTGGGTATTTCGAATGTCTACATCAAGTATGTCGCCGAGTTCAATGCCCGCCGCGAATACGACAGGATCAATTCGCTGCTCTCGACCGGGCTGGCTGTCACGGTGCCGCTGTGCTCGATTCTGTTTGCTGCTTTTTATTGCGGCTGGCCCTGGTTCGCGCCTCTGCTGCGACTGCCTCCAAGCCATGCGACCGATGGACGCGAGGCCGTGCTGATTGTCATCGGCGTTTTCTTGTCGAGCATTTCGCTGAACGCGTTTGGCGATGCGTTGACAGGGATGCAGGAGATTGCCGCCACCCAGTGGTTCTGGACAATCAGCTACCTGGTTGAGTTTGCCGCGGTCTTTACGCTGGTAGGAATGGGGCGCGGCGTGCGCGGATTGGCCGAAGCCTATCTGCTCCGCATCATCGTGAACGATGGTCTCAGCATCTGGTGGGCGTGGCGGCGGCTGCCGTGGCTGCGCATTTCGCCACGCTTGATTCGCCGCGAGGTGATCGGCTGGGTCGTGCACTTCGGCGGCCTGGTTCAGTTACAAAGCATGTTGTCTATCCTGCTGTCTTCCATCGAGAAGGTGATTGCGCTGTTCACCGTGAATCTCGCGGCGACGGGGCTGTTCGAGATTGCCAAAAAATGGCCTGCTTCGGTGCAGACTCTGCCCATGGCATTCTTCGGCGCCTTCCTGCCTGCTTCCTCGCACCTGGAGGCTCACGCGACGGAGTCGGAGAAACGCACGGTGTTGCGCAGCTTTTATCTGCGCGGCTCGCGCTATGCGAACTTTTGCACCGCCTACTTCTGTGCGCTGATGACCGCCATCGCCGGCCCCATCCTGACGGTGTGGCTGGGCGCGAAACAGGAATATATGGGCCTGCTGACGGTATTGTTTATCTATTTCACGCTGGCTATGCAGATGCACATGCTCACCGGGCCGGGCACCTCGATTTTGCGCGGCATGGGCCGGGTATACGACGAGTTCTTTTACTCGGTTCCCAACGTTATTTTGCTGCTGCTGCTGGTGCCCGCCGCCCGATGGATTACGGGAAGCTGGTCGCCCGCGGGGATCGGGGCTGCCGTAGCGTGTGCCACCGCCGGATCGGCCCTGGTGCTGCTGGGGCGGGTGCAGCGGGTGCTGGATTTTGGCTTCGTTTCATTTGCCCGCGAAGTGCTGATGCCGTCGCTGGTGTTTTATGCCGCGGCGTTTACGCTCAAGATACCGGTGACTATCGCAATTGCTCACACCGGCCGATGGTCTGGAGCAGCGGTCCTGCTGGGCACGGGGCTGCTTTACACGGCTGTTTCAACGGTGCTGCTCTATTGGCTGGTGTTGCGCCCCGAGGAACGACGTTTGCTTCGCGAGCAGCTAGGCTGGGTTTCGGCTGCGCTCGGCCGCAAAGACGTTGGGAGCACCGATGCTTCGCGTGCGGAGGTTGCAGTATGAAATGGCCCCTGACGCTCCTGTTTGCAGGAGCAATTTCGCTCTCCGCCCAGGACGTGGCCCACAGTCCGGCGCAGTCTGCGGCTCCCGAGCCGGTGTTGAAACAGAATCCTCTGGAACTGTTGCGTCAGTTCGAGGCGCCGGCCAATCAGGAATATGAATTGGGCCCCGGCGATGAGATCGCAATCGATGCTGCCGGGCGTCCGGAACTGAGCGCTCATCATGTGCTGGGGCCGGACGGCCGCATCACACTGCCTCTTGCCGGCGAGGTGGAACTGAATAACAAAACACGCAAAGAGGCTGCCGCAGCCATCGACGCAGCTCTTGCGCCTTATTACTCGCAGGTGTCGGCAACGGTTTCGGTGGAGAAGTACACGGCCAACCGCGTGCTGGTGCTGGGTGCGGTCGAGCATCCGGGCGTGGTGCAGTTCGACGGTCAGCCAACTTTATTGGAAGCAATTACCCGCAGCGGTTTGCCGGGTGCGCAACATGCAGCCGCACCCTCGCAGGTGCTCACGCTGTCGCCTGCCTCGTCGCTCTCGGCGATTCCCGAGCGCTGCGCTATCTATCGCGGCAACGAGCAGGTGGCGTGGGTGGAATTGCGCAAGCTGCTGAGTTCCGGCAACACCATGGCCGATTTGCGACTGCGCCGCGGAGATGTCGTCTTCGTGCCCAACGAGCAACAGAACTATGTTTCCGTCCTTGGAGAAGTGCAACATCCCGGGCCGGTGCAGCTCTCCCCCGACATGACGCTGGCGAGTGCGCTGGCTCTGGCCGGCGGACTGACCGAGAAAGCCGGGCTGAGCAGCCGCATCGAAATCGTGCAGCCGTCCACGGGCAAGACCACTTACATTCCGTTCCGAAGTGTATTGAGCGTGCAAGGCAATGCGGCGGAGATCGAGCTTCATGCCGGCGACGTGATTTTTGTTCCGCAGACCGGTTTTTATAAAGTGACGAACGCGATCAATCAGTTCAATCCACTTACTTCGCTATTCACTCTCACGATGCTGGCATATCACTAAGCCATCTGCCGGCAGCATTGCCGGTGTGTAGAAGACAAAAAGAATGAAACGATTGACGGACAATTCGGCAGGAAGAAAGCCTCAGGGCGAAGAGCCTCGCTCGCAGGGAACCGCTGCGATTTCGGAGCCGCCTGTTTTCCGCTTGCAGATTTTGCGGAGTCTTCGCCTTCATGCGCGTCTCGCGGCGCTGACTGCGGGCATCGTTTTGACGTTAATGCTGGCTGCTCACTTTCTCATGCGGCCGGTGTATACCGCGCAGAGCCTGGTGTATGTGCAGCCTTCGCCTCCCGGAGTGATGGATGCGGGGCCGCGCGGTAGCTGGCCTTATGACGCACTGAGCTACGACTCCTATATCCAGCAGCAAGTGCGGGCGGTTTCAAGGCCAGACATTCTCGAAGCCGCCGTCAAGATGGCCGGGCCCGGAGTCTGGCAGCGTGGCGGTGAGAGCCTGCAGTCGGCCGCCGACCGGCTGGCAAAACTTATTCAGGTGCAGCGGGAGGGCAACTCTTATCAAGTTGCCATTTCACTTAGCGGTAGCGACAAAGAGTCGATCGCGCGCACGGTGAACGCCGTGACTCAGGCCTACCTTGCGGGAGCCCATAAGGATGAGATTGCCGGTAGCGACGCGCGCGCAACCATGCTTCGGGAAGAACGTGACCGTGTGCAGTCTGCTCTCGGCACGGATATGGCGGAGCAGGCGGCGCTCTCAAAACAGCTTGGCGTCGCGAATGCGGCTTCGGGTACCTCGGACCCTTATACCGAGCAATTGAATACGCTGCGTGCGGAACTGCTGAAGGCGCGCGCCGACCACGACCAGGCAGCGGCCCAATTGACCGCCTTGGACGGTGCCGGGCGAAAGTCGCCGGCCATGGCCGCGGCTGCGGATGAAGTGGTTGCCAGCGACGCCGGTCTGAGCGCCATGAAAACCAGCATGAGCCAGCGCCGTAGCCAACTGATTGCGCAGATGGCGACTCTGGCTCCGGCCAATCCTGTGTATCAGCAGGACCAGACGGAATTGAAGCAGTTAGATCACGCGCTGGCAGGCATGACCGCCGACTTGCAGGACAAGGCCGAGCAGAGGCTGGATTCGAAACTGAGATCCGATTTGGCGCGGACTGCCGGTGTCGAGGTCCGGATCAATCAACAACTTGCTGCGATGACGGCCGCGGCGACCACGGGAACGCCGAAGATTCAGCGGGCCAATGAACTGACCTCGGATATTGCCCGGCTGCAGCAGCGTTTTGCAGAAATTGACAATCGGCTGCACAACGAGGAACTGCAGTCGAACGCGCCCGGCTCGGTCCATCTGTCTTCAGCGGCCCAGGTACCCATCAGGGCAGATGCCGGCTTACGGCACAAGCTGCTGCTGCTCGCCTTGCCGATGGCGCTTTGTTTTGGGCTGTCGGCGGCGATTCTGGCCGGCCAGTTCGACCGGCAGCTTCACACACCTGGCGATGTGGAGCACTTGCTGGGCTTTGCGCCCATGGGAGTATTGCCGGAGCCGTCCAGTGTCCCGGCTGCCGTGGAGCAGGAATATCTGCTTCGCCTCGCCGCAGGCATCGACCACGCCACGGCCACCAACAGCGTGCGAACCTATCTTTTGACCGGCGTCGGCAACGCGGAGACAGGCCGGCTGGCGCGTGAGCTTGGCACGATGCTGGCACGCATGGGCCGGCGTACGCTCACTGTCGATGCGGGAACAGTGTTGGCTCCTCCAGATGTTCCGGAAGAAGCTGCGGACGATGAACAAAACAAAGAGGGCAGCGTGGTGGAGCAGAATCTGCGGCGGCTGTCTGCGGCGAACGATGTCGTGCTGATCAGTGCGCCGCCGGTGCTGCTCTCCTCGGGAACGGAATATCTGGCGCGCTTTGCCGATGCCACGCTGCTGGTTCTGGAGAGCGGAAAGACGGAAAAAGCGGAGTTAGGGCGCGCCGCCAGACTGCTTGAGCGCATCCAGGCCCCGGGGGTGGGCGCGGTGCTTACCTCGATTTCCGCGCGAAGCGCCGAGCCGGAATTTCGCACGGATCTGGCGGCGATAGAGTCCCGCCTGCAGGCCAGGCGCGAAGGGGATCAGCTTCGGTTGCACGAGGCCAAGGCTTCGGAGTGGCCCTCGCTCAAGAAACCGCAGCCTGCTGCCGAACACGAAACGACCGGGCCGTCGGCACCCGCTGCCGAGACGCCGCGGCGGGCACAAGAGATCGGACCCAGGGCGCTGGCATCCACTTCGTCCGAGATGCTGATTGAGAATCCCGTGAAGGAAAAGCGGCCGGATGTGGAGGCTGCGATCTTTGCTGCGGCAGTTTCGGAAACGCCTGTCCCCGAAGCGCCTGCGTCTATTCCACGGGTCGAGCCTAGTGAGCAGACTGTGCCGGAACCGGGACGGGTGTTTCGGCCGTCGCCGATTGGAACGCAAGCGGACCCCGGGGTTTCGAGCCGGGGGGGCAGCCTGGCCGCGAATCCCGCGCTTGCGAACCCCATCGCGGCCGAAAAGAATATGCCTCTTCCCGCGCAGGCTTTGCCGCAAAACGATCGAAAGGCCGGCTCCGGCAGCGTTCGTCGAGACGAGGTAGAGCGGGCTCCGGCGATTGCGCGCCCGCTGCCGAAAGTGGATTTGCGCAAGGGCTGGCCGCTTTTCCGGAAGGAGCCTAAGTCCGTTCCGGAGCCGGCGGCGGACCAAGCCGCCTCATCCTTGGCAGAGGGATCGTTGAATCCTGAGCCCGAGGTTCTGGCGCGGGAACGCACGCAATCTGCCGGCGACCGCAACCGTTCGCGAAAGAAAAGCTACATCGAGTACGTTGTCGGTCCTTCAGACCCTTCGATTGAGCCTGACGACGTGGTCATCTTGCCGCCAAAGATGCCGGGCCAGTACGGCCGGCCACGAAGGTAGATCGACTGCGTTGTATCTCGACATTTCAGCAGTTTTGGCTTTCGCGAGCACCTCATAAAAGGAAGGAATGACGAGCATCATCGAGCCCGTAAACGCGACCTCTGCCGCACCTGAGATCCGCCCACTTGGCACGACCGCCAAGATGCCGATCAAGAAGCGGGTTCGCAATCTCGTTCAGCTCGGCTTCTGGGCTCCAGGCATGGTCTTCGTTCGCCGCTGCAGCGAGGCTGGCGTTGCGGTGCACCTTCTTCGTGTCTCGGCTAAGGGCGACGCACACGAACGGGTGAGCACGGCTCTCGCTTCCGATGGCGGTTGTATTCGCTGGGAAGAGATCGGGACAGAAGCCGGTCTGGACCGCATCGTGGCCTTCGTGCACTCGGTCGAGGCCGATGCCCTCTGTGCGGTCGATGAGTTTTCACTATATTGGCTGGCGCAGAACCGGCACCGTTTCGAGCCGCGCTGCACCGTCATGGCCTCGCCCGCCCACGCGATCCACCGCCTGATGGAGAAGTCCGAGCAGACGCTGCTGGCAAAGGCCGCCGGCTTCCAATTGCTCGATACCTGGCTGCTGCACACACCTGCGGATGAGCAGCATATTCCGGAAAGCGCGTTTCCCATCTGCATCCGTCCCACCCGGATGAATTCGGTATTGCCGTCGTTCAAGGCGCTTCGCATCGATTCGCGGAGTGCGTTGCGGGAATTTCTGGCCTCGACTCGCTGGAACGAAAGTCCTTTGCTGGCGCAGCCATGGTGCCTCGGACCCAACATCGTGCTGCATGTCGCGCGGACGCCTGCCGGCAAGATTACGGCGATGCAGGGGTTTCGCGCTTACCGAAAATTCCAGGGGTTCGCCCTTTCGCTGGAGCGGTGCGAGTTGTCCGGTGCCGTGATCGATGCCGCGCTGCGGTTTGCCCAGTTGTCCGAGATTGACGGTCCCTTTCACTTCGACCTGATCGAGTCGGCGGCGACGGATGAAATCTTCTTTCTCGAAGTCAATTACCGGATGGGCGGGACGACCGCGAAAGCTGTCAGCCTCGGTTACGACGAACCCATGTATGCGCTTGAAGCCTACGGATTGGCGCCGCCGCACATGCCCGCTCCGCTGCGAGGCAGTCGGCGCGTCACCAGCAAACGCATGCTGATTGCCCAGTTGTTCTCTGCGCTGAAACGAGCGCCGGGGGGCCTGGATTTTCCGCACGGTTCGCGCCTCTGGATTATCGCGACTGCCGTGGTGGAGTTCTTCCGCGTGCCGGATGCGTTGCTGTCTCTGAAAGATTTGCGCGGCAGCTTGTGGTACCTGCGGCATGGCGGGCGCATGTAACTCCGCCGCTCATTTTATAGAGAGTGTCATGCTTTATCGGTATTCGATAAGGCCCCGGCGCAGGCCGCGATACCGGTCGAGCCAGTAGCGGAGTTGCCCCAGAAGAATGGGAATCTGCTGCAGATGGGAATGGACACCATAGAGCGCCAAGGTCCACAGCGAGCGGGTCTTCCATCGGGCGCGCCACGCCGACCGTGCCGCCGCGAGTGCCAATCCGGCGAGCCAAAGGCCGATGGGCCACGTGCTGCGCAGAGCCGCCGCAATCGGCAGCGAGGCCAACGGCGATAGCAGCCAAAAGAACCCGCGTACAAGATTATTGCGGCTTTCCTCGCGCCACAGCGGCTCCTGTGTATGACGAAAGCGTGCCGACACCTTTGCCAGCGCATAGCCGGTCCGTTTCGAGCGCATCCAGTATTGGCGAAAGCTCGTCATGCCGAGATCGTGCCCGGTCATCGCATGATCGATGTGGAGGATGCGCCAGCCGCCAGCGCACATGCGGCGGCACAGCTCCGGTTCTTCTCCCGCGATCAGTTCTTCATCGTAGCCGCCGGCAGATTCGAGCACATCCCGGCGCATCAGTACGTCGCCCCCGCAAAAAGCCGAATTGCCGGGCGGATAGATCCAGTCCAGATCGAATACCCGTGTGTAGATGGACTGGGCAGGATTGATCTCGCGCCGATGGCCCCAGACCGCTGCTACATCCGGGTTAGCTTGCATGGCTGCAAGAGCCGCTCCTGGAAAATCGGGGTCGAGAAGAGTATCCCCATCGAGAAACAGGATGAAGTCGGCGTTGCCGGCAGCGCGCCAGCCCGCATTGCGTCCCAGTGCCGCCGTGGGATGATTCGAGTTCAGGCGGATGACGCGCACGCCGGCCGCTGTCGCGGCTTCCGGGCTACCGTCCGACGATCCCGAATCGACGTAGACCATCTCCATGGGGCCGGGCCATGGCCGCATGGAGATGGCCGACGCAAGGCAGCGGGCAAGACGCTCACCCTCGTTGCGTCCGATGACGACCACGGCTAGTGCTCCACCGACAGGAGGCGGGCACGATGTTCCCGGGGGAGTGAAAGGTAGCTGCATGGCTTGTGCGTACAGAATAACGACCCAGGTTATAACGGTCCAGATTCGAGGAAGGCGGTATGAGGAGTTTATACCCCTGGACGTGGTCAGATGAGCAGGCCGCGTCCAGGGGATCTTGCTAGTGCAGGGAGGAAGCGATGGCGAGGTTCAACCCCACCATCAGCACCGCCGATGCGGGGATCAGCAGCAGCGCTTTTTTGAGGCGCCGTGGATCGCCGCCGGCAATGCCACCAATGATCCGCGAACTCACGGCTAGCCCCAACCATCCGCAGGTGATGACGAACCCGATGGCCGTGCCGGTCATGCGCGGAAACGCATCGCCCACAATGGCCAGCGTGGTGGGAAAGACCGGAGCCATGGAGACGCCGGCAAGAAACACCAGCCCCGCAGCAAGCGCCGGCTTGTTGGTCTGAAGCATGAGGAAGGTCGTCACCGCCATGGCGGCCGACGCGGCCAGGATCACCGTGAGCGCCGGCACATGGATGAGGATGGGCGAGACGCCGACGCGGCCCACGAGCAGGCCGAGCGCGAATCCCAGAGAGAGAATATTGAGTGCCCGTGACTCGGGAATCCCCTGCGCGATCAGGTGGCGCGGAAGCCAGTTCCACACGCCCACCTCGCACGAGACATAGAGAAACAGAAGCAGTCCGAGCAGAAAGAGCAGCGGCCGGCCAAGGACCGGGCCGGCATCGGCCAGGACGAAACCTGCCGCGCCGTTGGGTGCGGGCATCTTGGTGACCGTTTGAATCACCAGTGTGATGACCGTCAGCGTGGCGACGGTATAGCAGAGACGGACCCAGTTCTTCTTGAACAGATTGGCGGAGATGAACGGCGTAGTCAGGCCGCCAAGCCCGAAGAAAAGATTGACGAGGTTGAGAGCCGTTCCGCGATGCGCTTCGCTGACATCGCTTACCAGCGCATTGGCTCCGGTCACGACGATGCCGCCGCCGACGCCAAGCAAAAATAAGAGCAGCAGGATGGTGCGGAAGCCCGGCGACTTCGGCAACGCAAGAAGCGCAATCGAGATGAAGGCGAGGCCGAGAATAAGGCCGGCTTTTTTGCCTTCGGTATCGAGCAGCGGGCCGACGCCCACCGAGGCAATAATCAGCCCCAGAGCCTGGACGAAAGCGATGGTTCCGTTCTGTGTGGGGGTGAGTTTGAAGCGATCGGACAGCGTAGGCAGAATGGTGCCCAGCATGGCGCTGATCATTCCATAGACAAAGATGGCGACGATGGCGGCAAAAATCAACACGCGACTGAATTCCTTTCAAAGCCCAGGTTCAGAGTGCGGGAACATCGATCCAGCCTCGCGTGCGATGGCTATCGAGCTCAGCCTTGAGGATGGTGAGTTGCCGCAGCCCATCGACGAACTGCGGATATTCGGGACTGCTGCCCGGTGCGCCGATCGAGGCATAGAAGCGGCGGAACATCTGTTTGGTTGTGTCGTCGTAGCCCTCGGTGTGTCCACCGGGAAGATCGGCATAGCTGCGCGCCGCCGGTTGCAGCAGCGCCGGATCTTTCAGCAGAAGCTGATTGCCGGTTTCGCGGTGGCCGACCCACAATTCGTTGGGGCGCTCCTGGTCCCACGCAGCCGAAGCCTTGGTGCCATAAATTTCAATGCTGAGCCGGTTCTTGCGGCCTGCGGAAACCTGGCTGGCGGTGACGGAGCCGCGCGCGCGTGTGCCCATGCGGAAGATCACTGCGCCGAAATCTTCCGTATCGACGGGCCGTTCAATGTAGTCTTCCGGGCCGAGCAGCTTGTTCGCAAAGGTTTCGATGGCGTGCTTGGGCTCTTTGCGGACAGTGTGGAAGGTCTGCAGATCGGCGCAGAGCGAACTGACGCGAAGGCCGGTGACGTGCTCGGCCATGTCGAACCAATGCGAGCCGATGTCGGCCATGCAGCGTGAAACGCCGCCGACCTTGGAGTCGATGCGCCAGTTCCAATCCGTGTCATAAAGCAGCCAGTCCTGCGAATACGTGCCTTGCACAACGAGAATCTCGCCCAACTCCCCGGCTTCGCGCATGGCACGCAGGTGCTGCACCATGGGATAGTAGCGCAGGTTATGGCAGACGCAGTTGCGAAGCCCTTTCCTGGCGGCCAGGGCGACCAACTCCTGCGCCTCCTCGACCGTCGTGGCCAGAGGCTTTTCGCACGCCACGTGCTTGCCTGCGTTCAGCGCTTCTTTGGCGATGGAAAAATGCTGCGCATTGGGCGTGCAGATGTGTACAGCGTCGATGGCGGGGTCGTTGAGAATGGTGCGGTAATCGGCTGTGACGGTAGGGATGGAGAAGCCCGCGGTCAGGCGTTTGGCTACCTCGATGTTCGTGTCTGCAATCGCTGCTATGTCAACGGACTCCAACCGCCGCACCGCGTCGAGATGCACGCGGCCGATAAAGCCTGTTCCGAAGATCGCCGTCTTGATCTGTTTCACCTTGTTCTCCTATGGGTTGTGCTGTGCCGGCAGAGGCGCGCCATTTGCGAAAATCTCTAGACCTAGATCCACCACGCTGCGGCGGGCTGCTCGCGGATCACGATGCTGTTGAGGAAAGTGGCCGCCTTGGTCAGGCCTTCTTCCGGGGCAAGCAGGCTGTCTTCGTGCTCGATGGAAAGTACGTAGTCGTAGCCGAACATGCGCAAAGTCGAAATGAATTCGGTCCACCACTCGGTGCCGTGCCCGTAGCCGCAGGTACGGAAGATCCATCCGCGGTTGCGCTCGTCGGTATAGGGCTTGGTATCGAGCACGCCGGTGCGGGCTAGGTTGGCGCTGTAAAGCTGCGTATCTTTTGCATGGACGTAGAAGATCGCATCGCCCAGCACGCGAATGGCGGCGATGGGGTCGATGCCCTGCCAGAAAAGGTGGCTGGGATCGAGGTTGCAGCCCACGCTGGGGCCCGTGATCGAGCGCAGTTGAAGCATGGTTTCCGGACTGTAGACGACGAAACCCGGATGCATTTCGATGGCTATTTTTACGCCGTGATCGGCGGCAAACTTTCCATGCTGCGTCCAGTAAGGAGTCACGACTTCGTTCCACTGCCAGTCGAGGACGTCAAGATAATCGGGCGGCCAGGGACAGGTAACCCAGTTGGGAGCTTTCGCATTGGGTGAGTCGCCGGGGCACCCCGAAAAATCGACAACCACGGGAATGCCAAGCTTCTCGGCGAGCAGAACCGTTTTGCGGCTGACCTCGGCGGCCTGCTGCGCACGAGCCCTGTCGGGATGCAAGGCGTTACCGTGGCAACTGAGCGCGCTGATGCTGGCGCCGTGATCGGCGAGCACTTTCTGAAACTCGGCGAGGGCGGCGCTGTCGTCGAGCAGAGAAAGCTGGCAGTGGGCGTCGCCGGGATAATTGCCGGTGCCGAGTTCCACGGTTTCGATGTGAAGGGATTTGAGCTTCTTGAGGACGGCAGTGAGCGAGAGTTGCGAGAGCAGGGGCGTGAAAACTCCAACGCGCATCGATGATTCTCCCTTTGCACTATAAGACACCAGTCTAACGACCGGTTTTACACCAAATTGTCATCTTCGGCTTATCTTGTGATCGCCAGCACAACGAACGAAATTCTTCGCTGAAAAAGTGACGTTTCGTGTACCGGGTTTCTGCAAGTTTCGCCTGTTCGAGAGGAACAAAATTCGGTTGAAATTTTTCTCGATACCTATACAAATACAAAAGTTATCTGCTGGTTCCGATCACGATCCTCCTAAATCCAGGCCACTGGAAGTTTGCCGAGATGGAATATAACTCGAAACGTTACGCTCTGTCAGGAAAAAGAATTGAGAGGGGCGTTGTTGCTGCGAATCGCTCGAAATCGGCGGCTTGAGATTCTGGTGCCGTAATGGAAGCAGGTATCCGCGAAGTGAATCTTTTTTCGTGAATCTTTCGCTCGATGGGATTGACTGCGAAGGCGGGGGGCGCTACTCTCAAGCCCAGATACCGGATTTGGTAGCCAACGCCATCCCGCGGTTTCGCCAGCCATCCCAGAGCTTCGGCTCGGTATCGCTTTGTGCGGTCCGGTTTTCTTCCCGTCAGACTCAACTTTTTCCCAGCCCGCCAGGGGCCGTGTGTGCGCAGATGCCGCCGGACTCGCGGCTGCATCCAAATGAGTGTGGTTTTATGTTCTCCGTTGCGCCCGTCGATGTGCCGATTCAGGCAGCGCAGGGCGCAGCCGTTTTTGGCCCTGTTGGTCCATTCGCTCAGGCCGGAAATGGTATCCCTCAACTTTACGAAGCCGTTTAGGAGGCTGTCGAATCCTTGAAGATCGCTCTGGAGATCACGCCCAACCTTGAGCCCCTGTTTGGGACCCGCGATGAAAACCTCAGGCTGATGGAAGACTCACTCGGCGTACGGATCGATCTTCGCTCCGACGCTGTTCACGTAGAGGGCCCGGAAGCGGGCGTAGCCAAGGTCCAACGCGTTTTTCAGGACTTTGAGGCACTACGCAGGCAGGGGATCAATCCGCACAATGGTGAACTGAACGGGATGCTGCGGCTGGTGGTGGCCGATCCGGCGACGAGCTTGCGTTCGCTGGCCGACTCGGGCAAGCAGCGCTCGGCAGGAGTCAAGCGAACCGTGCAGCCGCGCTCGATTAACCAGCGCCGCTATGTAGAGGCGATCGAGCAAAACGACATGACGTTCGGGGTGGGTCCGGCCGGTACCGGCAAGACTTATCTTGCTGTGGCCATGGCCGTTGCGGCCATGAACGCCAAAAAGGTGAGTCGCATCATCCTAGTGAGGCCGGCGGTCGAGGCGGGCGAGAAGCTGGGCTTTCTGCCCGGTTCGCTGCAGGAGAAGGTGGACCCTTACCTGCGGCCGCTCTATGACGCGCTTTACGATCTGCTCGAACCGGAGAAGGTCGAAAAGATGTTGGAGAAGAACGTCATCGAAGTGGCGCCGCTGGCCTTTATGCGCGGGCGTACGCTCAACGACGCGTTCATCATCATGGACGAGGCGCAGAATACGACCATCGAGCAGATGAAGATGTTCCTCACCCGGCTGGGGTATAACTCGAAAGCCGTCATCACGGGCGACATCACGCAGATCGATTTGCCGAATCCGCGCAAGTCGGGGCTGATCGATGCTATCAATGTGCTGGATGGGGTGGAGGGCATTCACTTCTGCCACTTTGAGGACTCCGACGTGGTGCGTCATGCGCTGGTGCAACGCATCGTGCGTGCCTATGAATCGGCCAAACCGCAGCAGCAGGAGTTGCCGCTGGGGATGGTCGAGGGCATGGAAGTGGGGCCGCAAGCGCATGAGGCGCGGACGCCGGCACCGACCCTGCAACAACCCAAGCCGCAATAAAATTCCAACTCGCGTAGAATTGAAGGTGACACGGAGCCGCGCAGGTCGTGGCTCCGGGCACGATGATCCTCCTAGACCCAGACTTGGACCCAGACCCCGCGTCGGCATCGATATCGGCGAAGCGGCTTATTGCGCCTTCGCACCGCCTGCCTTCTACACGCACATTGAACCGTTTTTTAGAGGATGCGCAAGGTGCCGTACGGCTGCGGGGGCAGGTAACTGTGCTGTTGACGACGGACCCGGCAATTCGGCGGCTGAATCGACGCTTCCGAGGCAAGAACAAAGCCACGGATGTACTGTCGTTTCCCGCGGAGGCGTGGGGACCGGAACCGGTGGCCGGTGATCTGGCGATCAGCGTTCCGACCGCTCTGCGGCAGGCCGGAGAGCAGAGGCATACACTTTCTGCTGAGATTAAAGTGCTGATTTTGCATGGATTGCTTCACTTGGCCGGCTATGATCATGAGGCCGACGAGGGGCAGATGGAACGCCGGGAACGGGTATTGCGCGGCCGGCTAGGGTTGCCGCAGGGGCTCATTGAGCGGGCCGGGGCTGAGCTGGCGGAGGAGTTGCCGGTTGCCAAGCAGCGAACCGTAGCAAGCAGCCGGTCTGCAATCAAAACGAAAGCCAAGCCCAGACCTGAATCCAGAGCCCAAATCAAGATCCAACCTAAGACCAAGGCACAAGCCAGGGCAAAGTCCAATAGCAAGAAATCCGGCAGCAGGGGCGGCCGCCCATGAGCACGCCTGCCTTTGCATTGGTATTGGTGCTGGCTTTGGTGGAGACGCTCGCCTCCTACATGAACCGCATTTACGCCGAGTTCGGCAAGATTTTGTCCCGCGAGGTGCAGGAGAACCTGGACGCGTGGGAAGAAAAGATCGAGCCGCAACTTGGGCTGAACCGCGAACATGCGGCGATCTGCGCTGCGCTGCTGCAACAGCTTGCGTTGTGCGTGATTGCCCTGGCGTTTGGGGCGGTGTTGTTCGACCGCGGCCCGCACTTGGGCCGGCCTACCTATGCGGAGATCACGCAGGCGGCGCTGGGCGTGGTGCTGGTGGTGGTGTTCTGCAACCATGTGTTTCCGTCTCTGCTGTTCAATCGCACACGGGGCCGGTGGGCGGGGCGCCTGGTTTGGCCTATCCGCCTGCTGCTCTGGCTGATGACCCCGATTAGCGTATTTGTCCGCTTCTTTTTCTCTGTAGCGGCGCTGGCGGAGATGCCGGTCAGTGCGGAAGAAGAGTCGTCGGTGGATGTGGAGGCTCTGCTCGAAGCCGGTGAAGAAGAGGGCATCCTCGAAGAAAATGACCGGGACTTGGTGCGCTCGGCCGTGGAATTTGGGGACAAGCTGGTGCGCGAGGTGATGACGCCGCGGCCGCGGGTGTTTGCGGTGAAAGAGTCAACCACTCTAGAGTGCTTTCTCGAACAATTGCGGGAGCATAACTTCTCGCGGGTGCCGGTCTATGCCGGGTCGCTCGATAACGTCACGGGCATCGCGTTTGCACACGATCTTTTGCAGATTTCAGACGAAGAGGCGCATACCCGCAAGGTCGACAGCATTCAGCGGCCGGCGATCTTTGTGCCTGAAACCAAACGAGGTTACGAGCTGCTGCGCGAGATGCAGCGTGAAAAACAGCACATGCGCATCGTGATCGACGAGTACGGCGGCATGGCCGGGCTGGTGACCATCGAAGACCTGCTGGAGCAGATCGTCGGCGACATCCGCGACGAGCATGAGGATGAGGCGCCCATCGAAGATCCGCAACGCGAACCGGGCGGAGCCTGGGTAGTTTCGGGCAGCTTTCCCGTGGACCAGCTTGGCGACCTGTTTGCCGACCCGGTGGAACTGGATGGTGAGTATGAAGCCACGACGCTGGGCGGGTTGGTGAGCGAGGTCGAGGGACGGATTCCGCTGGCCGGCGAGGTGGTTTTGCTGGACGACACGGGGCTGCGGATCGAGGTGCTTGCCTCGACGGACCGGCGCGTGGAGCGGCTGAGGGTGTTTCCTCCGGCGCCTGAACCTGCTGCGGTGCCGGCAAGCTGAAGACCGTTTCGGCTGCATTGAGATCGTCGCGGGCGTGCTGTTTCGCCGCGAATCCGCATAGAAATGAAAATGCCGTTAAACTCGGTGAGGAGCACTCACACCTTTGAAATCTGGATTTGTAGCAATTTTGGGTCGGCCGAATGCCGGCAAAAGCACGCTGTTGAACGCCTTGACGGGCGAAAAAGTGGCGATTGTCTCGGCCAAGCCGCAGACCACGCGTAACCGTGTCGCGGGGGTGGTGGAGGTGGAGGCACACAAGGGCGTGCATCCGGCGGCGCAGATCGTGTTTGTCGACACGCCGGGCGTGCACAAGCCGGGCTCGCACCTGGACCGGCGCATGTTGCAAGAGGTTTACGAAGCATTGGAGACGCGCGATCTGGTGCTGGTGCTGATGGATGCGACGCGCAAGGTGCAACTGGAGGCCGCTGCCGTTCCGGTTGCCGCTGCTCCAGAGGCTGGCGAGGAATCCCAGACCGCAGAAGCGAAACCGGAGACGCCCGTCAAGAACAATGCAGAGGCCGAGGTCGCGTCTTCCAGGCGGGAGCGGACCAACTGGGCCAGCGAGGACGAGTTTCTGTTCGGGCTGATTCGCAAGTTGGATTGCCCGGTGTTCCTGGTGTTGACCAAGATCGATTTGGTGGGCAAGGACCAGCTCTTGCCGCTGATCGATACGCTGACCAAGCAGTTCAGCTTTGCGCAGGTGATTCCGGTAAGCGCCCGCAAGCGCGACGGAATGGACCTGCTGGTGCGGAAGATCGTGGAGACCCTGCCCAAGGGCGAGCGCTACTATCCGAAGGATCAGTACACCGACCAGCCGCAACGGTTTATGGTGGCGGAGCTGATTCGGGAACGGATTCTGGTGGAGACGGGCGAAGAAGTGCCTTATGCGGCAGCGGTGGTGATCGAGCGTTTCGAGGAGCCGGAGCCGCAGCGGCCACGGAAAAAGAGTGCAGCCCCGGCCAAGCTGCCGCTGACGCGGATTTCTGCCGTGATCTATTGTGAGCGCGACGGGCAGAAGGCGATCCTGATCGGCAAGGGCGGTTCAAAGCTGAAAGAGATTGGAACCGGCGCACGGCGGCAGATCGAATCGCTGCTGGGGACGCGGGTTTACCTGGAGCTACATGTGATCGTCGAGCCGGGCTGGCGGGAGTCAAAGAGCTTTGTGGAGTCGCTCGACTGGCGGAACCAGTTGGAGAAGCTGGCCGGCGACCAGGTGACGGAAAAACCGGCAGACGAAGAAGAATAAACCGGCGGCCAGGAGCGGTTCTCCTCCAGCTATAGAGGGAAACCGCTCTGCACGCCCCTGGAAAATATCACACAAATAGTAAGGGCGGCTCTAGGAGCCCCGAACCTGGCCGCGGCCATCGGTTTTAACGGCATACATGCGCCGGTCGGCGGCGGCAATGACGGCATGCATCGTGGTGCCGTCGGCGGGGGCCGTCGACAGGCCGACGCTGGCGCTCACCGTCAGAGGTAAGCCGCTTTTCATCTGAAATAAAGTGGACATGAGGCCGCGGTGCAGCAGTCCCGCCTGGGCAAGAGCTGTTTGTGCGTCGGTTTCCGGCATGAGGATGACAAACTCATCGCCTCCGTAGCGGAAGCAGCAGTCCTGCTTGCGGCTTAACTCACGGAGCCGTCGGCCGGTGCGCGCCAGCAACTCGCTTCCCGTGAGATGCCCGTGCTCGTCATTGACCAGCTTGAAGCGATCCAAATCGATAAAGGCCAGGCTCACCGGCAGATCGTGGCTGACACAGCGGTCCAACTCGCGCGATAACACATCGTAAAGGTGGCGCACGTTATAGAGGCCGGTGGTGTCGTCGGTGATGGTGAGCTGCTGAATGCGGGCCACGTCGCGTGCATTTTCGATGGCGATGGCGGCGTGGTCGGCCAGAATATGCAGAAAGGCGATGGTGTAGTCGCTGAGCTGGTCGGCGCGGGGATTGAAAATCTCGATGGCGCCACAGGTGCCTTTGCGGCCGCGAAGGGGCAAGGCAATCACCGAGCGCACTTGGTGCGGCCTGGCTTTGCGCAGATTGTTCATACGCGGATCGTCGCTGGACTCCGGGACGATGAGGGTTTCCCCATGCTGGACCACCCAGCCGGCCACGCCCTCGCCCACTTTGACGCGCAGATCGCGGAGAGCTGCTTCTTCACCGCCGGCAGCAATCGCATAGTAGAGTTCCTGACGCGTCTCGTCGAGCATCAACAGGGTCCACAAATCGGCTTCGATGAACCGCTCCATATGCTCAAGAATCGTGCGCAGGATAGTGTCCAGATCGAAGCTGGAGGTAAGCGATCGCGCCAGTTGGTGAAAGACGAGCAGATCGTCGAGAGGAATGCGGTTTTCTGTCTCGTGCGTCATCCAGGGAGCCCGCGTGCGGGAGATATGTACTGGCAATTCTGTCACACGGACCTTAGAAATAGCGACATAGAAAATGGGACTCCGCGCTGAACTGGCGAGAATGAACGCATAAGAGCATTGACGGTGCAGCTTGGGACTGAGGGGTTTGTCCGCTTGGATTAGCCCGCAGCGAATGGCTAACCGCCGATATGGATCATGGAACGCGAAGGCTTGAGGAAGCCTGGTTCGCCGATGTGATGGCGGGCTTCTTTACCTTGAACGATCTGAAAGATATATTCGCGAAGTTCGTCGTCGCCGTCTCCGCGGCGCATGTGCCCGTACAGGTCATGCTCGATCTGCGAGAAGAGGCAGGTACGGATTTTGCCGTCCGAGGTGAGGCGCACGCGGCTGCAGGCGCCGCAGAAGGCCTGACTCACGGGCGCGATGATGCCGATCTCGCCGATACCGTCCGCAAAGGTGTAGCGCCGGGCGGTTTCACTGGCTTCGAGGGGGGGCAGTGAAACCAGCGGCAGGACGCGGCCGATGCGGTCCACGATTTCGCGCAGGGGAACGACGATTTCCGGCGTCCACAGGCGGCCCTCTTCAAGGGGCATGAACTCGATGAAGCGAACGACGACATCTTCTCGCCGGGCGAAACGGGCAAAGCTTTCCACCTGATCGTCGTTGAAGCCGCGCAGCAGCACGCAATTGATCTTGATGGGGGTGAGGCCGGCGGCGCGAGCGGCGCGAATGCCGCCGAGCACTGCCTGAAAGCTGCCTGGAACGTGGGTAATGCGCTCGAAGGTGGGCTCGTCGACGGCGTCCATGCTGACGGTGACGCGGTCCAGGCCAGCGGCTTTGAGCGGGGCGGCGAGGCGGCCCAGCAGATGTCCGTTGGTGGTGAGGGCCACGTCGAGCGGTTCGCCGGTGAGCGTGCGCAGGCTGCCAAGTTCTTGAATCAGCTCAACCAAGCCACGGCGCAACAGCGGCTCCCCCCCGGTGAGACGTACTTTGGTGATGCCCAGGCCGACGAATAGCTTGATGAGCCGCAGGTATTCCTCAATGGTGAGTTCGGCATAGTGCGTGGGAGCTTCAAGGCCGGCGGCGATTGCGCTTTCCGCGTGTGCGACGGATTCCCCGGTTCGGCAATAGACACACTTATAGTTACACCGGTCTGTGATAGAAACGCGAAGATCGTGAATGACCCGCCCATGGCTATCCGTGAGCCGGGCAGAACGCGTTTCGGGGGAAGGATTAAGGCAAATCGCGGCAGCCATCGTCATTTAGATGATCGAAAGGGACCCAACGACGCGCGATCCCTGAGGTGGCCGTTGGGGCGGAATTGTCGGCACGGAAAGGGCATTAGTCGAATCGCGGAGTTCCGCGGCGCAACACCAGGCCGGTAATGCCGCAGACCACGATGATGGCCAACGCGATTGCAAAGTAGTAGGCAATGGGGTGCGCCCAGCCGGGCGAGTAGGTGAGATCCTGGCCTACCCAGAGCAGCAAAACCGTGGCAATGACGGCGAACTGGCCGGCAATGACGAGAAATGTGTGCCCCAGGTCGCGACGCTTGTCGAGAGCTTCAACTTGATCGGGTGTCAGGTCGCGCTCTTCGGGGGGAAGCAGAGAATTAGCCATTCGTCTCTCCTTGCGGGCCTGGCCGGTAATTCTCCAGGCGGGGACCGCTCACTGTCTCGATTCAAACACATGCCGCGGGGAGACGCCAGTGAAACATGGAACGGAAGGGCATCGAGGCGGGTGCCATGGGGTGTGACCCAGAGCGACAGGATAGACCCGACTGGGCGGGAAGACGTCCCGCAAAATTTGCCGGGCGATGGTTCGTGAGCAATTTGCAGTGTGTAGCGAGCGGGCGTGAGCCGTGCGGCAGAAGATGACCGCTTCGGCTCGCCCGAGGTTCGCTGTCGTATTGAAGTTGGTGCAAGCCTCTGGAGCTAATCTGTCAGAAATGCAAGCGTCTGCAGCCCTGTAATCTCAAAAGGCTTGCGGCAGCGGACGTTGGTGCAGGACAGCTTGTCGTCGCGCCGCACCATATAGGACTGTGCCTTGGCGAAGCGGGCGCGATCGCGCTCGTCGGCGTGGCGCGGTAGCTGCGCACGCTTGCGCCGCACTACCCAGGTAACCCGGTATTCGCCCGCCTGCCCACACTTGGGGCAGGTAAGGGTATGTGTCCGTTGCTCCGTTGCTTCGGTGAAAAACTCCCGTTCATCCATCCCTTTTTCCGGCTCTCCAACCCAGCGTGTACGACTGCGATCCAGAAACGCTGGGATTCTTTTTGACTCTTGACCGGCGCAAACGATTGATCGCCGGGCGCCCAAGGCTCTTCCCCTCAGCCGCGATTTATTCCATACTCGACCTTGCCATGACGAAACGCAAGCCAACTCCGTTTTCGGTTTCCAAGGCAGTAAAGGCCAATGCGCGGGAACGTGTAGGGCAGCCCAAGCCCGCGCGCGTGGTGGATACCGAGCCGCGCACAGGACGGCAGACCAAACACAAACCGAAACTCGACCAGATCATCCAGCAGGAGGAATAGCTATGGCCAAGGCGGTGGGCATTGGCGGAGTTTTCTTGAAAGCGAAAGAACCGAAAGCATTGACGGCCTGGTATTCGGCTCATCTGGGCATCGACGGGTCGGAGGATGGCTCGCTGGTGTTTCAGGAAAATTCCGAAAAGAATGCGGGCGGCGGGGGAATGACGGTTTTTGCGCATTTCCCGACAGGCACGGCCTATTTTGGCGGTGGCCCCCAGCAGGCGATGATCAATTTTCGTGTGGACAACCTGGACCAGCTATTGGCTCAGCTTGCCGAGGCCGGAGTGCGCATCGATCCCAAGCGCGAGGAGTATTCCTATGGCCGGTTTGCGTGGATCTGGGATCTTGAGGGCAACCGCGTGGAGTTGTGGGAACCTCTGAGGTGAAATAGATCCGCTTTCGTGAATCAGCGCGATGAGTGCGCAGCCATCCGGCAACTCTTTTGCAGGACATCTGCAGGACAGAATTGAGGGCGGCAGCTTGGTACTGGGATATGTGCCAGTATGGCTTGTTGCGCCCAGGTGATTTGTATCACTGCCCGGTTTCGCAGCATACGCCTAGTTTGATACTGTTGTGCGCGCCCCTTTTTCCAGTTTTTAAAGTGGCAGATGGCGCCTGCAAGGAGGATTCGCAATGAGAAACTGTTCCTTGCGTTTTTTGATGGTATTGGCTCTCGTCGCTCTGGCACCGGCTGCGCTTCTGGCTCAGGCTGCCGGCCAGGGCATCATGTTTGGCGAGTGGAAGTTGAATGTTGCCAAATGCAATTTTGGCGGCGGCCCCAAGCTGTTGGGAATGACCGTCAAGGTGTCTTCGGACACGCCTGCACTTATCCAGTTCGAAGTGAATCAGACGACCGATAGCGGCTTTGCCGTCGCCTACAGCTACAAAGGCGCAGCGGATGGCAAGGAATATCCGATCATCGGCAGCTCTAGCGTCTACTCCTATACCGAAGAGCCGGGCGTGGTGCACGAGACCCAGAAGGATACGGACGGCACGATCACCAAGGGCGACTTTACGGTGAGTGCGAACGGGAAGGTTGGCACCTGGACGTATACGGTGACCAATCAGGACGGGACCATCGTGAAACAGGTGCTGGTCTTCAATCACGCCGTTTGAGTTGTTGATGTTTCCGCCGCGGCCGGGGTCTGGGCGCGATTTGTGCTTGCATCGCTGGTGAGACGTTCTCACGGAGCGGCGGGAGCGTGCCATTACACAGGCAGGAGTTCGGGTTCAGATTCGAGCCGGATGGCCTTTCAAATATGAGCATGATCGCGGGCAAAACTCCATTGGGGTTTTGCCCGCGCTGTTTTGTGGCACGGATTTATGGTACGGATGGGCTCGCCGATCGAGGAACAGGTGCAGGCTAACCCCATCGATTGACGGCTTGATTTATGGGTGTGGTGCGCTATAGGGACCGGGGAACGCGATCGGGGCGGGAGCGGTCTTGTCCGGATACTACTTGCCGGCCGCCTCTTCTGCGAGGGCTCCGGACTGAGCCTTTGACCGTCACTTTAACAGGAATTCGCAGCAGAGGCTCAACCGTTCGTTGCGGGACTTGGCGGGAAGATCGTTCAGAACTGGCGCAGCCGCCAGAGGATGCGGCGAAAGAGTCCGAGAAGGCGGCGGGTGTCCGGCTCGGCGAGGGGCAGCCGGCGCAGCAGGAGCCGCAGGTCATGCCGGTTCGCGGTCTGCATGGCGGCGGGGGAGTAGCCGGCGGCGACCATGGTTTGCTCAATCAACTCAGCCAGACGATCGAGAGTGGCTGACAGCGCGTGCGGAGTGCGGAGTGCTGGCGCGCGCTCGGTCGCCTCTGTCGGCAGAGGAACCGAGGCGTGACCGGCGTTCCCAGGGGCTTCGGTAGGGCCAATCCGGGAGGAAAGCTCATAGAGGCATACGGCTACGGCCTGGCCAAGATTCATGGAGGGCTGGCGCACGTCGGTGGGAATCTCCACCAATAGATGGCAGTAGGAGAGGTCTTCGCGGGTGAGGCCATGCTTTTCCGGCCCGAAAACCAAGGCGGCGCGACCGCCGCGAGCGAGTTCCCGCTGAACCAGAGGAGCCAGCGCCGGCAGCGCGACAACTCTCTGCTCAGGCTTGCGATAGGTGAGGGTTCCGGTGCCGGCGATGAGGGTGCAATGGGTCAGGGCTTCGGCGAGGGACTCTGTCTCCCGGGCGTTCTGGAGCAGATCGGGCGCGCCGACGGCCGAACGGGCCTCCCGCCAATGAGGCGCATAGGGAGAGGCCACCGTGAGATGGGCAAAGCCGAAATTGGCCATGGCTCGGGCTGCCGCGCCGATGTTGAGCGGATTGCGGGGAGAGACGAGAACTACATCGAGGCGGTCGCTTTGGTCTTGATTCATCGCAAGGGAGATGGCAAGACATGATTGTAGAGCGGGGAGCCGACTGCTGAGGAGGATGGGGGGGCGCTGGCGTCCCCTGCTGTTTTGGATTGACGAGCCTCTTATAGAGGAGTGGTGGGGCCGCATCAGCGAGAGGGGCGAGAGGCCGAAATTAATCCAGGGATGCGATTTAGCAGTGGCGGTGCGGACCGGGAATGTTCTAGCCTCAAGGGGTGATTTGGACCAATCCAGCCGAAATCGCGTTGAACGAGTTGAGCAGGGCACCGCTGGTGCGCTTCTCCGTGTTGGCGCTGAGTTCTATTTTCTTCCTCGTCGATCCCCTGGCCGCCATCCCGTCGTTTCTGGCAATTACCGAGAGCGCGGACGCGGCGCGGCGCAAGCGCATGGCACGCAAAGCCACCCTTACCTGCTTTATTGTGCTGACCAGCTTCGCTCTGGGAGGCCAGCTCATCTTCAAGATGTTCGGGATTACGCTGCCGGCGTTCGAAGTGGCGGGCGGACTGATCCTGTTGCTCATTGGACTGGACATGCTGGAGGCCAAGCGCTCACCCACCCAGGAGGCTTCGGGGGATACAGAGGAGGCGGCAGCCAAGGAAGATGCCGGTATTGTGCCGTTAGGGATTCCCATGCTGGCCGGGCCCGGCGCTATCTCTTCCGTCATGGTGCTGGTGGGCCAGGTGCCGGCGATCTGGCACTGGCAGATGGGGGCCATTCTGGGCTCCATCGGGTTGACCTGTTTAGTCAGCTATTGGGTGCTGGCCGGGGCAGGGCGTATCCGTAAAGTATTGGGAGAGACGGGGATACGCATACTCGTACGCATCATGGGATTGCTGTTGGTGGCGCTGGCCATGCAGTTCTTTGTGAATGGACTCACCGATCTGGGAGTGATTGCAAAACAAGGGTGAGCGCGTAAACAGGGGGTGAAGGCTAGTTTCCCACAGAGAAACGGTGTTTCCCACAGGGATATTATCTTGCATTCCCCCTGGAGCGTTGCTATTCTCAGGAAGTCGCAACGAGGTGAGCACGAAACAAGATGCTCAGCAAGTGCGAAAGTGATGAGTTGAGCGGAAATAAGGAGCTTGGCGAGTTGCAATCGAGAGTGGCCTGTGCTACTCTTTGAAAGTTGCAGATGAGCAGTGGAGCCTCCCGGTGGCCAAGTGGTCTGCCCGATGAGGGAAGTGGGAAGCTAGTTCGTAGGGTCAGGTGAAATGCCCCTGAGCCCCTGTAGGGAATCCCGCAGAGAACAAGCCATTGCATGACCCAGGAGATTTATCTCCTGAGAGCCCCCAGGGGCTCGACAAGCGATTGTCGGTCGTTATTTGATATTTTGCGCTGTGCGAGATTTCTGAAGTGGGAACTTTCCCATGTCGGCTGATCGAGTTCACAAATAAGGAATGACCACCAACAACGAGTTTGAGTGGCCTTATCGTGAAGAAAAGATTGAAGTTGACAGTGAGATGAAAGTTCGATAAACTAAGAAAGTCGCGCAAAACGCACTGAGCGACGCGCTAAAGCGCGAAAGTCGGTGAGCGCAACAAGTTCGAGGACACCTGAGTGTAACAGCTTGGGCCTCGATCCAAAAAGGGCACCGCTTAGGCGGACCGTCCTCACGGATCTTTGACAATAAGGTTGAACATGCCAGTCGTGAGATGAGATCAAGTTTGGCTTGATCATTCTCACAAGGTAAGACATCCTGCGCTTTCGAGCGCGGATGTATGTCGCAGTCATCTGACCTCCGTCAGTATGGCTCGGCAATCAGGTTTCAAACGAGAGTTTGATCCTGGCTCAGAATCAACGCTGGCGGCGTGCCTAACACATGCAAGTCGAACGAGAAAGGGTAGCAATACCCTAGTAAAGTGGCGCACGGGTGAGTAACACGTGACTAACCTACCCTGGAGTGGGGGATAACTGAGGGAAACCTTAGCTAATACCGCATAATACCTACGGGTCAAAGGAGCAATTCGCTTTGGGAGGGGGTCGCGGCCGATTAGTTAGTTGGCGGGGTAATGGCCCACCAAGACAGTGATCGGTATCCGGCCTGAGAGCGCGCACGGACACACTGGAACTGAAACACGGTCCAGACTCCTACGGGAGGCAGCAGTGGGGAATTTTGCGCAATGGGGGAAACCCTGACGCATCAACGCCGCGTGGAGGATGAAGTACTTCGGTACGTAAACTCCTTTCGATCGGGACGATAATGACGGTACC
>JAATGG010000033.1 GCA_015654835.1 Terriglobales bacterium
GTTAACGTAGTTAGAGTATTACCTATACTAGAAGGCGTAGAAGAAAGCGTAGATAACGACTCTAACTTAGGAAAAGAGTAACTCCTACTTATAGATAGGAGTAGGGAGAGGCCTAGTGTGTTTGCCATTTCACCACTTCCGCACATCCACACTCGATCCAAGTCTAGAGGCAAACCGGTATGGCACGCAATCCCGCGCCGCTTCGAGCCGCCGAGCCCTCTCGATATCAGCCCCCTATTCGGGAAACCAGATGCATCGACGCCACGCCAAGCTCCAGGGCCGCTGCGCCCAAAATGATCCAGATACTATCGACCTTTCTCAGCGCCAGCAGAATGACCGTGACGACTGCGATGCCGATAGTCAGTGGATCGCGAACTGTCTCCCGCGCCAGCGGCACACTCGATGCCCATAGCAGCCCCACGCTCGCCAGCACCACCGCCTGCAGCATCGACCGCGCCCGTGGATGCGCCGCGTGGTGCCCCATCAGGCGAATCAATGGAATCATCAGCAGCGCTGGCGCGATCATCGCCAGCCAGCCGGCCACCGCTCCCGCCACGCCATCCACAAAATAGCCGACGCTCACCAGGTAGAGCCCCGCGGGGCCCGGCGTCATCCGCGACACGACAATCGCCGTATTCAGTTGCCGGTCGGTAAGCACGGCATGATGCAACACCAGGTCCTGCCGCAAAATCGGCAGCGACGCAAGGCCGCTGAACGATGTCAGCGTAGCCTTCAGCAGATAGAGAAATAGGAGGAAGGCGCTCAATCTCTCTCCCTTGGCGGCCACAAAAAGCCCACCGCCGCCGCAGCCAGAAGCACCCATATCGGCGATACCGGCCACAGCCCCAGCGCCAATGCTCCCAGGGCAAAAAGAATCAGCCGGACTGGGCTGGCTGTCTTCAGATAAGGCCGCAGCAGCAGCCAGCCAGTCGCGACCATCAGTCCGACGGCCGCCGCCGCTGCGCCGCGCAATCCCTGCGCCACCCAGCGGTCGCCGCTCCACAGCGCATAGAGCGCCGTGGCCGCCAGAGCCACCAGAGAGCACGGAATCGAGCTCACCAGCAGCGCCGTCACCGCCCCCGCGGCCCCTTGCAAAAGCCACCCGACCCCGGTCACGAACGAAAGAAAATTTGTGCCCGGCGTCAGCCGCGCAATGCCGAACGATAACGAGAAAGTCTCCTCGTCCACCAAGCCGCGCTTGACCACCAACTCATCGTGCAGAACCGCAGCCGTAGCGGTTCCGCCCCCGAAGGTCCAGTTGCCGTAGCGAAAAAATACAGCGGTCAGTTGGCGAAGCGATGCGCGCGTCATACTAGCAACTTAGCATCGAGGCAGCCCCGGCCCTCGCTCAAGCTACAGGGGCGGGGCTACAGGGGCGGGCTGCGGAGTCAGGGCTGCACCGCAACCAGCGGTCGAAGCTCGGCCGGCAGCTTGCCATCATCTTCTTTGCTGACCACTGCGGGCACAATCGGCGGAGGTCCGGCGACCCGCTGCAGGGCAACGCCTCGATCCGGCGTCAGCAAAAAGCGCAGGAAAGCAATTGCGTTCGCCGGGTTCCTGGCGCCATTCATCATCGTGACGCCCCAGGTAACCCGCTCTCCCTTGAGCGTGACCGGTGGGTCTGTCTTAGCCAGGCCGGGAATCGTCACCGTGGCCTGGGCATAGAGTTCATCCTTCGATGCGTCGGATAAATCGATCTCGGCGGGCAGCCGTGCCAACCGCACATGCGCATCGGTGCGCGCCATCGCGAGGGCGTTCGATTCATACACAAATCGATAGTCGGGAGCAGCCGAACCGGCTGGCGCAGAAAACGTGTAGTTGCGATGCAAGGCCTCATACAATCCGGGCTTGCCGTAATACTTCTCGGCCAATTGCATCACCATCAGCGCACGATAGCCGCTCGGGTCCCCTGCCGGATCGGAACCGCCAATCGTCACTCCCGGTTGCGCCAGGTAAGTGGCCCATGCCGGCACTGCGTCCGGAATCGACGGCGGATTCGCGGCAACCTCGAAGGCTGTTCTGGGGTCGGCGATGGCATCCACCTTCGCTGCCGGGTTGGCATCGTCGCTGCGATAGACGAGCACCATCCGGCTCTGCCCGAAACGAATGGTATAAGTCGCATATTTCGGCTTGAGCAGCACGTCGATGTTCTCGTCGTCGGCAGTGGCAAAAATATCGGCGGCCTCGCCACCTGTGGTCACCCGCCTGGCCAGATCCACCGCACCATACGCTTTGTCGACAATCGTGATTTCCGGATGCTCGGCAACGAAAGCCGCCTCGATGCTCTTGAATGCGGCGGTCAAACTTCCGGCGTGATAGATGATCAATTGCGAGGTCGCGGGAGCCTCTGCACACCAGCCCGGCAGCCCGCCGGAAAGCGCGATTCCAAGGCAGAAAAAAACAAGAAGCGGAAACGCGCGAAACAAACGCGCACGGATAGAAAGCAGCAGCATTCTTCTCGACATCGATGGATCTCCGGCCCGGGAAGTGAGGCATCTCTTACGATATGATTCGCGCGACATGATTCGCGATTTTATTCGATTCAATATGGATGATCGTTGCGTTCGACGAGACCGGGCAACCTGCGCGCGCGTCAGCCCACCCGCAGCAGCATCTTCAACGTGGCTCCAGGCATCGCGCTCATCCGTTCAAAGGCCTTCTGGCCTTCTTCGAGTGGCATCTCCGCAGTCCACGGCGTCAGGTCGATTGCGCCCGACTTCAGCAGTTCCAGGGATCGTTCGAAATCCGCTGGCGTGTAACCAAACGAGGTCGTCACACGCTGTTCCTTGCGGATGCTGGCTCCGAAATCGATCTCGCTGCGCGCCTTGGCCATGCCCAGCAGCACCACCAGGCCGCCGGGACAGCAAAGCTCGAAAGCTTCTTGCCGCGCAGCCTCGGTCCCGCTTGCATCGAGCACGACATCGAGGCCGTCTCCGGCAAACTGCCGTGCCTCGCCGCGGCCCTGTTCGCCGCCGGCATCGACCGCCAACGTCGCGCCCATGGTGCGCACCGAATCCAACCGCGCCGCGCATAGATCCTCGACCAGCACCGCGCGCAACCCCGTGTGCAGGGCCATTTGCAGCGCCAGCGACCCCATCAGGCCGCCGCCCACAATTCCCATACGCCAAGCGGGCAGCACCGCGGCGATCCGGAACAGATGCACGATATTCGCCAGAGGCTCGGCCAGGATCGCCCGCTCCTCCGCCAGTTCCTCGGGAATCACATACACTTGGCGCTCGGACAGCCCCACGAACTGGGCATAGCAGCCCGCCGTGTCGTTCATCCCCAACAGCCGCCAGTTCGGGCAGAGATTTTGCGCACCGCTCCGGCAGGCCGCGCATCGCCCGCAACAGACGAAGGGATTCACCACCACGCGCTGCCCGTCCAGCCTGCGCCCCACCAGTTCGTGGCCCAGCACCATCGGCGGGGTGCGGCTGCGGCTGCGCCCTAAAAACGCCGCAAGATCGGACCCGCACACTGCCGCCACCGACACGGCAATCACGCACTCTCCGTCTGCCGCGCGCGGCTGCGGAATCTCCCGTAGCTCCATCCGCCCCGGCCCGGTATAGACCAAGGCCCGCATTGTCGTATTCGGAGTCGTTTGCAGAGTCGGCTCCGGCGTCATCGTCCGCCGGTTCGGATGCCATAAAACCGGGCGCAATTTTCCCCCAGGATACCGGCCTGCTCTGCGAGTGAAAACTGTTGGATGGCCTCGGTCACGATGCGTAGGGTTGCCGCGTATTCCGCCGACAGCGTACACACCGGCCAGTCCGAACCGATCATCAGCCGGCGGGCTCCGAAGGCGTCGAAAACAAGATCGAGATAGCGGCGAAAATCGTCCGGCTGCCACTGATTCCAGCGCGCCTCGGTCACCATCCCCGAAAGCTTGCAGCAGACATTCGGCCTCTTCGCCAACTCCCGCAGGTCGCGGTCCCAGGGCGACACGACACCCTCGGCAATTGCCGGTTTGCCGATGTGGTCCAGCACGAACGGCTGCTCTGGAAACGCATCCACCAGTTTCACCGCGGCGGGCAGTTGCCGGGGATAAACGAGCAGGTCATACGTAAGGTCAAAGTCGCGAAGAAGCGCCAGCCCGCGCTGAAACTCGGGCCTCAGCATAAAGCCATCGTCCGGCTCGTCCTGCAGCAGGTGCCGAACCCCCACCAGCTTGGGATACTGCGCAAATTTCTCTAGCTGGCCCGGCAACTCCGGCGAACACAAATCGCCCCATCCAACCACGCCTCGAATGAAGTCATGCCGCTCGGCCAACTCCAGCAGCCAGCGCGTCTCTTCGAGGCTCTGCCGCGCCTGCACCGCCACGCACCCATCGAAGCCCTGAACATCGAGCAGCGGCTTCAAATCCGGCGGTAGAAAATCACGCCGTAGCGCCGCCATCTCTGCCGTCATCCAGCCATGCTCTGCGGCATTGTATTGCCAAAAATGTTGATGAGCGTCGAGTCGCATGATTCCTGTCGCAACGTACTTGCGGATGCGGCGGGCCAATGCCACCCGGTCCTTCTCACTGCTTCCATCCGCAAACGAGCGTGCACGTCATTATAGTTCTCCACCCGTTTTCCACCCGTTTATGCCATGCGGATAGCTCCCGCCGCGTTCTCAGCAGCAGCCCGTCCTGAGTTCCCGACCAAGGCTGGAGAAATAGTCATTTCCGATGTCGCCCTTGGATAGAGAGATCCGCATTGTGCCGGGCCGGGGCACCAATATCCGCGTAAGCTATCTGAAGGGGCGCACAAAGCGCTCCCCGATCGGGACCGGCAAAAGCACCGGAACAAGTTTGGCGCGGGTCTTTGCGTCCTGTGAATTTATGATGAGGGAAGCCGCAAGGCGCGCAGGCGCATCTTGCTATTAGGACGTACATGAATCCGGTCGAGCAAGCACGCCAAATCGCGTTTCAAAACACCATCAAGAGCGCCCGCCGCACCATGATGCTGAGCGAGATTCTGAAGCTCGCCATGGACAGTTTCGCCGCCAGCAAACTCCGTTTCGCGCTCACCGCGCTGGGCATGGTCATCGGTACCGCATCCGTCATCCTGGTCGTCACCATCGGCCTCACCGGCAAGCAATTCATTCTGGCCGAGATCCAAAAAATCGGTACCAACGAGGTCGAGGTCGAATATTCCGGCGGAGGCTCCACCGGCACGGAGCAGGTGCTTTACAACGATTATTTGACCCGCGAAGACGAGAGAGCCGTGCTTTCCGAGGTTCCCAGCGTGCTCTATTCCTCGCCTGTCCTTGAGACGCATGACCGTATCAGTTTCGGCGGCGGCGTGGTCAAAGACACGCTCGTCCTCGGCGTTAGTCCACAGTACCGCGACGTGCGCAACCTCATCATCCTTTCCGGCCGTTTTCTCGAAGCCGAGGACGAGAGCGCCCACATCAAGTGCGCCGTAGTCACCGAACCCTTTGCGCGGGAAATGTTCGGCAGCGCCGACTCCGCCATCGGCTCCAGTTTCCAGATCAGCGGCATTCCCTTCACCATCGTCGGCACCTTCAAAGAGAGCGTCGACACCTTCGGCCAGACCGAAATCACCGATGAAACCATCCTGATTCCCTATTCGGTCGCCCGCTATTTCACCGGCACCGATAACGTGAAGCAGCTCTATTTCACCGTGCGCAGCATGGAAGAGGTTCCCGACGCCACCGTCGAGATCCAGCGCGTCATCAGTTCCCGGCACAAGCCCAATTCCGTGTATAAAACGCAGAACCTCAAGGAACTGCTCACCACCGCCGGGGTCATCTCCGACATTCTGACGGCGGTGCTGGTGCTGGTAGCTGCCGTCACCCTGGCAGTGGGCGGTGTCGGCATCATGAACATCATGCTCGCCAACGTGCGCGCCCGTATCCGTGAAATCGGCATCCGCAAGGCCCTCGGCGCCACTTACCGCGAAATCAAGCTGCAGTTCCTCGCCGAAGCCGTCATCATCTCTCTCACCGGCGGCGTCATCGGCACAATCATCGGACTCATCCCGCCCTTGTCCATTCGCTTTTTCACCGACTATCCCTTGCCCTTCTCCTGGTGGTCGGTGGTCATTGCGCTATCCTCCGCCTTGGTCGTGGGAGTCATATTCGGCACCGTTCCCGCCACCCGCGCCGCCCAGCTCGACCCGGTCGATGCCCTGAAATATGAGTGATCCCGCTATCCGCCAGCAGAGCCTGCGAGAAAAGCAGCCGGCTTCCCCTGCCCCAAACCTCATCCGGCTCTACAGCCTCATGGCTCTCGGGCTGCTTGTGGCCATCGGCATCGCAGTCCTGATCGTGCTGCCTTTCTATCACCGGCGATAAAAAGTAAGGCGTACACTGAGAAAAGTAAGGAGACAGGATATGCCCTCCACTCTCAAAAGCCGCTCCGCACATCCATTCCACGCCAAAGTCACCAGCAAAGGGCAAATCACTATTCCCGTTGAGATTCGCAAATCTCTGGGCGTCCAAGCTGGCGACAATCTCCGCTTTGAGCCCCATGAAGGCGGGTTCCGCATCGTCCGCGACGCCGGAGAAAATGCGTTTGAAAAATGGCGCGGCATAGGAACA
>JAATGG010000250.1 GCA_015654835.1 Terriglobales bacterium
AACTCTCGAAGAAGCCGGCATCTTTGGCGACGGCAAGCAGCTTTTCGTTGGGAATGACGATCATGGTGTCGACGCTTTCGAGCAGCTCTTTAAGGCCGCGATCGGCCTGCTGCATACGGCGCTTGCCCTCAAACGTGAATGGGCAGGTAATGACGGCGACGGTCAGGATTCCCATTTCACTGGCCAGCGAAGCGATCACCGGGGCTGCGCCCGTGCCCGTGCCGCCGCCCAATCCAGCGGTGACAAAAACCATATCGGCGCCTTCGAGCGCCTCGATGATTTTCTCGGAGTCTTCAAGTGCGGCGCGGCGCCCCACGTCGGGGTTGGCGCCGGCGCCGAGGCCGGAGGTGAGCCGCACGCCGAGTTGCAGCTTGACCGGAGCCTGCGACAGCTTGAGCGCCTGCACGTCGGTGTTGGCGGCGATAAACTCCACGCCCTCCATGCGGGCCTGGATCATGCGGTTCACGGCATTGCCGCCGCCGCCGCCCACGCCGATCACCTTGATGCGTGCTCCGTGCACGCCCTCATCGTGATACTGAATGCGCATCTCTCCGGCTTCGTTGTTCTGCTGATCCATAGCGGCTTCTGCCTCCTGACGGTTAATAACTCGATGCAAAAATGGCGCGCAGCTTGGCGCGCAGACTGTTGTTCTCCGCCGCACGGGTAACTCGCGTGCGATGGGCGTACAAAAGCAATCCGATGACTGTGGCAAAACTGGGATGAACCAGTTCTCCGGGCATATTGGACAGCCGCACCGGCATACCGGTGCGCGCCGGCACCCGCAACTGGCTCTCGGTCACGTCCAACAGGCCGGGCAGCATGGCCCCGCCGCCGGTGAGCACGCAACCGGCTCCCAGCGCGTCCACCACACCGCCCTGGCGCAAATTTTCTTTCACGTAGTAGAGCAGCTCACGCGCCCGCGGCTCCAGAATTTCGGCAACGGTACGCAGCGGCAGATTTTGCGGCTGCGGGTTGGCGATCTCGACGGTCGCCTGCTGCGGCACGGCGGTGACCACGCAATGGCCATATTGGCGTTTGAGCCGCTCCGCCTGGGCCACGGGCATTTGCAGACCGATGGCCAGATCGTTGGTAAAGTGCGCGCCGCCCACGGGGACCGACCCGGTGTGGGCAACCGCTCCCTCGAAAAACACTACGATATTGCTAGAGTGCGCGCCCACGTCGAGCAGGCAGACGCCGAGTTCCCTTTCGTCGGCGGAGAGTGTGGCCTCGGCGGCGGCAATCGACTCCAGCACGGCCTCGGTCACCTCAAGCCCGGCCCGGTTGGCGCAGGTCACGGTGCTTTGCAGGGCGCTGCCGGAGCAGGTGGCAATATGCAAATCGACCTCAAGGCAGGCGCCGACCATGCCCACGGGATCGAAGATGCCCGGCTGGCCGTCGAGAATGAACTGGCGCGAGAGCAGGTGCAGGATTTCGCGATCCGCCGGGCGCTCGATGGCCCGCGCCCGCTCCACCACCGCGCGCACATCCTCGCGGGTAATCTCTCTCATGCGGCTGCCGATGTCCAGGCGGCCATTGGTGTTGAGACCACGGATATGGGGGCCGCCGACGCCAACCGCGCACTCGTCGATGTTGGCGCGCGCTACACGCTCGGCCTGCTCGTTGGCGGCCTTGACTGCCTTGGCCGCTGGACCGAGTTCGGAGATGAGCCCCTTGCGCATGCCCGCCGACTCCACCACGCCGTGACCGCGATAGCGCAGCGCGCCTTCGTTCAGGTCGGCCGCCAGCACGCGGGTCCACGCGCTTCCCGCGTCCAGCACCACGATCAAGTTGTCTTGCGTCTGGCTCATCGTTGGAAACTCACTGCCCCTGCTCCGCAATCGGGGCGGGATGGGGCTTGGGGGCGGTTTTCTGCCGGTTTACGTTCAGCACGGCGCGTCTTGCGTCCGCACGCTTCTTCTTCTCTCGCGCTTGCGCAGCGGCCTTCGCCTTGGCTGCGGCGGTTACCGCTTTGGACGGCTTGGTCTTGGCTGCCGCCGGAGTCTTGGCTTCGGCTGAATTGCCCTGGCCCTGACCCGCTTGTCCTGCATTCACTTGTCTGACATTCGGCTGCCCGGCATTGGCCTGCCCCGCATTGGCGGTATCGGGCTTGGCCTCTGCCGATGCCGGATTCGATCCAGAGGCATCGGGGGTTGCGGGTTGTGCGGCGCTGGTGCCGGAGGCCATCTCCAGCACTACCTGCTGCTCATAACGCAGATCGACCGCTGCCAGCTTGGGATATTGCTGCCGCCACTCGGCGATGTGCGCCTTGTAACGCTGATAACGCTCAAGGAAATGATCTTCGCCGAAGTGAGCCAGGATGTCGGCGCCCTGCTCGGGCATGGACACGCGGGCATCTTCGGGATCGGTGAGGTCGATCTCGGAAATCTGCTCGGAAAGATGCTGACCGTTGGCATCCAACTCGCCCAGCAGACGCTCATAGACCGTCATTCGCGCCTTGCGCGAGGCAAGCGGGTCGCCGGCGTCGATCCCCGTGACGACCGGAAACGAATAGTGATGCTGGGCCATCATGGCGGCAGGCATCGTGAGCAGGACACCGTTCACGTCGACCAGGCCGATCTGCTGCCGCTCGCGGACAAACGCCACCGGCCGACGCTCGGTCACCGAGATGCGGATCTGGTCGGGCAGCAGCCGCATCACCGTGGCGTGCTCGATCCAGGGAATCTGTTCCAGTTGCTTGCGGCGCTCCGAGAGCGGAACAAAAAAGATGTTGCGTCCAATGTCTTCGCCAAAAACGGGGAGCATGTCGGCGCGGCTGACCTCGGTCAAGCCACTGGCCTCGATGTTGGCGGCGCCGCCGACACGAAAACGGGAGTCGCGGCTGATGTAAGTCTTGAGCGCGATGGCGGAGGCGGTCAGGCCACCCAGGACGATCAAGGCGCCTATCGTTAAAAATACGCGTCCTATGCGGCTGGCCGGTCGCCACCAGGGGCGGCGGGGTCCATCGAAACGGGGTCTGTCAAGGCGTGGAGAGGCTTCTCCATCGGGTTCGACCGTGTCGAGCGGCATGCCGGGCAAGACACGCCCTGAAGAAGGAGGCGCAACTTGTTGCACGCGCCGGAAACGAGACTCCATGGGCGCTTCTTCCTCCCAAACCAGGGGACGGGTTCGGTCATTACTTTGTGTGATCACGCCTGAGCAAGGGTCGTGAGATTCGCCAGATTTCACTATAGCGTGCGCGGCAGCGCTTTTTCCCCATGCGGGAGCAAGGGGAACCCGCACCGTTACCGGGCAGAACCCGTTTCGGCGCGCACTGCCGGTTGATAGCGGATGTCAATCAGCTTCGAGGGCGGTCAGGATTTGCGGAGCAAGCTGGCTGATGCTGCCGGCGCCGAGGGTCAAAATCAGGTCGCCTTGCCGGGCCTGAGCAGTGACGGCGGCAATCGCGGTGGGAAAGTCGGGTGCGTACTGCACCTCGGGGCCTTCGATCTTGCTGGCCAGCACTTCGGCCGTGACTCCGGGGATGGGTTCCTCACTGGCGGCGTAGATGGGCAGCACGATGACGCTGTCCGCATCCTGAAAGGCGTCGCTGAAGCGATCCAGAAGATCACGGGTGCGGCTGTAGCGGTGGGGTTGAAAGACAACGTGAATCTGCTTGTAGCCGCACTCGCGAGCGGCGGCCAGGGTGGCACGAATCTCGGTCGGGTGATGGCCGTAATCGTCCACCACCGTAACGCCGCGCGCATGGCCGTGCTGCTGAAAGCGGCGGTCCACTCCGCGAAAGCACTTGAGGCCGTCGGCAATCTTTTCCGGCGCAATCTCAAGCTGGTGAGCGATGGCCACCGCCGCTGTGGCATTGAGCACGTTGTGGCGGCCGGGCACATGCAGGTCGAAGGGTCCGAGCGGGCCGGCTGTCGTGAAGACGCGAAAACGCGAGAAAACGCCGTGCTCCGAACCGAGAAATTCCAGCCGGTAGTCGGCTTCCGGCGCAACTCCATAGGTGAAGATGCGGCGGTGGGCACGGGGCAGCACGGCGGCCAGCAACGCATTGTCGATGCAGGCGGTCACAGCGCCATAAAACGGCACCTTGTCCATGAAGGCCAAGAAGGCCCGCTCCACATCCGCCATGTCCTCGTAGCAGTCCATGTGCTCGCGGTCGAGATTGGTAACGACGGCCAGGATCGGCGACAGCTTGAGGAACGACCGGTCGCTCTCGTCGGCTTCGGCCACCAGATAGCGCGAAGTACCGAGCTTGGCGTTCGAGCCCAACGCATCCACACGCCCGCCCACGACGATGGTAGGGTCTAGGCCCCCGGCTGAGAGCACGCTGGCCACCATGGATGTGGTGGTCGTTTTGCCGTGCATGCCGGCGATGGCAATGCCGTATTTCAGGCGCATCAGCTCAGCCAGCATCTCGGCACGCAGGATCACAGGAATCTTTTGCGCCCTGGCCTCAAGAACCTCAGGATTCGATGGGCTCACGGCCGAACTGGTGACAACCACCGTGGCGCCGGCGATGTTCGCGGCCTGGTGGCCCTGATAGACGGTAGCGCCCAACTGAACGAGGCGGTCGGTGATGGGACTGCGGCGCAGGTCGGAACCTGAGACCTTCATGCCCAGGTTGAGCAGGATTTCCGCGATCCCGCTCATGCCGATGCCGCCGATGCCGATGAAATGCGCGTGCTGAGAGGTAGCGTACATGGTTTAGGACGAATCTTCACTTTAGCATTCGGGGCGTCGAGGGCGTTGCCCGGCGGCTGGCGGAGCTGCGGTAAACCACTCCTGGTGAGAAACTTGCGCCTGTTTATTGCGGCCGATCGCAAGCCTGATCGAACGCGTGGGAGCGGATTTGGACGGGTTTGAGGTTTCTTTGCAGGCACCGCAACTTAAACGCGGAAACATTGTTCTAATGAGTGGAAGCCGGTTGGGGCATAAAGCCCAGGCGGCAGGTGCTGAGGAACGGAGATCGTTTCCGAGGTCCCGAGTTCCAGAACGGCTGGACAGGGCAGCACAAGGAGGATGTCATGCGGAGTTTTCGCCTGGTTTTATTTGCGGTGCTTCTGGCTCTGCCTTTTGCAATGAGGGCAAATGCCCAAGTGGCGGTAGGAGTGGGAATCGGCCCGGACGTGGTTGCGGCTCCCATGGTTTATGGGCCACCGACCTGCGAGTGGGGCTACTACTCGTACTACCCTTACGATTGCGCTCCTTACGGCTACTACGG
>JAATGG010000020.1 GCA_015654835.1 Terriglobales bacterium
CGACCGCAACAACGCACGAAGATTTTCCGGATTGGAAGCAACAGTAGTCAAAGGAAGAGCGCCCGAGGCCCGAACAACCAGCAAAAATATAAAAGTGCCTCTCTCAACTTTACAGGACCCGCCCGCACAGAGGCGGAACAGAGAGGGGCGCAAGCATCCGCGAGCATCGCCCTCTTCAACCGACACCTCACCGATGCTGCGAGCCGACAGTCCGTCCTATCCCTGCCGCGCTCTTTTTAAAAACACGGCAGGAATGGGTACGAACAGTCGTTCAAGCAAGGGCAGCCTCATCGCTTTCTAGCGGAGAAAGGCGTCGGCCAGACCGCCATCCACGGGGATGAGATGCCCGGTAGTGCAATGGGTGCGGGGGCTGGCCAGAAAGAGGATCGCCTCGGCGCAGTCGTCCGGCTCGATCGGTTGATGGGTAAGGGTGCGTTGGGCATAAAAGCCCGCAAGCTGGGTACGCAGTTCGTCATCGCTCATAGCCTCGTCGAAGGGCACGTTGTACTTGGCCAGTGAGGCGCGGACGCGGTCGCGGGGAAACATGGTGGACCCTTTGACGACGGTGGCGGGGCTGATGCCGTTGACGCGAACCCGGGGCGCAAGCGAAACGGCCAGTTCCCGGACCAGATGCGAGAGCGCGGCCTTGCTCACGTCATAGGCCTCGCTGCCGCGCTTGGGAACCACCGCATTGGCCGAACTGGTAAGCACGATGGCCCCATCGAGATTTTGCTCGGCGAAGAGCTTGGCAGCTTCGTCGGCGAGCAGATAGTTGGCGGTCACATTGACGTCGAGCGTGGTCGCCCACATGGCGTCCGGCACAACGCCGTCGGGCGAGGACGGAAAGAGCGCGGCCGTGTTGATGAGGATATCGATGCCGCCGAAGGCTTTCACCGTGGCCTTGAGCGCCTGGGCAATCGATTCGCGGCTGCGAATATCGACCAGGGTGCTGGCGACGAATTCCTTCGAGGTAACCGTCTTCAGTTCTTCGCTGACGTGCGACGCGGCTGCCAGGTCGCGGTCGGCCACCATGACATGGGCTCCGCGAGAGGCAGCGAGCAGAGCGGCGGCGCGGCCGATTCCGCTGCCTCCCCCCAGGATCAGGACAATGCGCCGGCTCAGTTCCTTCTCCGCGGGCTGGCGGCGGAGTTTGGCCTCTTCGAGAGCCCAGTATTCGATTCGAAAGGCCTCAAGCGCGGGCAACGCCACATAGTTAGTGAAGACCTTGAAGCTGGCCGGGTCCATGGTGGGTGCGCATTGCGGCAGCGCTCCATCGACGGTACCGTCATCGAGCAGGCTGGCGCCTTCCATCACATGAATGGCATTGGTATAGAACTCACCGACAATGCGGGCTTCGGTCTTGTTTTTGCCGAAGCTGAACATGCCGAGGCCGGGGATCAGGACGACGGTCGGGCTGGCGTCGCGCAGGGCGGGCGACTCGGGAGAGGCGAACTGCTGGTAATATGCCCGGTATTGCTCGCGATACTCGGCCAGCGATACCTCGATCTGCTGCTTGAGCGCGGCCAGATCGGCGTTGCGCGCCCAGGGCACAAAGAGCGGGCGGATCTTGGTGCGAATAAAGTGATCGGGACAACTGGTGCCGAAAAAGGCCAGTTCCTTGGCGTGTGCGGAGTTGACGAACTGGAGCACGTCGGGGCTGTCGGTGAAGCTGGCGATCCAGCGACTCTGCGAACTGACACGGCCGCGCAGATAAGGAGCGATCTCGACGGCGAGGGCCTCGCGGTCGGAGCGGGCGGGAATGGCTTCTCCCCCGAAGCGGACGGCTCCTTTGGCAGTACCGCGGCGTTCGATGACATGACGCTCGATAAACTGGCCGATCTGGTCGATGATGTTGAGGGTATTGAGGTAACACTCCCGCTGCGTCTGGCCCCAGGTAAAGAGGCCGTGGCCACCGAGAACGATGCCGTCGCAGCCAGGGTTTTCAGCTACGGCGCGGCGCAGCATCATGCCCAGTTCGAACCCCGGACGCTGCCAGGGAAGCCAGACCAGAGAATGTCCGAACTCGCGGTTGAACTCCGCCATTTTGCTTTTGCCGTTGGCGGAGGCAGCCAGGGCGATGCCCCAGTCGGGATGCAGGTGATCGATGTGCGGAAAAGGAAGAAAGCCATGCAAAGGCGTGTCGATGGAGGCGGCGACGGGGTTGTTGCCGAAGGTGCACAAGGGATACATGGCGACCATGTCGTCTTCGGTTTCAACGCCTTTGTAACTGCGTTCGAGAGCCAATAGTTTGTGCTGAAAAAGGGTGGCGAAACCGGAGCGGCGGATGCTGCCCAGGTCGCCGCCCGAGCCTTTGACCCAAAGCACTTCGACCGCTTCGCCTGTGAGCGGATCGATTTCAAGAAGCTTGGAACTGGTATTGCCTCCCGCGAAGTTGGTGATGCGCAGGTCGGAGCCAAGCAGGTTGGAGCGATAGCGCAGAAGCTCTGCGGGATCGAGCGTGTCGGCCAGCCGGGAATCCCAGCGGTCCTCAAGAAATTTCAGAGCAGGGGAAGCGAGTGTTGCCTCGGTCATAGATATAACTGTGATGGAAGCGGGGCTCGCTCCGCAATGATCCTGCGTAAAAATGCGAAAGAAAAATTGTTTATTAGGTGAAAAGCCTCTCAAC
>JAATGG010000264.1 GCA_015654835.1 Terriglobales bacterium
CGGACGAATTACACCGCCTGTTGCCGGGCCTCTCGCAATAGCAGCCTGTAGAGATAGACCTGCCCGAAAGCCTCGTTGGCCGCAACCGATTCGATCAGATACTCCTGCCCCGCCACCGTCACCGCCAGCGTCATTGCAAAAAGAGACTGAGCCGACTGCAAATCCAGCGCACTGACCTGCTGCGCGACGCCGGTCGCCGACACCAGCAGTTCCCACTTCGACTCGCTTCCCTCCTGCCACGTAGGCCGAAGCTTGCGCATCACTACGGGACTAAGCACCACTTCCGCGAAGGTAGTCGATACCAGTCCCAGCTCGGACATATTCGTGTCCGCATTCGCTCCTGTCATGCGCAACAGGGCCGTCGTTCCTGCCACACTGCGCAACAGCACGTCGGCCAACATCTGCGGCGCGCCTGCCGGGCTGCGCGGCGTTGTATCGCTCATCGCTCACCCCAGCCTGTTCGCGATGTAAGGACGCAGCCAGGCCTGCACTGTTTCGTCCACCAGCGAACTTGAAAAATATTCCATCTGCATTGTGTCGATCTTGCTCGTCCGCGCATTCAACGCCGGCGTCGATTGCGCATTCCGCACAATCTGCGCACATGCCGTCTTCACATCGTCCCCAATCGTTGCCAGGCCAGCCGTGTAAGTGACAGTCACTTCGTTGTACGGCAGTCCCAGCACATTCCACGGCAGCGTAAGCTCTCCGGTAGCGGGGTCGAAGTCCACGGAGTTGGCGTCGATTGCGCTCCACTGCCCGGGCAGTGAAAAGGCTCGCGCAATCTCTGCAAAAGGCTCGTCTGCAATCTCTCCCCGCCGCGGCTTTCCATAGCGGCCCTCGATACTGACCAGCGGCGTTGTCGCCGTGCCCAGCGGCGCTAACGGCAGATAACTCAGCCGCGCAGTCTGCGATCCGCTGGTCAGCCGCAACCGCTCGGTATATTGGATAATGTTCAGGTCCGGCCGCCTGCAGTAGCTGTTGATCAATGCCGTGGCGGCCGTAACCCAATCCGCCGTCGTCCCCGTTGGCAATCCATAGTTCGGATAGTCCGCTGGCTGCAGATATGCCATACCTCACCCTTTCTATTTCCCTGCCTATAAACTTGGTATGGGAAAAGGCTCCATGAAACGAAGCCTCTTCCCACGCTGACACGTGCGCTCTGTTTACCGGTCCACTAAGACCTGGTAGTGCGCGTAGCCTGCCCCCTTCACCACCGGCGCGCCGAACTTGACCGCGACGTATTGGTGAGTCAGCGACCCCGGCAAGCCAAGCTGGAAGATCCTCGGTGTCGGATCGCCGAGCCAGTGATACTCGATCAGGTCCTCGGTCACGATATAGGCCGGCAACACCGCCGATCCCGATCCCGGTGTCCCCGTATAACTCAGGCTCCAGTCCGGAATCAGCGGCAGGTCGCCCGCCTGCGTCGACAGCATCTTCACGCGGAACCCGCCTGTGATCTGATCGGTGTTGAGCACCACGTTGTACTCGGTCTTCATCTCCCGGTCGATCAGGTCCAGCAGCACCGGGTTGGCATAGATAGCCGTCGGCCGCACATAGTAGCCGTTGTTCGCCACCATCTGCGCCACCGCCGATTTCAATCCATCCACAATCGAGGCCGACGCGCCGATCGACACCGTGTTGCCCCCCGCCGCAATCTGCTGCGTTACGCCGTAGTATTGCGTAGTCGTCGGCGTACTCAGGCTCGTGTCATTGCCGTTCCACAAGGCCACGTCGTGCGTCACCATCACGCCGCTCACCGTGTCCACCATGTCTTTGGCTTGCAGATAGGCGAACTGCTGCTGCTGATTGCCCAGTTCGATATCGAACAGGTTGTAGTTGATCTGCGAAACAATCGCCTTCAGCGGCACGCTCCGCTCCACACGCGTCGGATTCACCACCGGCGCTACAATACTCCGCGGATTCACAAAGCCCGCCGCCCCCGGGTTCGGAATGGCCGTCTCCTCGAAAAAACGCGACGGATGCCCGGTCGCCGGAACCTGCTTGATGCGCTGTCCGAATGGACTCGAACGCCGGCAGATGTCGAAAATTTCTGTCTGATACAGTGGAACTTCGAGCGCGCCCGGCCCCATAAAATCCGCTGCTGCATGGATGTCTGCAAAGGTTGCGTTCATAGGCTCTTTCCGCCCCCTCCAAGGGGCCATTCGCTGCTTGAACAGCACCATCCGGCCCTTGGTGAGCAGCCGGGGTTTCCGTCCGAGCGTTCAAAAATTCGTATCTTGAAACTCGTATCTTGGTGAGTAGCTGAAGACCAATCACATTTGGATACGCGATGCGATGGACAACGCCACTTTCTACAAACTGCTGGCAACCGTCAGGCAATGCCTCCGGCCCGCAGCAATTGACTCTTCACCGCGATGCGCTGTTCCAGGCTCAGCCCCGCCAGCGCCGCGTCCAGCGTCCGCACATCCATCGGCCCCTCGGCGATACCGTGTTTGGCCAGCATCTCCGACGTCGCCGCGGGCACGGTCTTGCGCAGCGGATTCAAGACGGCCGAAGCCGCCTTCACCTCGGCCAATTCCCGCTCGGCAGCAGCCAGTTTTTCCGCCAGTTCCTCTTCGCGTTTGCTCTGTTCCACGGTCGCGGTGATTCTCTCCACCTCGCCCGACAACACGCTTTGCCGCTCCTCCAGCCAACTCAGCGTCTTCTCCAGCAAAGCGGTTGCCGCTTCCAGCCGCTCCGCGATTCCTCGCTCCTGCTTTTCCATGCCATCCCTCTCTCGTTCGCTGCCCACGCTCCCGCAGCCGTTTTATTAGCCAACAAAAAAAGCTCCGCGCGCGGAGCCTCTTTGCCGACATATTCACTTACTCCGAACCGCTACAGCGTTTTCGATTCCGCTCTGAACAGAACGCAAGCCGCGAATCGAAATTGCTCTAACTTGCCATGCGGAAACTCGTCGAGCGATAAGCCGCTTTCTCGCGCAGCAGGATAGCCGCCCCGGTAAAGGTCACCCGGGTCAGCTTCCACACCTCGGCCCGCATATCGTCCACCCGGGCATCGGCAAGCTCATAACTCATCCCCATCGCCTCGGGTGCCTGCGCCTCGATCGCTTCCGCCACTTCGGGAAAATCGCGCGCGTAGAGATAGCCGCGCACCACCAGCCGCTGCCCGATCAAGTCCGCCTCCGTCAGCAGGCCGATCTTGCGCCGTGCATCGTGCCCATCCCATCCCGGCCGGTAATCCACCGCCATCCCCAGCAGCGAAGGCAGCGCCTGCTCTGCTGCTTCGCGCGTCAAGATCACCCGATGCCCGCGCGCTCCCGACGGTGCCTTGTCGCTGGCTGCGTTCACCATCGTCAATACCCCCTCGAAGGCCACCCGGTTGGGATGTCCTTCCACGTGGGGAATCTTTACTGCCATCGCTTCCAATCGCATGCGCTCTCCGCCCATCCGCTCTCACAACCTGGCCGGCTGCCTTCGCCTGCAACGCGGCCCGATCGCGCGCCTTTCCTATCGCAATTTTTGGAATTGGTGTAGACCGAAAATGCTCTAAGTCATCGCCTGCTCTATCGCTGCCTCGCCCGACAGTTGCGTCGTCCCATCCTGCCCCAAGGGTCCCAGGCCCCGCATCGCCCGCACCTCGTTCACCGTCAGCACGCCGGCTTGCAGCAATTGCACCTGCACCGCCAGCTCGGTCTCCTCGTCCCGTGCGTTCAGGTCGTTGAAAACAAATTCAAACTCCCGCCAGCCAATGCACTTGCCGAAAAGATCCCGCGTCACATGCCCGGCGAGTAACTGCGCAAGCGGTTGAATCGCCCCGCGAAAAGCCTCATCCGCAAGTTCCCCGGCGGTGGACCGGTTCACGTCCCCCTCCAACCCCAGCAGCAGCGGCGGCAGCCCAAACGCGTTGGCCACCATCCGAATCAAAAATTCCTGCCAAGCCAGCCGCAGGTCGGCGTCCGTTCCCTGCGCAAAACGCAGCACCTCCGGCTTCTGCTCCGTCGAAAGCAGCGGAACTCTTCCCGTTCCCTCGATCTCGTCCTGCCACCAGTGAATCAGCCGGTCATGCTGCGCCGGTGTCGCTTCATTCAGCCACAGCGCATATTGGGCCACCGAGTTGGCCGCCAGCTTGCCCGCAAACCGGTGCGCACTCAGGAATTGGTTGACCGTCTCGAATGCCACCTCCAGCGGTCCCAGGCCAAAAGGAGTAAAGCTGCGCGGATTCATCCGGATGTACATCAACTGGTCGTCGCGCAAATCAATCGCGCTCGACTCCGTCTGTCCCGGCAGCGCCTGCGCATACCGCGCCGTCTCCGCCTGCCCGTCCCACCGCGCGTTGATCCGGATCGATGCGCCATCCACCGCCCATAACATCGCCGGCCGGTCTCCATCCCCGGTGGGCTCCATCTCGATCGCTCCATATCCGCCGGTCAGCGCATCCTCGATCACCTGCTCGATCAGCGTTCGAAAACTGTCGACGCCGTTCGGCTCTTCCAGCGTCCGGCGCAGTGCCCGCAGCTTTCTTTCCGCGTAGCCTACGTCCCCCGTTCTCACTCCGCGCCGCACGCGCACCTGCCAATCCATCGCCGCAATCCGGTCCTTGATGACATTGATGGCCCGGCGCACCACCGGCGTCTCCGCAAACCGCCGCAGGCTCGCCGGCGTCGCCTTGGGCAGCAGCCGCCCTGGAAACTGCACCGGCCCCAGCACTGCAGGCAGCGCCAGGGTCTTGCGCTCCGTCTCTTCCCCGGCCGCTGCCACCTGCCGGTTGCCCGCTCTTCCGGTAGCCTGCCGCCAGATCTCTCGCAACTGCTCTCCAACCTTCACGCGCACCTTCCTTCTCCCGCAGTCCCCAAAAACAAAAAAAGCACAACCCGCGAAGGGTTATGCCTCGTCTCTTCTTAGTTGCCAGCCGCCGGCTCAACGGATAAAAATACCGGCGGTCTAGCTAAATCCCAACCTCTAAATCCATGCTACACAGATCCCGGAAACAATCTGCAAACTTCGACCTACAAATCAACCGGCAGGCCTTTAGCGAGCAGCTAGAGGCTGCCCTTTTTCATATCCGCAGTTCCCGTCCCGCCGTCTCCGCCACCCGGCCCAGATCCGACGTCGTCAGCACCCTGATCTGGTGTTCTTCCATCGTCTCCACCCCAAAGCGGTACATCGCCAACCGTTCCGGCTCCTCGTCCGTCGCTCCCAGCGTGGCTGCCGGCTCGACCACCGCGGTCAACTCCAGGTTCGCCCGTTCCACCCGCTCCACACCGGCCCGCAAGCCCGCCGCCGAGAACGCCAGCACCTTGGCCATTTCCACGCCCGGCTCCATGCTCACCGCATGAAACATCCGGATCACGCCGTTCGGCCGATAGCCCACATCGATCCGCAGCGGATCTCCCGCCCGCGTATAGTCCGACGCCGCAATCCGCTTGCGCAGCAGGTCCCACACCCCGGCCCGCTCAAACTCGCTCCGCATCTTCGACTGAATCGCCGCCCGTCCCCGCAGCCGCGTCACCCGCTCCCGCGGCGGAGGCTCCACATAGAGACGCATCAGCTCTTCCATTCCCGCCGGAAGGCTTTCCGCCAGGTAAGCCTTGGGTACGGTCATCTGTACATTCAGCGATAGCGATTCGTCCAGCAGACGCATCAACTTGCCCTGCGGCTCTTCCTTGAACCGCTTGCGCAGTTCGCTCTCCATGCCTTCCAGCAGCGAAGTATCCGCATTCGGGTCCAGGCACCGCACCCGGCGCCAGTCGCGGGTAAACTTCACCTCGGCCGCCTCCAGGCTGCCCTGCTCACGCAGAATCACCCCGATATGCACGTACTCGTTCCGCACTGCATCCGGCACGTACCGCAGCAGTTGAAACTCGCATGGCCGCCGCTCGTTTCTACCCTTCATCCCTGCCGCTCGCCCCTTCTAATTCACCATTCTCTCGATGCTAGACCCCCACAACGGTCCCTTCCAAGGGCCTTTCAACATTTCTTTTCCCATCGCCGCCCATTTAAGAAACGGCTTCCGATCCGATCGGCCGAATGCTTCAATCAGTTCCCGGACCTTGCTTCGGCGCGCCAGCAGCTTTTCCACCAGCGCCTCCATCTCACTCAGGTCTCCGCCGTACCACTCCGGGGGAACTTCGTTGGCCGCCGCCCACACCGTCTCCGCCGGCATCGTCTCCAGCCGCGTCAACCATGGCTCGAACGACTCCCATCCGATAATCTCCCGGTAGACATCGTTGCGATAGTAGACCCCGCGCAGGGGAATATCCTCGAACTTCCATTCCCCGGCATGAAAACAATAGCCGTAATCGATAAACACCGCGCGATAGCGCCGCTCCCGCTGCTTGCGCGCAAACACTGCCTGCCGCCCGTTGGCGTTGCCCGTCCACTTATCTAGTGCCAGGATCCCGGCAAACTCGCCCAGGTTTCTGATCTCCGCAAGCTGTTCCTCGGGCAAAAAGTCCACCACCTGCCCCGGCATCAGCCCGCCCACGAATCGCGATCCGAACTGCAACCCAGCCTGGCACTTCACCCGCGTCTTGCCCAAATCGATCTCCAGCTCCGGCGTGTTCTCAACCAGCCAGTCTGAAACCTCCACTAACTCGGCTTCCGGCGCCGTCAATCCCGCTGCGGTCGCCAGCCGTGAGGCCAGCAGCTCATTGGCCAGCACCCGCATGTGCTGCGGGTTATTTTGAAACTTCACGACATAGATATGGCCATCTGCGCCCAGCATCAACTGCCCTTGCGCACCGCCCCGCATCCGCCGGATATGCTGCACCGCCAGAACCGCCAATCCCGCCCTCTCTGGAAACTTATAGGAATTCTAAGCTCTTCCGCCGCAATTCTCCGCAAATTGCAGCCGGCTTTTCTCCACAGTACCTGATAGCGAGGATGAAACAATCCTCATCACCCTCTCCGTCCTTCCAGCAGCTCCGCCCGTGCGCCCAGCCCGATCGCCATCGCCATCACCCGGTCGTCGTGCGTGCCCGCCCGCGCGCCCGTATTCCCGTCCGCCCCGCGCACAAAGCTCCTGCACTCCGCCAGCAGCCGCCGGCTCATAAACCGCTCCGGCTGCTCCACCAGCGCGGCATCCAGCCGCCCCAGCGCCGCCGGCCGGCTCATTGAGGTCGTCAGCCACCCCGGCTGCCCCGCCTGCCGATAGATCCGCGGATACTTGCAGACTGCTTCGGCCATCGCCAACACTCCGCTGCCGTGGTTGTTCCGCTCCACCACCAGCCACGCCTGGTTGTACTCGCCTGCCAGCTCCGTAACCAGCCGCGCCAGTTCCAGTCCGCCCACGTGCCCGGCAAACTCCGCACACTGCAACCCCGTCTCCAGGTCCAGTACCTCGGCTGCCGAGTAGTCGCCCTCGCTGCCCCCGCCCGCCGGATCCACCGCCACCAGGTATTCCTTGCCCTTCAGCGGGGGCAGCCAGATCTCCAGTTCCCCATTCCGCCTCTGCGTTGCAGCCGGCAGCGCCGCCGCCAGCCGCGCCTCGATTGCCGCCAGTTCGAACACCGAGTTCCCGCTCGCCAGAAAGCAGCTCTCCGCGTCCTCGGCATACTCCTGCCGCGCCAACCCGCGGAAATTCGCGCGCACCTGCCGCCGAAACCCGATCTGCTCCAAATCCAGCCCCAACTCCAGCCCCAGTTCCCGCCCGAGCCGGTTCCGCGTCATCAGCGCCCGCTCCTCGTCCGTCAGGCTCGCCTCGGCCACGGCTTGGGCGCGATAGCGCGGCTCCATCCACCATGGAAAGAAATGCCGCACCATCCCCGTCTCGCCCGCCTTCTGCCACTCCTCGTGAAAACAGCCCCCCACCCCGTCCGGCGTCGACTCCACAATCAGTTCCGCCCCTGGAGCCAGCGCCGCCCGCAGCCCCGCCAGCGTCTCTGCCGCATCGCCCGGCCAGCGTGCCAGCTCCGAGCAGTGCAGATTCTGCACCGTCAGCCCTCGCCCCGCGTTGCGGTCTCCCGCCGAAACCACCCGGTACTGCGAGTCCATCTCTGGAAACACCATCTGCCGCACGTTCGCCCGCGAAGTTCTCAGCGGACCGGCGCGCAGTTCCCCCGGTAGCCACTCCAGAAACCGGTACACAATCCGGAAAATCTCCTCCGCCGCCTCCTGCGTATGCGCCACTTCCAGCGTCAGCGTTCCCGGCTGCGTAATCGTCTTCAGAAAAAATCGCGCCGCCGCCCACGTCGTCAATCCCATCTGCCGCGCCTTCAGCACAATGTTCCGCTCGCCCCGCCGCCGTTCGAACGCCCTCTGCGCCGCATTCGCCCTCAGCGGAGCCGTCCAGCCCTCCCGCGTCCTCACCAGCAGCAACTGCTCCGCCAGCGCCATGCCCACCGTCCGTCCCCGCAAACTCGCCGGCCTCTGATCCAGAATCCTTCCGAACCGCTCCAGCTCCTCCGCATCCAATTCTTCCGGAGAAAGAATCCACTCCCGCGCTTCCTGCCCGGTTCCCTGTCCAGTTTCCCGCCCCGCTCCCCGCATAGCGCGCGCTCCATCCGCCGGGCCTCTCTCCTTTTGCAACGATGCTCCGTTCCAAAACAGACAGAGGCCCAGCTCCCATCGCCGGCTTACTCCCGATTTACTCTTTGTGCGTTATTGCTGCAATCAACAGGAGTCCACGCTTCTCGTCTGTCGTCCGGTTCCCGGCGTGCGTCTCAGTGTGGGCTTCATCCGTGGATCCCCCCACTTCGCCCGCCCACTCCGGTTCGGCCGCCAGTTCGCTCGCGGCGCTGTGCACACGCGACGGCTTCTCCGCCGCTCCGTTTCGTGCCGTCCTCTCCGCGAGTTCCATCAACAGGCGGGCGCTCTGCACATTCCCGCCCAGCGTGCTCTTCACCAGGGACTCCGCAATCTCCGCACTGTTTTTTGAAAGCGCCTCGTCCGCGGCCTTGTTCATCTTTGCGCCGCCGCGGCTCGCCGCTTTCTTCTGCGAACTCTTGCGTTTCCCCTTCTTGGCTACTGCAGTTTTCTGATTCGCTTCCACCATCGACCCGCCATTCCCGTCCCACCGTTCCGCGGGTATGAGTAACTCACTCGAAAAAAGGAAGAACGGCTCTGTTCCGCCGCTCTTGACTTTCCTCGTCTTGTGTCCGCGAACTCGCGGAAGTGGCACGAAACAGATCTGGAAAGCTCACCCGCTTTCCTCTGTCCTTCTCTCTTCTTTTTGAATTGTTCTTAGCCTAACCAATCCCGCCCAAATTCCCTGCAATTCTCCCCGGCACATTTTGTCCCTTCCTTTGAGCCTGTTACCGCCAGTGCCTCTTCTCCCCTCTTTGACAAGAACGCGAACGGGCACAGCAAAAAGCACCCCGGCGCGGCTCGCCGAATCCTCTCTTCCCCAATGCTCTACCATGGACCGGTGACGACTTCTTCCCTCCACACTCCCGTTCTCCTCGTTCATGGCGGCGCCTGGGCCATTCCCGCCGATGCCGCAGCCGCCCATGAAACCGGCGTCCGCAATGCCCTCGAAGCGGGCCATGCCGTCCTTTCCCGCGGCGGTTCTGCCCTCGATGCGGTTCAAGCCTCCGTCACCGTTCTTGAAGACGACCCCACCTTCGACGCCGGCCGCGGCAGCTTTCTCACCGCCGATGGCCGCGTGCAGCTAGATGCCCTGCTCATGGACGGTGGCCGCATGAAAGCCGGTGGCGTCGCCTGCGTCGAGCGGCTGCGCAATCCCATCCAGGCCGCGCGCCTGGTGCTCGAACAGAGCCCCCACGTCTATTTCGTAGGGACCGGTGCTGAAAATTTCGCCCACGCCCACGGCATGAATCTCATCGACAATGCCGAGTTGGTCCTCGACCGCGAACGCGAGCGCCTTGCCCATGCGCAGGCTCGCCAGTCCGCCGGCTTGGCCGATATCACCTTCTCCGGCCACCAGCCGTCCGTCGATCCCGCCCTGTGCGACGACAAGAGCCCTGAAACCGCCTTCGCACCTGATCCGGATTCCGCCCTGCTGAATTCTCATGACACCGTGGGCGCGGTCGCTCTCGATGTCCACGGCGATCTTGCCGCCGCTACTTCCACCGGCGGCACCCTCAACAAGACTCCCGGCCGCGTCGGCGATTCTTCGCTCATCGGCTGCGGCTGCTACGCCGACAATCTTGCCGCCGCCGTTTCTCTCACCGGATGGGGCGAACCCATCATGAAGCTGGTCCTCGGCAAATGGGCCACCGACCGCGTCGCAGCCGGCACCCATCCCGAGCTCGCCGCCCGCGAGGCCATCGCCTATCTCTACAACCGCCTCGGCGGACACGGCGGCATCATCCTGCTCGGCCCCGACGGCCGCTTCGGCTTCGCCCACAACACCCCCGCCATGGCCTGGGGCCTCGCCACCGCCACCGGACTCCACACCGGACTCACCGTCTAATCTGGTTTAAATTTCTAGATATGCTGGTTCTCGCTTCCGCCTCGCCTCGTCGCCGCGAACTCCTCACCCAGGCCGGCTTTTCCTTCACCGTGCACCCTGCCAACATCCCCGAAGACCTGGCGCCCGGCGAAGACCCCATCGCCTATGTGACCCGTCTCGCCCGCCAAAAGGCTGAAACCGTCTTTCGCGAACTGGCCGACGCTCCATGGGTCCGGCAAGCCGCATCGGCCAACCAGCCTCTGATCGTCTTGGGCGCCGATACCACCGTGACCATCGACGACCGCATCCTCGGCAAACCCGAAGACGCCGCCGATGCCGCCCGCATGTTGCGCCTGCTCTCCGGCCGTACCCATCGCGTAATCACCGGCGTTGCCGTCATCACCGCCGATGCCGCCGAGATAGCCGCCGAAGTCACCGCCGTCCGCTTTCTCACTCTCTCTGAAGAAGACATCGCCGCCTACATCGCCACCGGCGAGCCCATGGACAAGGCCGGAGCCTACGCCATCCAGGGCTGCGCCGCTCGCTGGATTCCCCGCATCGAAGGCTGCTACTTCAACGTAGTCGGCCTCCCCCTCGCCCTGGTCTCCACCCTTCTCTCCGCCACATCACCAGCCACCGGCAGCAGGTAACAAAGTCTAACTGGCAAGCAAGCCGCAGTCACAAGCATCGGCAAACAAAGCTGGCAACCTTCTCTTGCAGTTTCTATCTCGATAACGTCGTCCCGGGCAGGTCGAAAGGCTCGTCCACGTCACCGACGAACCTCCCGCAAAATCCTCCGCACTAAAAAGCCCAGCTTCATCCCCCGGAGCCCTCCGCGCTAAACTTTTAGCTACCTGACACCGAAGGAAAAATTCATGCGGATTCGCACCTTGCTCCATGGCGTGCTCCTGCTCCTGACCCTGTTTTTCCCAGTCTTCGCCCACGCCCAGTTCCAGCCCCCCACCGACGCAGAGCTCAAGATGACCTCCGATCCCAAAGCCCCCGGGGCAGCAGCCGTCTATCTCTATCGCGAAGAAACTACCGACGACATCCTCCACTTCCACAGCTACTACGAGCGCATCAAAGTGCTCGCGGAAAAAGGCAAGGAACTGGCCACGATCCGCGTCCCCTATGAGCCCGGCCAGTTCAAGGTCACCGGTATCAAGGGCCGCACCATCCACCCCGATGGAACCATCGTTCCGCTGACCACCAAGCCTGATGACCTCATGGACATAAAGAACGGCAAATCTCAAGTCAACACCATGGTCTTCACCCTGCCCAATGTTGAAGTCGGCAGCATCCTCGAGTATCGGCTTGAGCTTCGTTACGACGACAACATGGTCTCCTCGCCGACCTGGCATATTCAGCAGCCTTATTTCGTCCACAAAGCGCACTATATGTTCCGCGCTGTCGATGTCAACAGTGCCTGGCGTTCCATCACCAATGACCGCGGGCAACACCTCGGTCAGCTCATGTATGCCGTAACTTCCCTTCCTCTCGACTCGGTGGTTCAAAACGTCAGTGGCCGCTATACCGTCGATCTCACCGACATTCCCCCCACCCCGCACGAAGACTGGATGCCGCCGCTTAATACCATCAACAAACGCGTTGAGTTCTACTACACCTACGCTCACACAGGCGAGGAATTCTGGGACTCCGAAGGCAAGCGCTGGGCACGGGAAACCGGGGACTTCACCACTCCCACTTCCCAGCTAAAAAAGACAGTCGCAGTGATCGTCGCTCCCACCGACACCGACGAGCAGAAAGCCCGCAAAATTTATGCAGCCGTCTTAAAGCTCGACAACACCAATTTCAGCCGCATAAAGTCCGAGGCCGAACGCAAAGCCGAGAAAATCAAAAGCATCAAGAACGCCGAAGATGTGTGGAAGCAGCAAAGCGGTTCTAGCGATGAAATCACTCTGCTCTACATAGCGCTCGGCCGCGCCGCCAATCTGAAAGTCTGGCCTGTGGAGGTGACCGACCGCAGTCGCGCCCTCTTCGATCCCCGCTTCTTAGACTCCGGTCAGTTGGACGATTATCTCGTCGAAGTCGAAATTGCAGGCAAGAGCATTCTCCTCGATCCAGGACAGAAAATGTGCACCTTCGGTCAGGTTCATTGGAAGCACGGCCTGGCCTCCGGATTCCATCTTGCCGCCAACGGACCGAGTCTTTCCACCACCCCCGCCGTCCTCTATAAGACCGCCGTGACAAAACGCATAGCCGATCTCCGGATCAATGCCGATGGAAGCATGAAAGGAACCGTGCGCATCGCGATGACCGGCCCCGAAGCACTGCACTGGCGCCAACTGGCCCTCCAAAACGACCCTGAAGAAATCAGAGAACGATTCGACGAACACATCCACAATGAAGTGCCCGATGGCGTTCAGGTCGAAACCGATCACTTCATCGGCTTGGACGATCCCGACGTCAATCTGCTCGCCATCGTCAACGTCAATGGCAACATGGGAACCGCCACCGGCAAGCGCCTCTTCCTGCCCGGCCTGTTCTTTGAATCGCGAAGCAAGCATCCCTTCGTCGCAGAAGACAAGCGCACCGCTCCCATCGACGTTCAATATGCCAGGGCCGTGCAAGACGATGTCACCTATCATCTGCCGGCCGGCTTCACCGCCGAGAGCGCGCCGCAAACGACCGACATTCAATGGCCCGACCATGCTTTCCTCAAGATCCTCTCCCTGCCCGCGGATGGCGCTGTCAAGGTGAAGCGGCTCCTGATCTATAATTTCACGCTCCTCACTCCCGACAATTACACGGAGCTTCACAACTTCTATCAAAAGACCGCAACGGCCGATCAGCAGCAACTCGTGCTCATGCGCTCCCCAATCGCCAAAGGAAACTGATCATGGCCTCCGCGCTCTCCATCAAGGCTCTACTCGCCCGGCTCACCATGCCCGCGCTGCTTCTCTGCGCCTGCCAGCCGGGCCTCGCCAGTTGGTTCAACAAAGATAAGCAGCCCCTGCCCCAATGGGGACTCGACGCCGCGAAGACTCCCACGCCCGACTACGCCCGGAATGCCTCGGCCGTCGTCCTCTTCAATGAGTTCGTTGAAACCATCGACGCTCAGGGCCGCGCCGTCGAGCGGCAACGCCAGGCCGTTCGCATTCTCAAGCCGCAAGGCCGCGACAATATCTGTGAGGTCGATTACGACGACGATGAGAAGCTCAACTACTTCCGCGCCTGGACCCTCGCCGCCGATCAAAAGCAATTTCAGGCCCAGGACACCGACTTCGTCGAACACGGCGATACCGATGTTCCCGTCATGTATTCCACGCGCAAATATCGCATCGTCCAGCCCCCAGCCCTCGATGTGGGCGCCACCTTCTTCTGTGAGTCCGAGGAATTGCTCCAGCCCTATTTGCAGGAAAAAATCTGGCAGATCCAGAGCGACACCCCCATCGCTTTCCAGGCTCTTGAAGTCGACCTCCCCGCCGGTCGCGCCCATGCCGAAGCCTGGCGCAACCATCTCCCCGTCAAGCCGGTTGAAGTCGCTCCAAACCACTGGCGCTGGGAGCTCAAAGACGAGCCCGCGCTCATTCTCCGCGATATCCCCTCCAGCCCCGAATGGCCTGCCCTCGCCGCCCGCATGGATATCCAATGGGGAGATGCCGCCGTCGTCGGCACTGACAACCAGTGGCGCGCGATCGGCAAGTGGGTTACGACCCTCGAAGCAAACCGCCCCGACCCGTCCCCCGAGATCGTAGACAAGGTTCAGCAGCTCATCGCCGGTGCGCCCGACTTCTACACCAAGCTAAGCCGCATCACCGAGTCCATCCAGAAAAACATTCGTTACTTCATCGTCATGCGCGGCATCGGCGGCCTGCAGGCCAACCACGCCTCCGATATCTTCCACAACAAATATGGCGACTGCAAAGACAAGACCACTCTCCTCATCTCCATGTTGCAGGTCGCCGGCATCCAGGCCTTCTACGTTCCCGTGGATGACCGCCGCGGCGTTGTCGATCCTGACCAGCCCTCGCTGCTCGGCAATCACATGATCGCCGCCATCGAGCTTCCCAGCAACCTGCAAGACCCTCGTCTCCAGGCAGTCGTGAAGGCCAAAAACGGCAAGCGTTATCTCATCTTCGATCCCACCAACGAACACACCCCCGTCGGCAATCTGCCCTCTTATCTGCAAGGGGGATACGGCACTCTCGCCGCCGGACCCTCCAGCCAGATCATCGCTCTGCCTGTCCTCGATCCCGACGCCAACGGCACGGAGCAGAAAGGCTCCTTCACCCTCTCGGCCGACGGAACCCTCACCGGGATTGTCGATACCTCTCACTCCGGTCCCGACGGCGCAGAGTTCCGCCTCTTCCTCAAAAAAACCGACGAGAAGGAACGAAAAACAATCTGGGAAACGCATGTCGCCTCCACCGTCCCCGGTGCCACCCTCGATGCCTTTGAATTCGTGCAGCCGCCTGCCCTCGACAAGCCCCTCGAATTCCATTACAAGTTCACCGCCGGCCAGTACGCCCACACCGCCGGACCTCTCCTGCTGGTCCGCCCTCATGTCGTCGGTTCGTTCGCCCTGCCCTTCAACGACAAGCCCCGTACCCTCCCCATTGACCTGAATGCCACCGGCCACTGGCATGACAGCTTCGATATCGCCATTCCCGCCGGCTATGTAGTCGATGAAATTCCCGACCCCGTAAAAATCGACGTGGCGTTCGCCAGCTATAGCTCCTCGGTAACCGCCAAGGCCAACCTGCTTCACTGCGAACGCGAATACATCGTCCGCCAGGTGCAGATTCCGCCCGATCAGGCCAATGCCTTCCGCAATCTCGAAGGCGTCATCCTGAGCGACGAAAAAGCCACCGCCGTTCTCAAAAAACAATAGGAGATTCCAGCCAAAAGCCCACGCCCCCTTTGCCGCTCATCCGATGCCCCTCCACGGCAAAAACATACATGCCTCAAAGAAACGGGCTGTTGCCCAAATCGCGGTGCAACAGCCCCTTGCCAATGGCTATCATGGGGAGGGATGATAACGCTATCAGCCTTCCATCCTTCGAGGTACGCGTGACTGCCGATTCGCAAAATTCTGTCCTGGTTTACGACGTGGGAGGAAGCCACGTTTCCGCCGCCGTCTGCTACAAAGATGCCTATCGGCTTGGCTCCATCGTCGCCGCCCCGCATCCTGCCGAACAAACTCCGGATGCCTTCGTTCAAGTCCTCCACTCCCTCGGCCAGCAGGCATCCAGCGAGTCCGGCCAAATCCTCGGCGCGGAACTGGCCATGCCCGGCCCCTTCGATTACCAGGCCGGCGTCAGCCAGATGCGCCACAAACTCCCCTATCTCTATGGAGTGAGTCTCCGCCAACTCCTTGCCCAGCGCTTCGGCTGGCAGCCGGAGCAGGTCCGCTTCCTCAACGATGCCGACGCCTTTCTCCTCGGAGAAGTTGGAGCCGGTGCCGCCCGCGGCGTCCCTCGGGCTGTCGGCATCACCCTCGGCACAGGAATCGGTTCCTCCTTCGCCGTCGATGGGCACGTTGTCACCGAAGGCCCCGGCGTCCCTCCCGGCGGAGAAATCTGGAACCTCCCCTATGAGGCTGGCATCGTCGAAGATGCCCTCTCGACCCGGGCCATCCGCCGCGACTACCAGCAGCGTACCGGCGTCCTTCGTGAGGTGTCTGCCATCGCCGCTTCCGCGCCCGGCGATCCCGATGCTGCCGCAATCTTTACCGAATTCGGCCGTCACCTCGGCCAGGCGTTGCGCCTCGTCCTCGCCCAGTTCGCTCCCGACGTCATCGTCATCGGCGGAGGCATCTCCCGTTCCGCGCCTCTGTTTCTCGCCGCCGCCCAGCGCGAGTTGGAGAATCCCCGCTTCCGTCTCCAGGCCTCCACCCTGCTCGATCACGCACCGCTGGTCGGTGGCGGCGTTGCCTGGTTCAGCGAAGCGGACAGCCCAATCGCCCCCAATCCCCCCGCTCCGCCCTCCGCGGATTCGCTACCGGCAGCCGGCAAAGTTCGTTAACCGCGCGCCCTTGCGCGAAATGCTCTGGCCAGCCTGTTCCTGTCTCGGCAATACGCGGCGGAAACAGGCTCTCCAGCCCCGGATCGCAATCCCCCATTTTTGAGCGGCCCCGCTTCCGCCCGAAGCATTTCCTCTGTGCTCGAACGAACTGCGTTTCAAATCCCAATCGATGCGCCACGACCGCCTCGCTGCTCCCGCAAGCAAGCCATCCCGCCCAACCCCGTAAGATAGTGGCTGAGCCTGAAAGCCATGCCTCTCCTCGATCCCATTCCGTCTCCCGTTGCCAACGCCGACTTTGCCGCACTTGAGTGGCAGCCGCTCCTGGCTCTGGTGGCTGGTTTTGCCGCCTCTCCCGTGGGCCGCGCCGCCATCCTTGACCTTCAGCCCTCCACCGATGAATCGTGGATCACCCGCCAGCACCAGCTCACCGGCGAACTCCGTCTCCTCCTCGGCGAACAGGTTTCCATCCCCCTCGGCGGACTCTTCGATCCCACCCAGCTTGCCGCCAAGGCCCATATCCCCGGCGCCGCCCTTGAGGCCAATGAACTGCAGGCCATCGCCCGCATCGCCAACGACATCGCCGCCTGGCAATCGCTTCTGCAGTCCCCTCCCGCGCGTGTATTGGGCAGGCTTCCCGGTCTCTCCGGCCTCTCTGCCGGCCTTTCCACCGGCCTCCGTTCGCTCGCCGAGTCCATCGAGCGCAAAATTCAGCCCGATGGCTCCCTCGCCGACGACGCCTCTCCCGAACTCGGCCGCATCCGCCGCGAGCAGGAGCGCCAGCAGCGCCTCATCGAAGAGAGCCTCCGCGCCGCCCTCCGCAAGCTCTCCAGCGACGGCGCCACCCAGGACGACCTCATTACCATCCGCGGCGAGCGCTTCGTCATCCCCGTCCGCTCCGATCTCAAGCGCCGCGTCTCCGGCGTCGTCCACGGTGCCAGTTCCTCCGGCCAGACCGTCTACGTCGAGCCCCTCGAAACCATCGAGCAGAACAACGAGCTCGTCCGCCTTCTCGAAGAGGAACAGGCTGAAATCCACCGCATTTTCGTCGCCCTCACCCACATGGTCGGCGGTTATGCCGAAGCCCTTGTGGAAGGTGCCCGCGTTCTCGCTTTAGTGGATACGCTGCAGGCCCGCGCCCGCTTTGCCCGCGACTACGAGTGTGTAGCCCCCGCCATCGCACCCGATCGCCTCCACCTTGAGGCCGCCCGCCATCCTCTGCTTGAAAAGCGTCTTCGCGCCACCGGTGGCCGTGTCATCCCGCTTACTTTGGAACTCACCGCCGAGGCCCGCCAGCTCATCATCAGCGGACCCAACACCGGCGGCAAAACCGTCACCCTCAAGACCACCGCGCTGCTGGCCATGATGGCCCAGGCAGGCCTGCCCATACCCGCCACCGCCGCCAGCTTCCCCGTCTTTGACGCTTTCCTGGCCGATATCGGCGACGCCCAGTCCATCGAAGCCGCGCTCTCCACCTTTTCCGCCCATATCACCAACCTCGACCGCCTCTCGCGCCTGGCCGATAGCCGTTCCCTCGTCCTGCTTGACGAGTTGGGCTCCGCCACCGATCCCGAAGAAGGTTCCGCGCTGGCCGTCGCCGTCGCCAGCTACTTCCTCACCGCCGGCGCCTGGTCCCTCATCTCCACCCATCACACCTCGCTCAAGGTCTACGCCGCCAACACGCCCGGCGTGCTCAATGCCGCCGCCGGCGTCGATGAACTGACCCTCGCGCCCAATTACCAGCTTCGCCTCGGCGTCCCCGGCGCCTCCGCCGGCATCCAGACCGCCGAGCGCCTCGGCCTCAACGCCACCATCATTACCGCCGCCCGTCAGCGCCTCGGTTCCCAGCAGGTGGATATCGCCCGCTTCCTCGACCGCCTCCACAACGAGCTCACCCAGCTCGAAGCCGATCGCAAAGCCGCCCGCGAGCAGCAATACGCCCTCAATCAGGAGCGTGCCCGCCTCGCCCGCGAAGGCGACACCGAGTTGCGCGCCCGCACCCGCGAGCTTGAAACCAAGCTGGCCTCGCTGCTCAAGGATTTCGAGTTCCAGATGCGCGAAAACGTGCGCGCCATTGAAGACCGCGCCGCCCAGCAGAAGCTGTCCAAAGAAGCGGAGCGCCGCATGATCCGCCTGCGCCGCGAGTTTCAAGAGAGCTTCAACCAGACCGTCGTCGCGCATCGCAGCGGAGCCGACCAGGGCGACACCAACGCCCAGCCGCATGTCGTCCGCCACGTTGCCGCCGGCGATCAGGTCCGCCTCAAGTCGATGAACAAGGTAGCCACCGTTCAGCGCGAAGTCGAGCAAGACCTCTTTGAAGTCGCCCTCGGCCCCATCAAGATGCGCATCAAGCGCGACGACATCGCCGAGGTCCTTCGCCCCGGCAGCGCCCAGGCCACAGAACGGGCCGATCCCCTCGCCGCCGCCCGCAAGCAGAAGGGTGTACAGGTCACCGTTACCAGCGCCAACACCGACGACATGCGCATGGAAATCAACCTCATCGGCCGCACCGTCGACGAAGCCACCGAAGATCTCGAAAAGTACCTCGACCGCGCCTTCCTGGCCGGCCTCCCCCGCGTCCGCATCATCCACGGACACGGTGCCGGCATCCTCCGCCGCGGCGTCCGCGAATTCCTCAAGAGCCACCCCCACGTAGCCACCTTCGCCGAAGCCCCCCAGAACGAAGGCGGCCAAGGCGCCACCCTGGTCGAACTACGCCAGTAGTTGCAAAATAGCTGCAACGTAGCTACGGTTCCAGCGCTACTTCTTATCCCTGAAGAGGAACGGCGATGTTGGAAGAATTGAAAAACAAGACCTTCGCAAATGAAACGGAAGAAGCCTCCTGGTGGGAATCGAACGAGGACGCTTTGGCAAGCGAGTTCGAGAAGGCCACTGCAGAAGGCCGCGTCGGCATCGGCACAGTCGCCAGAAAAGCCGCATTGCCTTCGACAACGATCCGCCTCGATCCGGAAGATATCGCCAAAGCACGCATACAGGCCTCTGAACGAGGCTTACGCTATCAGACCTACCTGAAAATGATCATTCACGAAGCTCTCCGCAACACCGAAACCAGCCACACCCCCTCGCCCTCACAGAATCAAAAGTCATAAAGCTCAAAACAATAAAAAGGCCTCGAAGGAATATCCCCGAGGCCCCCAACATCCAAACAACCCAACAAGCCATCCAAGCGCCGACTCGCTAACTAGCTAACCAGCTAACCAGCTAACCAGCCAGCAATCCGCCTCTAAGCCATCGCCTCCCGGCTCATCGGTTCAAACCGCAACTGGTTCGAATCGCGATCCACATCCACCCGCACATGCGATCCGTGCAGCACCTCCCCATCGAGGATCTTCATCGCCAACGGATCTTGCACCATCCGTTGCAGTGCCCTCTTCAGCGGACGAGCCCCATACGCCGCATCCATGCCCGACGCCAGAATCAGTTGCCGCGCCGGCTCCGTCAACTCCAGCGAAATCTGCCGGTCTTCCAGCAGCTTCCGCACCTCGTTCAGCCGCAGTTCCAGAATCTCGTTCATCTGCGCGTGTCCCAGCGTATGGAAGATCACGATGTCGTCCACGCGGTTCAAAAACTCCGGCCTGAAGTGCTCGCGCAGCACCCGCATCACCGACTCCCGCGCCATTTCCAGATCGTGGTCGGTCTTCAGCGTATCGGCCGTCAGCAGCGCCGCTCCAAGGTTCGACGTCATAATCAGCACCGTGTTTTTAAAGTCCACCGTGCGTCCCTTCGCGTCCGTCAACCGCCCATCGTCCATCACTTGCAGCAGGATGTTGAACACGTCCGGATGCGCCTTCTCGATCTCGTCGAACAGGATCACCGCATACGGCCTGCGGCGCACCGCCTCCGTCAACTGCCCGCCTTCGTCATAGCCCACATACCCTGGAGGCGCGCCAATCAGCCGTGCCACCGCATGCTTCTCCATGTACTCGCTCATGTCGATGCGCAGCATGGCCTGCTCGTCGTCGAACAGAAACTCCGCCAGCGCTCGTGCTGTCTCCGTCTTGCCCACGCCCGTCGGTCCCAGAAAAATAAAGGAACCAATCGGTCGCTTCGGATCGCTCAACCCCGCGCGCGAACGACGAATCGCATTCGCCACCACCGACAGCGCCGCATCCTGCCCCACCACGCGCTCCCGCAGCCGCGTCTCCATCGTCACCAGCTTCTTGACCTCGCCTTCCAGCATCCGCGAAACAGGAATCCCCGTCCACTTGCTCACGATCCCGGCAATGTCTTCCTCATCCACCTCTTCCTTCAACATGCGCGCCACTCCGGACTTGCCGTCCTGTCCGGCTCCATCCTGCAGCGCGTTCAACTGCTTCAATTCCGTCTCCAGCTTGGGCAGTTCGCCATATTGAATCTGTGCCGCGCGGTCCAACTGTCCCTTGCGCGTCTGCTCCTCCGCCTCGAATCGCAGCGCCTCGATCTTCTTCTTCAATTCGCTGATGCGGCTGATCGCCTCGCGCTCCCGCGTCCACCGCGAGCGCAGCGCCGTAATCTGCTCCTGCAGCGTGGCCAGTTCGCGCTCTACCACATCCCGCCGGTCGAGGCTGTTCGCATCGGTCTCCCGCTTCAGCGCCGCGCGCTCAATCTCCAGGGAAGTAGCCTGCCGCTCCAACTGGTCGATCTCCGTCGGCACTGAGCCGATCTGGATCGCCAACGAAGCCGCCGCCTCATCCACCAGGTCAATCGCCTTGTCGGGCAAAAACCGGTCGCTGATATAGCGGTGCGACAACGTTGCCGCAGCTACAATCGCCGCGTCCTTGATGCGCACATTGTGGTGCGCCTCGTAGCGATCCTTCAGCCCGCGCAAAATCGCAATCGTGTCCTCGACGTTCGGCTCGCCCACATAGACAATCTGGAAGCGCCGCTCCAGCGCCGCATCCTTCTCAATGTATTTGCGGTACTCGTTCAGCGTGGTCGCGCCAATCGCCCGCAACTCGCCGCGCGCCAACGCCGGCTTCAGCATGTTGCTGGCGTCAATCGCGCCTTCTGCCGCGCCCGCGCCCACCAGCGTATGCAACTCGTCGATAAACAGCACCACCTGTCCATTCGACTCTTCAATCTCTTTCAACACCGCCTTCAGCCTGTCCTCGAACTCGCCGCGATACTTCGCTCCCGCCAGCATCGATCCCAGGTCGAGCGAGATCACCCGCTTGTCCTTCAGGCTCTCCGGCACGTCGCCGGAAACAATCCGCCGCGCCAGTCCTTCCACAATCGCCGTCTTGCCCACGCCCGGCTCGCCAATCAGCACCGGATTGTTCTTCGTCCTGCGGCTCAGCACCTGGACCACGCGCCGAATCTCCTCGTCGCGCCCAATCACCGGGTCCAGCTTGCCCCTGCGCGCCAGCTCCGTCAGGTCCTTGGCATACTTCTCCAACGCCTGAAACTTTCCTTCGGGATTCTGGTCCGTCACTCGCTGCGATCCGCGTACCGCCGTCAGCGCCTTCAAAATCGCGTCGTGCGTCGCGCCCAGGGCCACCAGCGCCTCACCCGCCGCATCGCCTTTCTGATAGGCAGCGCCCAGCAGCAAGTGCTCTGTCGAAACGTACTCGTCCTTAAAGTTCGCGGCCTCCCGGAACGCCTGCTCCAGCGCCTTGTTCAACGCCTGGCTGAGTCCCGGTTGCGCCGCCGCTCCTGCCACTCGAGGCAGTTTTTCCTCGATGCTGTGCAGATCGCTCTCCAACCGTTCGGTGGGCACACCGATCTTTTCAAGCACAGCAGGAATTACGCCTTCGCGATCCTCGATCAGCGACAACAGCAAATGCACCGGCTGCATCTCCGGATTGCCAAGTTCCGTCGCCCGTTCCTGCGCCTGTTGCATCGCCTGCTGCGACTTGACTGTCAGTTTTTCCCAACGAATCGCCATATCTTCCGCTCCCGGCCGCCAGCCTCTCGCTCGTCCCACACAACACTGCGAGGCCCCAGCCCACTACTCACTCAGATTGATTTCCCTGGTCCCACGTCACACAAAAAACAAGCGCCGGGCCGGCAAATTTGCATTTACCTCTCCCGGCGCTTCCAATCCCAAGCCTGACTCGTGCCCAAGCCCAGTCTGCGCCACAAGCACGACCAAGCTAACAGCTAGAAGCTAGCGGCTAGAAGCTGCTCTTAAGCCGCCACATTGATCTTGATCTGCTTCGGCTGCGCTTCCGGCCGCTTGGTCAGCTCCAACTTCAATACGCCCGCGTTGTAGCTGGCCTGCACATGCTCCGTATCCACCGTCGAAGGCAGTGTGAATGCGCGGAAGAAGCCGCCATAGCGCCGCTCGATCCGGTGGAAATTCTCTTCCTTCTCTTCCTTCTCGAACTTGCGCTCTCCCTTTACCGTCAGCGTGTTGTTTTCCACGCTCACGTCCAGGTCCTTCTCCTCGACCCCCGGAACCTCAAGCTTCAACATGACCTTCTTGTCGTCTTCGTAAACATCGACCGCGGGCACGAAGCTGGCAGTCGTCAATGGAGCCTCGCCCCCATCGTTCATGTCGCGGAAAAGAGAGTTCATACGGTTCTGCAATGCGACAACTTCACGAAACGGATCCCAACGAGTAATTGCCATGATTCTGTCCTCCAGATGATTTCGAATCTCTGGGCCGGGAGTGTCACTCCCAACCGCTCACTTCATCTGATGGAGACTATAGCACAAAAGATGCATAAAACATGCGCGTAATACACTCATATAACGATCCAATAAGTTATCCCCATAACTTTCATTCACTTAGCTGACAAAATCTTCTCCTGTCCCTGCGCCGAAACCTCCGGCTTAGCCCCCTTGCCTCCAAATTCGCAATCTTTCGCCCTCAAACCGCCCTCCCCGCCACTATCCTTCGCCCTTGAAAACCCGCCGGCCCTCTACAATAAAACGCAGATGATCGTCGCTTCCGGTCTTCCCCAATTCCAACTGATTGACTGGCGCTGGGCTTGGCTCACCGTCACAGCCTTTCTCGCCGGTCTGCTCAACGCGGTCGCCGGAGGCGGCTCGTTCCTGCTCTTTCCCGCCATGCTGGGCATGAAGATGTTGCCCATCCAGGCCAACGCCACCAACACCGTCGCCCTCTGGCCCGGCCAGCTCACCTCCATCGCCGCCTACCGCGAAGACATCCGCAAGAACATGCGCCTCGCCATTCCCATGGGATTGGCCGGCCTTCTCGGCGGCACCGTCGGCGCTATCGTGCTGCTCAATACCCCGCAGGCCACCTTCATGCGCCTGGTGCCCTGGCTGCTGCTGGTGGCCGCCACCATCTTTGCCGCCAGCGGCCCCGTCTCCCGCTGGCTTACCCGCCGCGCCAAGCTTCTCCCCGGCGAAGCCCGCCCGCCCCGCCGCACCACCATCTTCGTCTGCACCATCTTCGTCTGCTTTTATATCGGCTATTTTGGCGCGGGAGCCGGCTTCCTCATCATCACCCTGCTCTCCCTCTTCGGCTTCCAGGACCTCAATGAAATCAACGCCCTCAAAGTCGTCTCCAGCACCCTGGCCAACGGAGTCGCCTTCCTCATCTTCGTCGTCAGCGGACAGGTCGTCTGGCGCTATTGCCTGTTGGCCATGCTCACCTGCGCCATCGGCGGCTACACCTCCGCCCGCCTCGCCCGGCACGTCCCCCAGTCCGTCCTGCGCGGACTCGTCATCTTCATCGGCTTCTCCATGGCCGCCTGGTTCTTCTGGAACAAGGGACAGTAAACAGGGAACAGTAGATAGCAGACAGAGAACAGTCGGCTGTCCCCCCGTCTGCTATCTACTGTTCCCTGTTCCCTTAGAATAAGAACATGAGTCACGAAGGCATCCGCATCGTCAGCAAGGAGCAGGACGCGCTCGAAGCCGAGGCCGAGCGCCCGCTGCCCCGCATCGCCATCACGCCGGAGAAAGTCCGCGTCCTGCTGACCGAAGGCAAAGGCCTTGAGATCGACTGGGCCGACGGCCACAAAAGTGCCTGGACCTTTGCCTGGCTCCGCGATGCCTGCCCCTGCGCCACCTGCAACGAGGAGCGCAAAGCCGACGGCCGCAAGTCGGGCCAGCCCAAGCCAAAGCCCACCGAGTTGCTCCCCATGTACACTCCGCCCGCCAAACCGGCCAGCGCCCATGCCGTAGGCCGCTACGCACTCCAGTTCAACTGGCTCGACGGCCACTCCGGCGGCATCTATTCCTGGGATTACCTGCGCAAAAACTGCCAGTGCCGCGAATGCACCTTCGCCGCCGCCGAAACGCCCGGCGTTCCCAACTAAGTTTTTCCAACGGAATTTTAGGGTCTTTCAGAGAAGCCCATCGAGACTGAAGATGCGCGTAGCCCGTCATCAACCAGGGCTACGCCCGTCCATGGCGTGGGTGCCACCGTATCCAAGCTTGATGACAGGCGGCCCAGGTAGCACCCAACCACCGGGCCCCTCGCTCTTGTTCTCTATCGCCAGCGAATCTTGTCGACCCGCTGGGCCTCCAGTTGCCCGCCCTGGCGCAGAATGTCGCGAACATAGTCGGCATTGCGCAACCCATACAATTCGATGTGCGGCGCAATAATCACCAGATTCGAAACGCCCATCATGCGCAGCAACAGCGGCCTCTGGATCACCGCATCCCCCAGCCGGTGCAGTTCGTACGGCCGGTTCTCCGAATGCCAGGACCCCTCTTCGACGATCAGCCGCTGGCTCGACGCACAGTATTTGGTCGTCTTCAGCTTCAACAGGTACAGCAGCAGCAGCAGCGTAAACAGCCCGCCGAAACCGAGCTTGATCAGCAGAAGAATGCGGTCCAGTCCCAGTCCTGCTTCGTTGCCCGGTTCGCTCCGCGGCGTCTCCGGTACCGCTTCGGATGTTCCATCGGAAGAGTTCCCGTCGGCAGCCGCCTCTGCCGCGCGATGGCCGCTCCGCGGCTTGTGTCCCAGCCGGCGCGCCGGCCCGGCAGATCGGCCTTCCGCCGTAGCGCGAATGCCCCCGCGCTCCAGCGCCGCCTGCGCCGCCGGATTGCTCCCGACAACACCACGCCCCACCGCGCAGGCGATCAGCACAATCGCCATCAAAATCGCGTACTTGATCAAGCGCGGCACCAGCAGCGCCAGCGAGGGCGACTCCTGCCAGATCATCTCTTCGTCCGTGCTGTAGCGGATCGATTCGGCCCGCCCGGTCACCGCGTTGTCGCCAATATTGCCCAGCACACCGCTGGCGGCCTGCACGGGAATCGTTGCCGGCTTCTGCTCTAAGGTGCGGGAAATACCGGACGGCGGCTGCAATCGTTTCGAGTCGTCGGAAGACGGCGCCAAAGGAATCCTCCCTCGCCCGGCACGCCGCGTAAGCCCACAAGGAGAGCGCGCGTCCGGAAAATAGGAATCAGGGTCTCGTCTCATTATAGGCGTCGGCAACCTGACGGCGCCGCACCGGCGGCGCCGCTCCCTTATGCGTTGATTGCCATGCCTTCCACCGCGCCGTAGCCATCCAGCATCGCTTCCGACAGCGTCGGATGCGCGTGGATCGTGAACATCATCTCCTCCACCGTGCCCTCCAACTCCATCACCGCCACCGCCTCGGCAATCAATTCCGTCGCCTGCGGCCCGATGATGTGAACTCCCAGAATCTCGCCATACTTTGCGTCCGACACGATCTTCACGAAGCCGTCGTGGCTGTCCACAATCGTCGCCTTGGAGTTGCCCGCGAACGGGAATTTTCCCACCTTGACGGTGTAGCCCTTCTCCTTCGCCTGCGCCTCCGTCAGCCCCGCCGAACCGATCTGCGGCTCGGTATACGTGCAGCCCGGAATCCGGTCGCGGCGCACCGGCCTGAAGTTCCGGCCGGCAATCTTCGACATCGCCACAATCCCGCTCATCGCGCCCACATGGGCCAGTTGCGGCAGGCCCGCCACAATATCGCCGATGGCAAACACGCCCGGCTCCGCCGTCTCCTGCGCTTCATTCACCTTGATAAATCCGCGCTCCACCTCGGCCTTGATGCGGTCGAGATTGATGTTGTCGGTGCGCGGCGCCCTGCCCACGGCCACCAGCACCTTCTCGGCTTCCTTCACCTGCGTCTTGCCGTTGGAGTCGGTCCAGGTCACCTTCACGCCGGCCTCGGTCTTCTCGATCTTCTCGACCTTCGAGCCGGTATTCATGTCGATGCCTCGCTTCTTGAACACCCGCGTCAGTTCCTTCGAAATTTCCTCGTCCTCGACCGGCACAGCACGCGGCAAAAACTCGACGATGGTCACTTCCGAGCCGAAGCTGCGGAAAATCGAACTGAACTCCACGCCTACCGCCCCCGCCCCAATCACGATCAGCGACTTGGGAACCTGGTTGATGGCCAGAATTTCAACGTTGGTCAGGATGCGGCTATCGGGTTCCAGTCCAAAAATCGTGCGCGCCTCGGAGCCGGTCGCCAGAATCACGTTCTTGCCCTTCACCTGGCTGGTTTCGCCCGCCGCGCCGCCGCCGCCCTCGGTATACACCTCGACCGTATGCACGCCATCCTTGGCCGGGCCCGTCAGCCGTCCGTAGCCTTCGATGGTCGTCACCTTGTTCTTCCGCATCAGGAACTCCAGTCCCTTCGCGTGCTTCGCGACAATGCCGTTCTTGCGCTTCAACACCGTCTGCCAGTTGAGAACCGGCGCGGTCACGCCGTCGATGCCGTAGTCGGCCGCGTGCTTCAGATGATCCCAAATCTCCGCATTGAACAGAATCGCCTTGGTGGGAATGCACCCCACATGCAGGCAGGTGCCGCCCAGCTTGTCCGACTTCTCGATGAGAGCGACCTTCAGCCCGTACTCCGCGCCGCGGATCGCCGCCGTGTAGCCCGCCGGACCGCTGCCAATAATCACCACGTCATAAATTGTCTCTGCCAAGAGGACTCCGTTCCTGGGCGCGCTCCTTGAGAATCGAAACGCCGCTCCCACCGTTCAGTTTAACGGATGCACGGGACAGTTTTTCGCTGCTCGATTCGGTCCGGATACAGGACTCGTTCCGGACACAGACCCCGCTTGAATTTACATGCCTGAATTTACAAATTCTCTTGAACCAGCGCAGTCGCCAGCCGCAGCGTCTCCGCCTTATCGCCAAAGTCCGCCACCCAGTGCACCTCCGGCTCGCGGCGAAACCACGTCAACTGCCGCTTCGCATAGTTGCGATGCCCCTGCTGCGCGGCTTCCAGGGCCGCCGGCAAGCTCAGCGAGCCGTTCAGCACCCCCAGGGCCTGCCGGTAACCCAGCGAGTCGAGAGCCTTTACCGGACCGTAGCGGTCGAGCAGGTCGCGCGTTTCCTCGATCAGCCCCGCCGCAAACATTGCCGCGCAGCGCTGATTGAGCCGTTCATACAGCGTCTGCCGCGGCGGATTGAGTCCGATCCGCAGCATCCGAAAGCCGGTCAGTGGATCGCGCGCCATCACCTGCGACATGGGCTTCCGCGCCGCCAGGCAAATTTCAATCGCCCGGATCAGTTTCGGCGCATCGTTCCGATGAATGCGCGCCGCCGAAGCCGGATCGAGCCGCGCCAGCACCCGGTGCAGCCAGTCTTCGGGCTGCTTTTCGCGGCTCCGTTCCAGCCGCGCCCGCAAGTCTGCCTGCCGCGCCGGCCCGGCAAAAAGCCCATCGGTCAGTGCCCGCAGGTAGAGCCCCGTCCCCCCCGTCACAATCGGCACCCTGCCCCGCCCGGCAATCTCGCGCAAGGCAGCCCGCGCACTCCGGCTATACTCCCCTGCGGTAAACGGCTGGTCCAGGTCGGCCACGTCGATCAGGTGATGGGGCAGCCGCGCCTGTTCGGCAACAGACGGCTTGGCCGAACCCAGGTCCATGCCGCGATAGACGGCCACCGAATCGCAACTGACGATTTCGCCGTTGAACTTCTCGCCCAGCGCCAGCGAAAGCGCCGTCTTGCCGCTGCCCGTCGGCCCCAGCAGCAGCACGGCGAGCGGCGCGGCGCGTTCCTCCATCGTGCTCACGGCCGCCACCACCCCGGCGGAAAGATCCATCCCGGCCTGGTGTGCAGCAGCCACCACCCAAGAATCGCCGCCGCCACAACCAATAACCCAAGCCCCTGGTTGCGCCGGTACACCCGCCGTTGCTCGTCGCGTCGCGCCTCTTCGGCCTGTTGCTGCGCGTAAGGCTTGATGCGGGTTTCCACCATGCTGCGTCGCTCCCTTGCGGAGACCGGAACGGCATCCCGCCAACCATGCATCAGTATAGGGGAGTCGCAGTTTTCGCTATTTCCCCATCCGGTTTGACTTCCCCCCGCCGCATTGCGACCATAGCCTTTCGGGCCTCGGCTAAACCGGGGCAGCGAGGGGAAGCTGGCATGAAGGTTTTGATCCTTGGGTCGGGGGGCCGCGAACATGCGCTGGCCTGGGCGGTTAAGCAGAGCGAACGCGTCACGGAGGTGGTGTGTGCGCCGGGCAACGGCGGCATGGCCCAGATCGCGCGCTGTATTCCTGTGGACCTCAAAGACCTCGACGCTCTGATCGGTGTAGCCCTGGCGGAGCAGCCGGGACTCACCATCGTCGGTCCGGAGCTGCCGCTCTCCCTCGGCATCGTCAACGCTCTGCGCGAGCACGGTCTCCGCGTCTTCGGACCTACCCGCGAAGCCGCCATGCTCGAAACCAGCAAGGCCTTCGCCAAGCGCTTTCTGCAGCGCCACCAGATTCCCACCGGAGCCTACGCGGTCTGCACCACCGCCGCCGAGTTCGAGAAGGAAATCGAAAATTTCCATGCGCCTATCGTGGTCAAAGCCGATGGGTTGGCCGCCGGCAAAGGCGTCCTGATCTGCCCCTCGCGCGCCACCGCCATCGAGGCTGCGCAAGGGCTGTTCAATGGCCGGTTGCTGGGTACGGCCGAGCAGCAGGTCATCATCGAGGAATTCCTCGAAGGCGAAGAGATCAGCTTTCTTTGCCTCACCGACGGCACCCATGTGGCGCCGCTCGTGCCCGCGCAAGACCACAAGCGCATCGGCGAACGCGACACCGGCCCCAACACCGGCGGCATGGGCGTCTACTCCACCGACGACATGCTCGAACCCGCCATGAAAGAGTGGATTCTCCACCACATCGCCCTGCCCACCGTGCGCGGCATGGCCGAAGAAGATACTCCCTTCGCCGGCGTTCTTTATTGCGGACTGATGATGACCGCACGCGGGCCGCAGGTGCTGGAGTTCAACGCCCGCTTTGGCGATCCCGAGACGCAGGCCATCCTCATGCGGCTGGAAAGCGACCTAGTCGAAGCCTTGGAGGCCTGCGTGGACGGACGGCTCTCTGAAACAGAATTGCGCTGGAGCCCTGGTGCCTCGGCCTGCGTGATTGCCAGTTCCGGCGGCTATCCCGGCGACTACCGCACCGGATACCCCATCACCGGCCTCGACGACGCCGGCCGCGTTCCCGGGGTGCAGGTCTTCCACTCCGGCACCTCCCGCGCAGGCAATCAGTTGCTCACGGCAGGAGGCCGCGTGCTGGGTGTCACCGCCGCCGCGCCTTCCCTTGAAGAAGCTCTGAGCCGGGCCTATGAGGCCATGGCCGAGATCCACTTTGACGGCATCTACTATCGCCGCGATATCGCCCACCGTGCGCGGAAAAAGCAGCCGTAGCCTCCACACTCAGCTTCGAAGAACTGCGACGGCATTCGTGTCTCGGATGTGGCTAGTTGAAGGTCGAGATCGTCAGCTTGCTCCGGAACGTTGCGATCCTTACTCCGTACAGCACACTATCCGTGACAGAGGCGCAGTTGGACCACAGTGAACCGTGTAGCCGGACATCCTCCGGCATTCGCCGGCATTCGCCGGCGATTCGCTCGGCAGCGCAGCCCTCGCGTAAGCGAGCAGCTAGGCCGATCCCGCCGGACGCTCAGGCGAGGCACCAGGCACTGGCTGATGCTTCTGAAAACAGGAGCGGCACAGCACTGGCCTGCCCTGCGTCGGCTTAAAAGGAACCGTGGTCGGCATCGAACACTCCGAACAGGTCGTCCGGGTTTCCGTGCGTGCCCTTGAACCACCGTTCGCGCGCTTGGCCTTGCACTGCTTGCAGCGCTTGGGGTCGTTCATGAACTGTTTGTCGTGGAAGAATAGCTGCTCGCCTGCAGTGAAGATAAATTCAGCACCACAATCGATACACTTCAACGTTCGGTCGGTAAATTCCATGGCCGGCTTCCCTGAAGCAGAGAAAAACATCAAAATCGGCTATGGTCTTCTTCAACCTCGCCGCTCCGTTTCCCTGTCTTCTTTCCGTCTTTCCATAACAAGGGCCCGGGCCGCGATAAGAGGGCGGCGAAATTATTTATCCAATGAATCTGCAGCTCAGTAAGAATACGCTTACCAGGGACGGCTCCATCCAACTGCCTGCAAGCAAATCAGTCCCTCGCGAAAAGCCACCCCTTCGGCCCCAGCCCATTCCTTGGCCTTCACCGATATAAAAGTGGGTGGCTCTTTTCACGATTGTTTATAGCATGTTACCGCTATCAACTGCTGGTTTTATCGCCTTAAATGGCGAAAATCCAGGCTAGTCCTGCTCTTTGCGAGCCTTCTTGCGATTCCGCTTGCGCGCCAATGCTGCCTTCACGCGACGCTTCTCACCGGGCTTCAGGTAGTAGGAGTGACGCTTGACTTCCTTAATAATGTCTTCCTGCTGCACCTTCCGCTTAAACCGGCGTAGCGCGTTTTCGAGCGGCTCGCCTTCTTGTACACGAACCTCTGCCAAAGAGTCCCACCTCCCAACCTGCCTGTCGGCTATATCCATGATACTGGGAAAAATGGGAGATAAGTCAAGAAGTTGCGCATTTTCCGTCCTAATGCACACCTTTCAGTCCCAAATCCGGCGATACTCTAAACTTGAGTTGGAGGTCTCCTGACCATGATCCGCAGCTATCAGGGGCGAATGCCCCAGATCCCGTCCAGTTGCTACGTGGACCTTTCCGCCCAGCTTATTGGGGACGTATCCCTGGGCGATCACGCCTCCGTATGGATGAATGCCGTGTTGCGCGGAGACGTAAACTCCATCCGCGTCGGGGCAAACTCCAACGTCCAGGACTGCGCCGTACTCCACGGGCAACGCCATCTTTATCCCGTCGTGATCGGCGACTGGGTCACCATCGGCCATAACGCGACCGTCCACGGCTGCGTAGTGGAAGACGCCGTGCTAATCGGCATGGGCTCCAGAATCCTCAACGATTGCCGCATCGGCGAAGGATCGATCATCGCGGCGGGCGCCGTCGTTCCCGAACACACCGTCGTCCCGCCTCGTACCCTATGGGCAGGCGTGCCCGCCAAGATGCGCCGCGAGCTGGGAGATGCCGACAGGGCGCTCATCCTCCAATATGCGCAGAATTATCTGGACTACACCGAGATTTATCTGAAAGAGTCCCAAATTAGCCAGTGATTTCCGGACTATTCCGCGCCTGGGACTCCTCAGCGCGGAAACACGGTCGAACACGGGTAAACCAGGGAAAATCCAGAGAAACACTCAAGAAATAAGTCTCTGAATCCCCGGCTCTGTTTGTCCCTAGATAAAAATTCCGAGGCTAAACTCTCTGCCTGCCATAGGTTAAATTGAATGGTATGTCTCAGTAGTGAATCGATTTTGCAGAGAAAAGCAAGAAAATCGGCATGTCGTGTTTACCATGTGAAACTTTGTCCCATATGAATAATGCAGACGGCAACTTCTGGCCCTTTAAAAATAAAGCGCAGAAGACAGCGGGTTGGCACAGGCTGTTTTGAAACCAGCGTGTGCTCCCCCGCCGTAGCCCCGCATCTGCAGTTCTAAACCGGCAACGGATTGCGCTCGGTAAATTGGCGTTGATGCCAATAGGGATAGATGGGCGTTTGCGCGCTAGCCTCATCGAGTCTGGCTACCTGCTCCGGGGTCAGGTTCCAACCCGTGGCGGCCAAGTTCTGCCGTAATTGCTCCTCGTTGCGCGCCCCGATGATGATCGAAGAAACCGTCGGCCTCTGCAACAGCCAGTTCAGCGCAAGCTGCGGAACCGACTTGCCCGTCTCGATGGCCATTGCATCCAGGGCATCCACGACCGTGTAGAGATATTCGTGCGGAACCTGGGGGCCGTACTCAGCGGTCTTATGCAGGCGGCTCACCTCCGGCAGCGGCTGGCCGCGCCGAATCTTGCCCGTGAGGCGCCCCCACCCCAAGGGACTCCAAACCAGCGCGCCGACCTTCTGGTCGAGGCCGAGCGGCATCAGTTCCCACTCATATTCCCGCCCAACGAGGGAGTAGTAGACTTGGTGAGCCACGTAGCGCGCCCAGCCGTAGCGTTCCGATACCGCAAGCGACTTGGCCAGATGCCAACCGGAAAAGTTGGAGCACGCGATGTACCGGACCTTGCCCTCGCGCACGAACGTGTTCAGCGTATCGAGAACTTCTTCCAGCGGGGTCAACGCGTCGAACCCGTGAAGATGGTAAATATCGACGTAGTCGGTGCCCAGCCGGCGCAGGCTGCCTTCCAGGGCATTGCGCAGATGAAAGCGCGAGGAGCCCACGTCGTTGGGGCCGCTGCCGAAACGAAAAGTCGTCTTGGTGGAGATCAGGGCGCGGTCGCGTTTGCCTTCCAGGGCCTTGCCCAATACCTCTTCGGAGCCGCCCTCGGAGTAGACATCGGCCGTATCGAACAGGTTGACACCGGCCTCGAAGCAAATATCGATCAGGCGGCGCGCCTCGGCGACGTCGGTCTCGCCCCAGGCTTTAAAAAATTCATTGCCACCGCCAAACGTGCCGGTGCCAAAACTAAGAGCGGGAACTTTGAGGCCTGAGCCTCCAAGAAGACGGTATTCCATGCCTGCTTGGATGCGACAGTCCGAGCGAGGATGCAGAGGAAAAGTAATGCACCCATAGGCGATTCAAAGAAGATCCAGGAACTGGTCTACTTCCAACCCGGCTATTTTGATGAGGCTCCTCAAAGTCCCAGGAGCTAGTTCGGAATGTTGGGGAACGGTAAGATTGGCGGGGACACCTTGCTTGGTGAGTACCAGATGGCTGCCGACTTGTCCTCGATGCTGCCACCCGGCCTTTTGAAACGCCTTTGCGGCAGCCTTGCCCGAGATGTTCGCCAGCTTCCCCATGCGTTTACCCCACGCTTTTAATCTTGCACAAGTTCAGGTGCAGTGTGCGTGGAAAACCAGGGCGGGAATGTGGAAAACCAGTATCTGGCTACGGTTATACCGCGACAACGAGAGAAGCCTGATCGTCCGGCAATGCTTCTGCGGCCTTCTGATCTTCCGCCCAAAGCCAGGCGGTGATGGCCTCTTTGATATTGATCAATGCTTCCTGTTCTGTCTTTCCCTGCGAAAAACACCCGGGCAATGCCGGGCATTCGGCCACGATCCAGCCGTCTTCCTCGGGTTTCAGAACTACATGGAACATCATCAAAGAACTCCTGAATTGCCTTCGCCGAACAGCGTGTACTCCAACACTTATACCCTAATCAACCCGTATGTACATACAGTTTCAGACTAATGAAAACCCATTGTTTTGCGAAGAAGTGTCCGTCTGTTGAAGGGTACGGGCTTTAGCCCGTACATAAGTCCAGCAGAATGAACGGGGCTTTAGCCCCTGAGGAACCGCTTTCCTCTCCCTTGAGGTTTATCGGCAATCTGCGACCGTATGTACATACAGTTTGGCCAATTCGTCTACAGCCATTGTCCTGCAACATAACTGCAGTGCCCATTTAGACTGGATAGGTTATGACCACCCTGAAAGCTGTTCGCGGCACGCGCGACCTGTTGCCGCCCGAAACCGCGTTGTGGAACCGCATCGAGACCGTCGCCCGCTCCGTCTTTGCCCGTTACAACTTCGGCGAGATTCGTACCCCTGTTTTTGAAGACACGGCGCTATTTGCCCGCGGCGTCGGCGAAGAAACCGACATCGTCTCGAAAGAGATGTACACCTGGGAAGATCGTGCGCGGGCGCAGTCGGAAAAACCCCAGTCGCTGACCCTGCGGCCTGAGAACACGGCCGGGGTGGTGCGCGCCTACATCGAGCACAATCTCGGCCAGACCGGCGAGTTACAGAAGCTCTATTACATCGGCCCGCAGTTCCGCCGCGAGCGTCCGCAAAAGGGCCGCTACCGGCAGTTCTCGCAGATTGGCGCCGAGGTCATCGGTCCCGCTTCCGCAGGCAGCGAGTCGCCCCTGCGCGATGCCGAAGTGCTTGAAATGCTGGCCACCCTGCTCGACGAACTGGGCATCACCGGCTGGACCTTGCACATCAATTCCGTCGGCTCGGCTGCCGACCGCGTCCGTTACAACGAAACGTTGCGCGAGGCTCTGGTTCCTTTGGCTCCGAAAATGTGTGTGGATTGCCAGCGGCGCGCGGTCACCAATCCCCTGCGTGTGCTGGACTGCAAAGTGCCGGAAGATCAGCCCATCATCGACACGCTGCCCCGGATTGCCGATTCGCTCGACGAAGCCTCCCTGGCCCACTTTGCCGCCGTCACCGCGGCCCTCGATGCAGCCGGCGTGCCCTATACGCGCAATCATCGCCTCGTGCGCGGGCTCGACTACTACACCCGCACCACGTTTGAATTCACCCACGGCGGTCTCGGCGCGCAAAATGCGCTGCTCGGCGGTGGACGTTACGACGGACTCAGCGAAGCCATTGGCGGCCCCAAGGCGCCGGGCATCGGCTTTGCCATGGGCGAGGACCGCCTGGTGCTCACCCTGCAAGCGTTGGAAGCCGCAGCACCGCCGCGGGCCGACGCCTATGTCGCGCCACTCGGGGAGAGCTTGAACCCGGCCGCGCTGGCCCTGGCTCGCGAACTGCGTCGTGCCGGCTTGACGGTCGAATTGGGAGAAGGCGGTTTTCGCCTGAAAAAGTCCTTCGACGCCGCCGACAAGACCGCTCGCCGCATCGTCATTCTGGGCGAAGACGAGCTTCAATCCGGTATCCTGACCGTGAAGGATTTCGCCACCAGCACACAAACAAAGGTTCCTCGCGCCGAGCTGGCTGCGTTTCTCGCCGCACCCGCCGAGGGAAAAGGACACAAGTAGTGCTCGACTTTTTAGGTAGCCTCGAACGGACGCATCTCTGCGGCGAACTACGCGCCGCCCACGCCGGCCAACAAGTCATCTTGATGGGCTGGGTCAATCGCCGCCGCGACCACGGCAACTTGATCTTCCTCGATCTGCGCGACCGCAGCGGCATCGCCCAGGTCGTGCTTGACAAGGAACTCACGCCGGACGGCCACGCCAAGGGCGAGCAGGTGCGGCCGGAGTATGTAGTCGCCGCCATCGGCAAGGTGCGCCTGCGCGGTGCCGACGCCATCAATCCCAAGATGGATACCGGCGAAATCGAGATCGAGGTCACCCAACTGCTGGTGCTGAACGACACCCGACTGGCCCCGTTTTCGCCGTCTGAAGAAGCCATCCAGAACGAAGAAGTCCGCCTCAAATACCGCTACATCGACCTGCGCCGGCCCGAGATGCAGCGCAACTTCTGGCTGCGCCACCAGATCACGCTCGCCATCCGCCAGAGCCTTAGCGGGCAGGGTTTTCTTGAAATTGAGACTCCCATCCTGACCAAGTCCACCCCCGAGGGCGCGCGCGATTTTCTGGTGCCCAGCCGTGTCCATCCCGGCGAGTTTTACGCGCTGCCCCAGTCGCCGCAGATTTTCAAACAGATCCTCATGATTTCCGGCTTCGACCGCTACTTCCAGGTCGCGCGCTGCTTCCGCGACGAGGATTTGCGTGCCGACCGTCAGCTTGAGTTCACCCAGATCGATCTGGAAATGAGCTTTCCCCACCAGGACACCGTGTTCGCAGTGGTCGAAAAGTTCATGGCGGCGGCCTTCGCGGCAGCAGGCGTCACCCTCCCCACGCCCTTTCCGCGCATCACCTACGACGACTCGCTGCGGCAGTTTGGCAGCGACAAGCCCGACCTCCGCCTGCCCGGCCTGACGGATGTGCGCCCCGCCTTTACCGATGCCGCCCTGGCGACGCTGCAGATCGATCCCGCTCTGCCGGTGGTAGCCCTGCGCATTCCCCATGTCGGCGAGCTGAGCCGCAAGGAACGCGAAGACAATCATCCCCTCTTCGACCAGAAAAAAGGCGCCAAGTTTATCGACGACTTCAAGCGGCTCGCCAAAGGATTTCCCGAGGCCGCGGCCAAGGTGCGCGAGTTGGCCGGCGCTGCCGAAGGCGATTTTGTCATCGTAGTGGCCGGCGATCCGGCTCATCCGGTAAAGGCCAGCGACACCAAGTTCCCCGGTCGCCTGTCCGAGCGTGAAATCAACGTCTACTCGGCCGCCGGCAACTTCCGTACCGAGCTAGCCAAAAAGTATGCCGACAAGCACGGAGCCTTCGGGGTCACCGAGAAGGTGGTTCGCGACGCCGACCCGCGCAGCGGCGCGATGGTCAACGGTGGGGCGGCCTTCAATCCCATCTGGATCGTCGATTTCCCCATGTTCGAGTACGATCTCGCAACCACCACCTGGATGCCGGCGCATCACCCCTTCACCGCGCCGCACGAGGCCGATATGGCCAACCTGCTCACCGATCCGGCCTCCGTTCGTGCCAACTGCTACGACCTGGCCATGAACGGCCTTGAGCTGGGTTCCGGCTCCATCCGTATTCACCGCAAAGACGTGCAGCAACAGATTTTCCAGTCCCTCGGTATCAGCGACGAAGAGGCGCGCAAGCGGTTCGGATTCTTCCTCGACGCGCTGGAGTACGGCACCCCGCCTCATGGCGGCATCGCTCTCGGCCTGGACCGCATCGTGATGCTGCTGACCGGTGCCCCCAGCCTGCGCGAAGTGATCGCCTTCCCCAAGACCGCCAAGGCAATCGACCTCATGGCCGAAGCGCCCACCACGGTCACCGAGCAGCAGTTGAAAGAACTCCATATCCGCGTAGCGCTGAAGAGTTAGCGCACCTTCGAAAACCAAAGGCCCCGCGTCTTCATCGAAGACGCGGGGCCTTTCATTCTTCCGCCAGATGTAGCCTGATCTTTAGGTCCGGTCTTTATGCCCGGTCCAACTCCGCAAACAGTTCGCTCAATGTCACGCGGATCGGCGTCTCTGCCACCGTCAGTTCCCCAGTCTGAACCAGTTCGAGCCCCGCAGCCGTGTAGCGATAGGCCAAGCGCGGTTCCGGGTCGATAATCCAGATATTCGGAATGCCAAAGCGAAGATACTGGGCAGATTTCTCCTGAATGCTGCGCAGGGAATCTTCCGGCGAAAGAATCTCGATAGCGATCAGCGGGGGGCGGGTCAAATAGCGGTCAAACGACTCGCCTGCCCGCACGGCGAGCACATCCGGAACACGAAAGCTCGTTGGCGCAACCTGGGTGCGAAGCTCAGGAAAAACCTCCACGCCCCACTCCTGCCGCTTCAACATGAAAAGAAACGTGAGATAGCGCTGAATGAGGGAGTGCTCTTTCTCGCCCAAATTGCGTTCCTCGATGCGTCCATCCACGAATTCGCGGTCGGGACTCCAACTGGCGGCAAGGTACTCCCGCACGGTCCAGAGGCTTTCCGAGGTGGGCAGAGTCGCCATATCGCTATTGTGGCTCCAAAAGCACAGCCAAGCCAGCGGAATCCGAGCGGGCGCTTAACTTAGTCGGTCTGCGGAACGTCGTTCCCGCCGTCTTCTTCTTCGCCTTCGACTGAAATGCGCAAGCGGCGCAGAAAGTGGAGATCGTTCTGGGTGAACGGACCCTCCTCTTCGCTTTCCTCGGATTCGGCACTCACGCCGTCCGGGCTCTTCGCATCCTTGGCTGCGACTTCGTTGAGGCCGATGGTGGCTTCAAGCATCAGCAGCACGTCGAACCCATGCTTCCGGATGTCCTGAACAACGCCTGCAATTTGTTCGCTTTCAATAACCGACTCGTGGATCGCCTCCCCCAGTTGTTGAATGAGTTCACGCAGACGAGATGTCACGGATACCTCCGGGAGCGGCGGCCAGCGCGAAGAGAGGCGCGGGGAGCGGCGTATGATTTTTCTACCTTACTTCGAGCACCGCCTGCGAGCAAATCGGAATCGGTCACAGGATGCGAAAAACTGCCACGACGGCACCGCTGCTACCATCATAGTCGAAATGAGACCTCTGCTAATCGGTCGTACCCTTGGCGTCGGCCTCCGCATCGCCGGGCGGATCGCGGGCCAGTGTGTGGATGCAGCCGGCACCCCCAGCTCAGCCAAAGCTCCTGCCGCCGGGGCACCCGTCGATCATGCTGCCCGCGGACGAGCCGCCGGCCATGCCACCGCCCGCACCACCAAAGGCGTCGTTCGCGGCTTGGGAGGCTTTTTGCGCCCCTTCGGCCGCGTCGGCGGCATCCTCTGGCTTGAAGTCACCGGCGTCTTCTTCTTCCTGTTCGTGATCGCCTTCGCACCTGCCCTCTGGCGCACCCGCGCCAGCTACGCCCACGGGCCAGACCACCATACCTTCTGGGTCTCCGCCGCTCTCACGGCAGTCTTTCTCTACCTCAGTGTCAGTTCGTTTTGGCGGGCACGAAGAAAATAGGCTGCCAAGCCCCTGCCCTGAAAGAGCGCGGCTTGAGCCGGAAGAAAAAGCGGCCGTCCTTACTCTGAAGGCCCCTGCTGCAAGTGCTTGGTGGTGCTGCGGCTTAGCGCCCAGATCAGCACGCCGGTAATGACGATCCCGAGAATCACCCATGCGGAGCCGGCACCCACCCGGCTGCCTACATGAAAGCCTTCGGCTCCATGCCATCGCATCGACGCTGCTGCGTTCCCAAGTGTAGTCAACATAGGTTGCCTCCACTGGCCGGGCACTAGGGCCCCGGCACAATAGGGGTAAAGACCCGCCGTGGCCCCGGTAGTTGCGCAGAAAAATTCAAGCCGCAAGGCCGCGCCAGTCCTGCCCACATATCCACATATCCTTAGACCCGCGGCGTGGGCGGCTTGCGCGTCAACCGCCAGATCCCCATGGCAAAAGCCAGCACGGCCAGCCCGTACGCCATGAAAGCGCGCTGCCCGGTATGGAGAACCCACCCCTGATAGAGCGCAAAGGCTCCCATCGCCAACATGAGGATTCCGCGAAGCTGATTCATAGCCGTTCCTTCAGCAATTCTTTCCCGAACGAGTTCATTCTCTCGATCCTAAACTTTCGCCCCGGTACACCGGCATTGGGTTGACCCCGCCGCGGCCAGATCCCTATCGTGAGTAGAAGAGTCTTGAAAGGACCCCCCATGACCACCCCCGCCGCCCCTCTCCCCGCCACGCTCAAGAAGACTGCCCTGAACGCCACCCATCGGGCGCTGAAGGCCAAGATGGTCGATTTTGGCGGGTGGGATATGCCGGTCGAGTATCCCGGCCCCGGCGGCGGCCTGATCGCCGAGCACATCGCCGTGCGTACCGGCGTGGGCCTGTTCGACGTGAGCCACATGGGCGAGATCCAGTTCCGCGGCCCCGGTGCCCTCGCCGCCGTGCAGCACATCACCATGAACGATGCCTCGCGGCTCAAAGACGGTCAGGCCCACTACTCCGCCCTGCTCACGCCCGAGGGAACCTTCGTCGACGACATTCTCGTCCACCGGCTGGGCGAAAACGATTACCTGCTCGTCGTCAATGCCGGCACCAAGGACAAGGACTACGCCTGGATTCGCAAGCAGGTTGGCGCCTGGCCTTCGATCCACATCAGCGACTACTCGCCCTACTACTCGCAACTGGCCCTGCAAGGCCCGCGCGCGCTCGAAACCCTCAGGAAGCTGACCAAGATCGATCTGGCCGCCATCAAAAACTACTGGTTCACCTGGGGTGAAGTAGCCGGCGTGCACAACGTGCTGATCGCCCGCACCGGCTACTCCGGCGAAGACGGTTTCGAGGTATATCTGCCCGCCGACGAAGCCACCACGGTCAAGGTGTGGGAAGCTCTGCTCGACGCAGGCAAGGAGTTCGGCATTCGCCCCTGCGGCCTAGGTGCGCGCAACACCCTCCGCCTTGAGGCCGGCATGAGCCTCTACGGACATGAAATCTCCGACTCCATCAACGTACTTGAAGCAGGCCTCGACCGCTGGCTCAAGATGGATAAGGGCGAGTTCATCGGCCGCGAAGCGCTACTGGCCGTGCAGGACGCAGGCGGCCCCAAGCGCAAAATCATCGCCCTCGAAATGGTGGAGCGCGGCATCGCCCGCGATGGCTACCCGGTACTCGATCTGGAAGGCAAAGAAGTGGGCGTCGTCACATCCGGCTCGCCTGCGCCCTTCCTCAAGACCAACATCGCCATGGCCCTGGTGCCGGCAGAAATAGCAGCCGGCGGCGCCGACGTGCTGGTCCAGGTCCGCGCCAATCGGGTAAGGGCGAAACAGGTGCCGCTGCCCTTCTACAAACGCCCCAAAAAGTAAAGCCATCCTTCACGGGACGCCGACAAAGCTCCCCTCAAAAAGAACTCGATGCAGCTTGGCAAGTTTCTACGCCAAGCTACATCGAAGAATTCGCTCGATAATTTTCGCACCAAGGTGTTGTAGCAGAGCTTTGTATCAGGAAGCAGCTTCAGCCGCTGACAAACATTCTCCACCGCCTGGACCAGCAAGCTCGCGCCCTACCCTTTGGCATCCTCATGTTCTTCATGCCACGCCATCTGGATAGCCTCCAGCCGCGACTCGTTCGATTTCGCCGCGTCGTCGGCGAAGCCTTCCAACTCCGTCACGTACCGATGCAGATCGGTAAACCGGACCGTCAGCGGATCGACGTCGGGAAACTTCTCCTGTAGCTGAATGCCGATCTCTTCGGCGTCGGTCCACAAAATCTCACGGGGCATCTCAGTCGCTCCTTATTTGCTTTCCGCCAGCGCCAGCGGCTTGCCTTCCGAGGTATAGTTGCGATTCCACTTGGGAATCTCCACCACATACTCGCCGGGCTTCGTAATCACCGCCTGGCAGCCCAGCCGCGAATTCAATTGCTGATCGGCCGCCATATCGAGCCGGTCAAGCTCCTCGTCCTCGGCCTCGCTGATGCCCGCCGCGCCTTCCTTCACCCAGATATGGCATGTCGTGCACGCGCACGATCCGCCACACGCGTGGTCCAGAAAAATATCGTTGTTCTCCGCCACATCCAAAAACGACATCGGCTTGCCGTGATGCTCATACGGCATCGTGCCGTATTCGAACTCCACCGTCTTGCCCTCAGGCATAAAAGTGACGCGTACCAGCTTCTCGGGGGGAATATCTTTCTGCTTCTCTTCGCTCACGGCAACTGCCTCCTTGCGCTTACCCACTTGCCTTCTGCTACTTGTCCTGCCCATCGCCGACAGCGCGCTTGGCGCCTTTACTTGAACTCCGCCGGAGCCATCGGATGCGGCGCCGTTACCTCGTCGCCCATCTCCTCGCCCGCTGCGTCCATCGTCTTGCCGCGAATGGCCGTCGTCACGGCGGCTTCCATCATCAGCTCGGCAAACCGCCGCGTCGCCTGGTCCAGCGCCAGCGTCGCATCGCGAATCGCAGCCGCGTCCTCGCCCAGCTTCACCGCAGCCAGCCGGTCGCGCGCCGCTGAAACGGCAGCCTGCTCCTCGCCCGTCAACTGCTGCCATGCCGGACTCTCCGGCGCTCGCTCCACAGCCGACAAAATCGTCTCCGCCTCGTTGCGGGCCTCGATCAGCAAACGCTTGGCAAAGTCTTCTTCCGCATGATCGAACGATTCCAGAATCATGCTCTCCACCTGCTCGTCGCTCAGCCCATAGGTCGGCTTCACTTCGATCTGCGCGGCCTTTCCGCTGCGCTGCTCGCGTGCGGATACCTGCAGGATCCCATCCGCGTCGATCAGAAAGCGTACCTCGATCCGCGGCAGCCCCGCGCTCATCGGCGGAATTCCCTTCAGATCGAACCGTGCCAGCGAACGGCAATCGGCAGCCAGTTCGCGCTCACCCTGCACCACGTGAATCGCCACGTTGGTCTGCCCGTCCACGCCCGTCGTAAAGTGCTCGGTCGCCGAAGCGGGAATCGTTGAGTTGCGCTGAATGATGCGCGCCACCGTGCCGCCCAGCGCCTCGATGCCCAGCGAAAGCGGCGTCACGTCCAGCAGCAGCATCTCCTCGGTCGCCGTCGAAGCGCCTGCCAAAATGTCGGCCTGCACCGCCGCGCCCAACGCCACCACTTCATCGGGATGCAGTTCGATGTGCGGCTTCTTGCCGCGCGGCGCAAGTTGGAAGAGGTCGTCCACCAACTGCCGCACCGCGGGAATACGCGTCGATCCGCCCACCATCACCACGGCATCGATCTGGTCCGGCGTCAGTCCGGCATCGGTCATCGCCTGCTTGCACGGGCCCGCCGTGCGCTCCAGCACCGGCTCGATCAACTGCTCGAACACCGCCCGAGGAATCTCGCGCTGATACCGGTCGCCATTCGGCAGTTCGATATCGAACTGTGCAGCCTGCTCCGTCGAAAGCTTGATCTTCGCGTCGATCGCGGCCTTGCGCACTGCCTGCACCGCACTGGGATGCGCGCGCAGATCCACGCCGTGCTCGGAATAAATCTCGTCCAGGGCAATCGTCAGCAACAGGTTGTCGATATCGTCGCCGCCCAGGTGCGTGTCGCCGTTGGTCGACTGCACTTCGAAAATGCCATCCCGCAACTTCAGAATCGAGATATCGAACGTGCCGCCGCCCAGGTCGTACACGGCAATCGTTCCCACATTCGCGCGGTCCAGGCCATACGCCAGCGCTGCCGCCGTCGGCTCGTTCACCAGCCGCAGCACTTCCAGCCCGGCCATGCGGCCCGCGTCCTTGGTAGCCTGCCGCTGCGCGTCGTTGAAATAGGCGGGAACCGTAATCACCGCCTGCGTCACCGGCGCGCCAAAAAACCGCTCCGCATTGCGCTTCAGTTGCCGCAGCACATACGCTGAGATTTCCGGTGGCGTAAACTTCAGTTCGCCTAATTGGATGCGCGGCACTTCGCCCGCTTCCACATCGTCCGCCAGACGAAAAGGAAACAGCTTCAGCTCGCTCTGCACTTCCGAGAGCCCGCGCCCCATCAGCCGCTTTACGGAGTAGATCACCCGCTCCGGCGTTTCAATCAACGCCCGCCGCGCGCTGTTGCCTACCGTCACCGTGGGCCGGCCGCCCCCCTCGGGCAGCGGGTCCAGTGCCACCACGGAAGGCACCAGGTTCGAGCCGTCCACGCCGGGAATCACCACCGGCGCAGCGCCCTCCATATAAGCGACCAGGGAGTTCGTGGTTCCCAGGTCAATTCCGACTACGCGTCCTTCAGACATTCCTACTTATTCCTTCTTTGCCTGCTTCACCCATGCGGGTGGATTCAAAACGAACTGCGCTTCGCCCCGTCCGAAAGACCAATCCACGTACGTGTTTTCGGCGAGGACCGTCATCACGTCGTCAGGCGAGACGCCGACTGCGCTCTGCAGGCCCTGCGCGATATGTGCATAGAGGGCCTGTTTCTGCTCGACCGTGCGCCCCTGGCTGAGAAAAATCTGCACGAGAATGAAATCGCCGCTGCGCCGCATGCCCATGAACCCGGCATCGACGAAAAATTCCGCAGGGCCGTGCGGGGTAACCACAATGAACTTGTCTCCCTCGGGAATCCCGATGGTCGCCCGCATGGCTTCATAGATAGCCTGCGCAATATGGCCCCGATCTTCAGCGGACCGCGACGCACCGACGGAAACGCGCACCAGAGGCATGATCAGGCTCCCAAGGTCTCGGTCACGTCACGGACCAGATTGCTGAGGTAGCGCCGCCGGTCCAGCAAGGCCACCATCGTTTTTTGTGCGGACTGGCGCGCCGCTTCATCGCCCTCGTCCCACACCTTCCACTGCCCGCGCAGATCCTGATCCACCGCATCCAGCAGCCCGTCGAATTTCTTTTTCGCTGCGGTCAAATCCGCTTGCAGGTCCGGATCGGTCTGGCCCATCTTGCGCGCCATGCGCATCTCTTCGAGCTGCATATTCAACTCGAATACTTCTTCCAGCAAATCGGCCGGTACCCGCGACGGATCTTTCCGGTCTTTGCCGCTGTGCTCTTCGCCCATTTCCGCACCCTGCAGCTTCAGCAGATAGCCCGTCCGGCGTATCGGGTCGCGCAGCGTCCGATAGGCGTCGTTCAACAGCGCCGTATCCGCCAGGCTCCAGTCTTTCTCGTTGGGCAATGCGCGCGCAAAACGGTCCGGATGCAGCTTCCGGCTTAGGCGATGGAACTCATGCTCCAACATGCCTAAGTCGAGATCCAGCCGCGGCGCCAATCCGAATACAGAAAAATAATCGCCTCCCGGAGGAGGCTGTATCTTGCTGCAGTGTGGGCAAAAAAGAATCGACTCGTTATGTGCGACCGAACACGACCAACACGCTACCGGAACTGCGCTATCGAGAACCTTCAACATGATCTGACCCTACCCATCGGCGCGCGCTACGAAGAAAATGAGGAACCGCAGCCGCACGAGCGGGTCGAGTTCGGATTGATAAAGTTGAACCCCTGCCGCATCAGCGTCTCTTCATAGTCCAGCGTCATTCCATGCAAATAAAGAAACGACTTCGGATCGACAAAAACACGCACGCCGTCGAACTCATAAATGCGGTCGCGCTCGCGAGGCTGTGTATCGAACTTGATGGAGTAGGAAAGCCCCGAGCAGCCGCCGCCCATCACGCCAAGCCGCAGTCCGCCTTCTTCCGGCGACACGCCTTCCTTGGCCATGGCCACACGAATCCGCTTCACTGCCCGCTCCGTCACCTGCAGCCCTTGCGCCGGTGCGGCAGCCGTTGCCACTCCACCCTGCGGCTGTTCCGCAAAAGGCGTCTGCGAAGCCTGACTTCCAATCGTCACCATGTTCGTCATATTCCAGCCCCACTCGCCGTTTCCGGCGCATTTCCAAAACCCTCTCCCTGAAAGGCCGCAGCGTCTGCCGCAGCCCTCAAAGAGTCAAACCATTTACTGCGCCGTGACCGCTGCCGGCTCGGCTTCTGCCACGCCGTTCTTCTTCTTCCAGTCGCCAATCGCGGCACGAATCGCGTCTTCCGCCAGCACCGAGCAGTGAATCTTCACCGGCGGCAATGACAGTTCCTTCACGATATCCGTGTTCTTGATCGCCAGGGCATCTTCCACCGTGCGCCCCTTGATCCACTCCGTCGCCAGCGAAGAGCTGGCAATCGCCGAACCGCAGCCGAAGGTCTTGAACTTGGCTTCTTCAATAACCTGCGTCTCCGGGTTTACGCGAATCTGCAGCCGCATCACGTCGCCGCATTCCGGCGCGCCCACCAAGCCCGTGCCCACTTCCGCCGAGCCCTTGTCCAGTTGACCTACATTGCGCGGATTGTTGTAGTGATCGATGACCTTGTCGCTGTATGCCATAGCCCAATTCCTCCTGCGGGGGAAGCCGCATTCATTCGTTTGATTCGGCAGACATGCCTGCCGATGCTTCACTTCATTGCTTTCGAGCTTAGTGTGCCGCCCACTGAATCTTGGTCAGGTCGATGCCCTCTTTCACCATCTCGTAAAGCGGTGAAAGTTCGCGGAGCTTCTGCACGATGTCGATCACCTTGGCGGCTACGTAATCCACCTCGGCCTGTGTGTTGAAGCGTCCCAGTCCAAAGCGAATGGAGCTATGCGCCACATCGTCGCCCAGTCCCAGCGCCTTCAAAACATACGAGGGTTCCAGCGTCGCCGACGTGCAGGCCGAGCCGCTCGATACCGCCACGTCGTTGATGCCCATCAGCAGCGACTCGCCCTCGACATACACAAAGCTCATGTTCAAGTTGCCCGGCAGCCGGTGCTCCCACGATCCGTTGACGTGGACGTAGTCCAGTGCCGACTCCAGCTTGGCCTTCAGGCTGTCGCGCAGGCCGCGCAGATACGCCGCTTCCGTATCCATCTCCTGCATCGCAATCTCGCTCGCCTTGCCCAGGCCCACAATGCCCGGCACGTTCAGCGTGCCGGAACGCATACCGCGCTCATGGCCGCCGCCGTCGATCTGCGCCGCAATCTGCACCCGCGGATTCCGCCGCCGCACATACAACGCCCCCACGCCCTTGGGACCGTAAATCTTGTGCCCCGAAAGCGACAGCACGTCGATATTGTCCGCGATCACGTCCACCGGAATCTTGCCCACCGCCTGCACCGCATCGGTGTGGAAGAGAACGCCCCTCTCATGGCAAAGCTTGCCGATTTCGCGGAAAGGCTGCACCACGCCGATCTCGTTGTTCGCCGCCATGATCGTGACCAGGATGGTCTTGTCGTCGATCGCCCGCTTCAGGTCTTCGAGATCGATCAGCCCATCCGCCTTCACCGGCAGATACGTGACCCGATAGCCGTGCTTCTCCAGCCGCTTGCACGTGTCCAGCACTGCCTTGTGCTCGGTCACCTGCGTGATGATGTGATTGCCGCGCTCGCGATACATCTCCGCGATGCCCTTGATCGCAAGGTTGTCGCTCTCCGTCGCGCCCGACGTAAAGATGATCTCCTTCGCGGTCGCGCCGATCAGCTTCGCAATCTGCTCGCGGGCCGCTTCCACAGCCTGCTCCGCGTCCCACCCAAACGAGTGGTTGCGGCTGGCCGCGTTGCCAAACTTGGTCGTGAAAAAGGGCATCATCGCCTCCAGCACCCGGGGATCGAGCGGGCTGGTGGCATGATTGTCCATATAGATCGGCAGGTTCACCCCCGCCGGCACTTCGATTTGGCTTACAACTGTGCTCATCGCGTCTCCATCGTTTCCGCGCGCAAAGCGCCACGGGGGGAAGTCCGTTACAACGTTAAGGTCACGAGCGCTTGTGCCGCCACCGCTCGCCCGGCAGGCGTTTCCCGTTCCGCCAGGTCGTAGATGCTGATGCTTCTCAGCACCCCGGCGATGGTGTCGTTGACCCGCGCCAATGGTTCCTTGATGGTGCAGCTCGGCGTCAGGTCGCAAGACTTGGCGCCCTTCGTGCACGAAGTGATAAAAAACGGCCCGTCGATGGCGTGGATCACTTCGTATGCCGAAATCTCTCGCGCATCCCGGGAAAGCGCATAGCCGCCGTTCATCCCGGCATGGGAACGAAGCAGGCCCGACTTGGTCAAAAGCTGCAGAATCTTCGCCAGCAATTGCGCCGGAATCCCGTAAGCGTCAGCTATATCCTTCGCACTCAACGCAGGCGTCTCCGGATGCTCGGCAAGATATTTGAGCGCCATCAACCCGTAATCGGCTTTTTTGGTAAGCTTGAGCATGGTGGAATATCCGACTTCTTCGGTCCGTGTTCAGTATACGACCGTTTCTGTCCGCGTTTCAATATTCCATCACCCCAGATCCCATTGATTGTAAGAATCGTGATAATTGATGAAGAGGATCGATCAAGGCCCCGCTCCGGGCAATCGACGCCTCCTCCACCTGGACTTCCAGCCATCTTTCCCAGGATTTTTGAACGCTCGACCGAAGATTCAACAAATACCCATTTGCAATTGCCGTCCGGCCCGCTACAATCTTGCGGAAAGAGTACCCGAGCAGGCCCACAACTTAAAGACTCCCGGCCCGATATGGGCGCGGCTGCCTTTTCTCCCTCCCAAAGACAAACATCCCGTTTCACGAGATGGAGAAAAGCTCCCGGCTCCTGCCGACTATGGGATACAACAGTTGGTAACCCCCTCGAATCAAATCGAACCTGGAATGATGGCGACCGTCTGCAAACACCCGAGAGTACGAATCGTCTCCCGACACGATGACGCGGAATTTGTCGAGTGCCTGGAGTGTGGCGAAGTCTTTGACTCCGAAGAGTTTCACGATATGGAGATCGAAGAAACCGTCGAAACTGAAGAAGCAGAAACCGACTCCTGAGGACTCGGGACCTCCGTTCCAACCTCATTTTTCCGCGGCTGCCGCTGGCTGCCGGAGCGCCTACCCGGCGCGCCGCGATCCAGGCCGCGCCGCAATCCAGGCATAGTGCAGCCCCGAGGCTACGGTCAACAGCACCGTGGCGTCGAGCATCACCATGCGCAAATCCCACACCCACCCCGCCGGTGTCAATTGGTGCAGCAGCACCGCCGACACCGCGCTCACCTCCGCAAAGGTGTTGGCCTTGCCGAAAATGCTGGGGTGAAACTCCCGCCGGCCCACCGCCGCGTACAAAATCGCCGCCACGACCAGGATCCCCACGTCCCGCCCGAACACCAGCGCCGTGATTCTCCCCGGGATCAACCCCTTATAGGTAAGCACCAGGAACAGCGTGCTCAGCAGCAGCTTGTCCGCCACCGGATCCAGATAGTGGCCCAGCATCGTACGCTGCTTCAGCGCCCGCGCCAGCGTCCCGTCCAGCGCATCCGTCAGCCCCGCCGCCACAAACAGGCCAAAGCTCAGCGCAAACCGGTTGTCCAGAATCGTCGCAACCAGGAACGGAGCCAGGCAGATCCGCAAAAGCGTCAGCAGGTTCGGCGCCGTGCGCAGCGGGTTCAATCGTGCATTTGAAATGTCGGACATAGCGAATTCTTGCTCAAAACCGAAGTCAAACCCTGCAATGCGGCGCAGTCGGAAAGCCCCGCAGCCAGCAAACCCAAAAGATCAAGCCCAAAATCGACCCGGCAAACCCCGTCCCCGGTCGCAATCCAGTCCGGCCATAATCGAGTCCGGTCGCCTTCCCGGCAGCTTCTCAATAAAAAGGATAAAAGATCCCTTTTGCGTCCCCCAAATCCCGGTATCCTGTCCGCAAATCGGCCCTGCGTCAGTCCATGATCCTACAGCACCGCGCGGAGCCGTGACAGAAGCCTCAATTCTGTTACACTGGTCCAAGCGCAATCGAAGGGGCCAAATGCGCCAGGCAGGCCCGACGATACGCTTCCGTAATCGCAAGTTCGGGGAGTGGCTCAGCCTGGTAGAGCACCTGGTTCGGGACCAGGGGGTCGGAGGTTCGAATCCTCTCTCCCCGACCATCTAAATCCCAATAAAATCAGTTAATTAGCGAGTTCGCTGGTTCTGGCAGATTGGGAACTTGGGTCCATTTGGGTCCAAGAATCAAATCCTCCACAGTTTGAACCGCGTTCTTTACGTCTGAAGGCACCGCCTCCAAATAAACCTCTCGCGTGATCTGCGAAGAGGAATGCCCCAACAACTCCTGCACCGCGCCTAGCGGAACTCCGGCAGAGCTGGATAGCGTTGCCGTTGCGTGACGCAGCCAGTGCCATGTGACGCCCTTCAAACCCAGCCGTTCACAGGTCGGCTTGAATTGCCGATTGAGCAGATTCCTCCGGCTCAGAGGCGTTCCTTTGCCCGTCGAGAAGACCAGGGCGTCGGGGTCAAGCCGTGACGGCTTCCACTGCTTCAAGACCTCGATGCCTTGCTTCCCCACAGGCACCGTCCGGCGGCTCCGCTTCGTCTTCGGATCGTCGAACACGCCTTCATAAACGGTCTGCCGTACACGAATCATCCCAGCTTCGAGATCGACATCGCGCCAGCGAAGAGCGAGAAGTTCCCCAATGCGCATTCCCGTTGAACCCAACAGCAGTGCAATCGAGTGCGACGGTTCCGGCAGAGCTTGAAGCAAATCGCGAATCTTCCCCGGATCGATAGGCGTCTTTTCAGGCACCGGACCACGGCGCGGAAAACGAGTCTTCGGGACCGGATTGGATGTGATGAGATCGTCATCCTCAGCGGCCTTCAGAATCGTTCCTAACGTTGTGCGCACATGCTTGACGGTTCTCCAAGACAGACCGGCCTTCAGCTTCCCCGAGAGAAAGCTCTGCACCGAGTCGCGAGTGATGAGCCGCAATTGCATGTCGCCGAGCGCTGGAATCAGATGGCAGTTGACCACGTAATCGTAGTGCTGTCTGGTTGAGTGTTTGATCGTGGGCTGCACTTCCGGCCACCACCGATCCTGGATGAAGCTCTTCAACGTCCAGGTCGATTGCGATCGATAGTCGCCGCTGTTAATCGAGCGAAGCCGGTCAGAAAGCACCTGCTGCGCTTCGCGGCGCGTGGGCATGTCGGCAACAGGCCCGAGAACTTCAGAGCGTCGAAGCCGCCCTGTTTTCCCGTCCGGTCCGACGACAGTTTCCCACCAGCGAGCCACCCACACTTTTTGTCGCGTCCCTCTCTTGAAGAGAGAGCCTTGCTGAAAATGCCTGTTCTGGGCCATCAAGAAACCTCTCTTGACCCATCGAGGCGGTACTGCGTCGTGACAACAGTGTAGGTTTCAGCGGCGGTCCGCACAAGACTACGCGCCATATTGATCCTGCAACCACTGCGTCACTGTTGCCGGATCGAAGCGCAGATACTTGCCGATTTTCAAGTGCGGGATGCGCTCGCGACTCCTACAGCGCGTACGTGCATAGACCCAAGTAACATGCACTTTCAAGAGTGCTGCCAGCTCATCCGCTGTCAAAAGATCGCCCAGAATGAACGCAGATGCCATCGATCACCTCAACGGCCACAACGATCAATGCCCCTGCGGAGCACTAACCTCGTTTTGGCCATCGGGCAATGTACCGAAAGAATTCGGATGAATCAAGTGGTTACTGACAAATGATCTGTAGGGCTGACCGGAGCGAATTCGCTCGCAAGCACGTTTAGTTCTGCCACTGAATACGCTCAGTTGCTTACGAGAAATGGATAGCCTTGTCGCTACTCGATCCTGATGCAATCCCGGATTTTCCCGCTTCAGGCTACCCAATAGCGCCCTCTGAATCGAAGGCGATCTGCCGAGATTCGCAAATACTTGAGACCTAGCTTGGGCTCCTGAAAACGCACATCGGGCCATGACTGGAGGATTATCATCAATCTCGTGGCCCTCGATAATGCTTCTGACCATTTGGAGCGAGGGATTCATGACCTTTGGTTCGATGGCTAAACGCCGGCAGATCGGATTTGTATAGGGAAGTCGAAACCATAAGGAGCATCCATGAAGGCCAAAGTGATGACAGACGGATTCGAAGGCCATGTTCGCCGCTCACTGGATCGCGTGGCGAAGATGAAGCGTGGAGAGCGCCTGGAGCTGGAAAAGATCATAACCTTTGCCGATGCGATAGATATGCAGGAGTGTCTGAGCGACGAAGCCAACTTGGAGTCGCAGGACAACACATAAAGCAGGAAAATCCGCTTTCTTTATGGATTAGGGCGATGGATTCCCTGGCCCGAGTGCTACCAGCACCTCTGGCCCGGCCTTCTGCTTGCCCAATTTTAAGGATCAATCGAACTCGTCAACAATAGTAAGCGAGTGTATCCAGTGGTGCGACGCTCCGACTGGATTTGCAGGCAGAGAGCGGCGACACTGGAGCAGAAGTGGGGTGCACAATGACCATGAAGTGGAGCGAGATTCGAAAGCAGCACGCGCCGGAAGTGGAGGCGCGTATCCGTCAGCGGGTAGCCAATGCCGAGAAAGTCATGGCGCTTTACGCAGCCGAAACCGATCCGAAGCTGCGCGAATTGGCCGAGACTGATTCGGAAACTTACCTGCAGATCAAGCAAGCTAGTGGTAACTTGGCGCCCACATCCGCGCAGCAGTAGAGAGGCCATTATTGGGTCTACGGTCTTCGACTGTTGACGTGCTGCTGGTGTCTACTGTGCTCTCTGGGTGTACAGTTCGAACCAGCGCGATCTCTTCTCACGAGCACAGGACGGTACGAGAAATACCTATCCGAGCGCACTGAATCTCTCTGACTTTTCCGTCTTGTGCTCGCGGAGTCGATGTTCGATCACCACTCCCGGCGAGCGATTGAATCGCAACTTGCGCGTGCCATAAAGTAAACCAAGTCTCTCCCATCGAAAGGCAGAAAGTCCGAACGGTGGCGCGCATCGAGCGTTCGGGGGGTGCGTTCGGGGCGGAACAGCGATGCGCAAAGACCGTTCCGCCTTGTGGCTCCGGATTTTGTTGGACATAGAGCTTTCCACTCAGCGAGTTGCACTTGACGAGACGGTCGATTTTTTATGCACGGAGGACCGGAACGACCCCCGAAAATGCTGCGCATTTGCGCCACGTTCCGCGGTTTTAGGGGTCGTTCCGGTCCTCGCTCCGAGTTGCGAATTCTGTGAACATCATCTTGGCTCTCGCGGCGGTTCGCTCGCATAGGAGGAGCTGTTTTGCCAGGCATCCTAGCTACTTCGGATAGAAGGATGGCGCGCGCAGAGCATTCTATAGAACCCTTCTAATCCGTAACGGTGACACGCGAGGACCGTTACGCGCTATGGTTACGCCTTTCCTTGTACTTGCGCCTTCATTCGCAACGTGTTTGGTCGGGTAACCGGGTTGATTTTCTATGCGCGACGTTGCAAATCCTGTTGCTCTCGACCAACATTCCCGGCACCGGGAAATCACGCGGCTTGCAACACCGCGCGTTGATCAAATGATCCGACTGTCCGTCGTAGCTTGCGCAGGAGAACCACGTCGCAATCGTTGTATTGACCACGACGCGATGTAGTCCGGGACTCACAAGACCGTCTGCAGGACCTGACAGAGTAGATAGCACGCTGCCTCACTGAGAAGCAGGGCATAGTTCACACTCTCGGTCTCTTGAGTCAGACAGACCCGTCGCGTAAGGTCAACCGGATACTTCTTATCCGCCGCTGCTGTGCGAAGGTCTGCGCCATGTGCGAGCTTGTTTCTGAGCACGAAGAGCGGAATGGCGATCTCTTCGACGGTGATTGTCGGTGCGTCAGGGTTCGCGTGCCAATTGGGAAATGCCAGTGTTTGCGGGCCAAGACAATCACACAACTTCCTTTTGAATTGTTCTTTACCTCCGCTATCGAAGATGGCCTCTAGTCCGGTGATCCATAGCAGGCCAGCGATGTACGGGTGGAAATGCTCTAGGCCGAGTTGCAGCAGCGTTAGCGCGTTCTTCTGCTCAATATTCTTGCCGTCCATCACTGGCTGTATGCGGTCGATCATGGCGGGCACGCGTGCCAGCATCGCGTCATCAAACTTGTTCATCATCGCCCACTGCCCCGGTTGCATTGGCGGGCGGCGTTCAATTTGCTGGCGCCTATAGATAAAGCCGAGCGTTCGTATTGGCTTGATCATTTGAATCGCCATCAAACCGGCGTAGAAGCGGTTTGCGCCACGTTCTGGGGCCGCATCCCATTCTCCGCCCGGTAACCATTGAGGATATTCGCAAACAAGGTAGCGACTGGCCTTCGCTTCTTCCTCCATCTCCCCCTGTCCCTGTGCCCAATCCCAGCGAGATGCGAGGAGTTGGTCATTGGGCCGCACCAACGAGAGGCCATCGCCTAATCGGATGAGATCGTCACCAGCTTTTGCGATTCCCAACAAAGCAGTGTGAATGGTTTCAGTACTCATACTGAGAGCTTTCTGACCGGAGAGGCATTCGCAAGTCAAGATTCATTGTTGCGCGTCTGTCAGTTCTCCCATAATCCGCTGAGCGGAATTCCATGCAGATTTTCAGCGAATGGGATCACGCTCGTGCCTGTGTAGAGCACCACGCCGCGCACCCAATTCTTCCCAACCGCTTTTGACAGCGCGTCGAGGCCGCGCACATCGTTGCGTCCCAGGGTGGCTGACGCTTTGACCTCGATACCAACGACCCGACCGGCGCGATCTTCGAGCACGATATCGACCTCTTGGCCGGAGGCTGTGCGCCAATAAAAAATCTCCGGCTGGGTCTCGCTCCATGCGGCTTGTTTGAATAGCTCCATGACAACGAAGTTCTCGAACAATGGCCCCACCAGATTCGTTTCGGCCTTTAGCCGATCCACAGTGAGGCCCAGCAGATAGGCCAATAGACCGGTGTCGTTTAGGTAGACCTTGGGTGTCTGAATGACTCGCTTGCCCAGGTTGCGCGCCCAGGGTCGCAGTAACTGCACAAGGTAGGTGGCCTCCAGCAGCGCGAAGTAGCGCTTCAGTGTGGTCTGTGGCAAAGAGACCGTGCGCGAGATGTCTGCAAAGTTGAGCAGACTGCCTGCTCGTGTTGCTATGACTGAAAGCAGACGAGGCAGAGCCGTAAGGTCGGCCACGTTCGCCAAGTCACGCACATCCCGTTGCAGGATGGTGGCGACGTAAGAGCGGAACCATGCCTCCCGCCGCGTTGCGCTTGAGCGCTCTACTGCGGAAGGATAGCCGCCCACGAGCGCCTTTTGGAGCAATTCATCGCGTTGTGGTGTGGCCGCACGTGCAGCGGTCGGACGGAACTGCGGCGAGAAGAGCCCATCAATCAGCCCGTCGCGCCGTCCAGCCATCTCGCCCTGAGAGAAAGGCCAGAGCGTCAGAATCTCCATGCGCCCCGCCAAAGACTCGGAGATTTTTGGCAGCAGGAGCACGTTGGCCGAGCCGGTGAGAAGAAATTGGCCCGGTTGCCGCTTGCGGTCAATCGCGGCCTTGAGAACCGGAAAAATCTCAGGCGCATGCTGCACCTCATCCAGGGTGACGGGCAACGGCAAACCAGCGACAAAGCCGTTGGGGTCAGCCTTCGCCGCCGCCAGGAGGCCGGGATCGTCGAAGGTGAGGTATTGTCTTTGCTTCCCGACAACTTCGGCATCCTGTACGAGAGTGCTCTTGCCCGTCTGTCGAGCACCGTTCACCAGCACCGCTGGCGTATCCGCCAGGGCTTCCAGCAAACGCGGGGTTAGATTTCGCCGAAACATGATGAGATTATCAACTATTTCGACGTCGATAATCAACCATATATTGGATGATTATCGACATTGAATACTTCATCATGTCCGGGAATTGCGTACAAGTCCCCCATTCACCTTGCTTCATAGCACGTCCTCAAGTAATTACTGTCGAGAGTACGGTAATCACTGAATGACCTTGAGCTTGGGGTATCATTGCGGCAAGCAAAGAATCATTACCATTGTGCACGCGATCCGTGGATGTACAGCCGCGACCGCGCAGCGCGCAAGCGTGAGGCTGGGTCCTAAAAATGGCAAAAAGAAAAGCGGAGCGACCGCCGAAGAAAAGAACAATCACCCGCAAAGTTTTCTTCTATCGGGTTAATGCGGGCGTACATCCGGATACCGGAGCGCCTCGGGAAGTTGACCTTGGTCCAACTGTGCGGCGCATCCGAGACCTGCCGTTTACGAGTGAAGGGCGCTACCTAGATACCGCTGACGGGAAACAGATCTGCTGTTGGCCCGATACTTCTCAACCTCCGTATCGCATTCGCCTAGCGAATATCCGAAGGGGACAGTACCCACCAGTTGAGAACGCAGGCGAGTTTTCCCCGCTAGTGCTCGGCGCGGGCAAGGGACTTGCAGAAATAACACATCTTGTCCTCTTTCCCGGTGGGTATTGCGGGGCTGAATTTAACTTCTATGGCCCTCGCGCGTTTCAGCTTCCCATCTATTTCGCTCTCAAGGTCCAGGGCTCTCTTCCGCTATTTCGGCTCAACCCAGTTGTTCGACCTGATCTAGAGAAGCGCCTCACCGAACTTAGCGACATTAAGCTACTCGACCTTAAGGTGCGTGCATCTTACGAGTCCATTCTCAAACAAGCAGATGCCGACCTCGGCGCTGCTCTTAATGCCAATATCAAAGCCGTGAACGCGAGGCCTGAAGACGAATTCCAACTGATCTTTAAGCGGAGAAAGAACAAGAAACTCCCGTCGTTCAGCGTTCCCGAGCAACTGCTCAATGGGATACGAAGCCTAGCGAGGAGACCAGACCTTAAGGACAATGTGTCTATCTTCAAAGTTTGTGGAACTGGCAGTACAGATTCCCGATTTGTCGACATATTGCATGAACAGTTTGTTGCCGAAAGAGAAGTCGAGCCGGCTCTAGACCAATCGGGAGGAGTAGAGTCATCATCAATGTTCGAAGTGATCGAACAAGCCTATACCGAGATGCAGGAGCAGCTCTCTAAAGCCTCGGAAATCGAGTAGAAAATGAGCCTGTCTTATCCAAATTGGTGGCGGAAGAATTTTCTCTTAGTGGAACTCTTCATCGCGCTATTGGCGACGGCGGGGCTCCTCTTGTGGTGCGTGCGGGGCAGTGGGCTGCAAGAACTCGAGAAACTTGTCCATGGGAATCGCGGTCAGATATATGGAACCCTTGCCTCCATTTGCGGCTCGCTCCTCGGGTTTGTCATTGCTACGTTATCCGTCGTCCTCGGCTTCAATACATCGAGACGCCTGGATGTCCTAAGAAAGAGCACGTACTACAAGCAGCTTTGGAGTGTCTTCACCTCTGCGATTCGAGTTCTTGCGTTCACCACCTGTGCTTGGCTCCTGGCGTTGTTCGTTGACCGAGATAGCAGCCCCAATCTCTTCATTCTTGTCCTCTGCTTCGGGGCTACATTTTTGGCAGTTTTGCGGTTGGGAAGGGCGGTGTGGGTTCTTGAAAGAATTGTGGAAATCCTAACGGCTCCGGGTGCAGGTTTATCCGTGGAATCGTCTGAGCCTGCCCAGGCAGATGCTGTCAGCGGCAGCGGTCCCCCGTCGTCTCAGGCTGAGGAGATACAGTAAGCAGCCCAGGCTCTAGGAAAACACTGAACCCCTAAGACAGCAATTTCATTCATGCGAACTCTTGGGTCCAACTTGGGTCCAAGTGCTGCCGAAAATCGTACAAAATCGGGGTACACGACGCAGTACCGACCTTGACGAATCAACAACTTAGCAAATCGGTTGTTGTTTCGGGACCAGGGGGTCGGAGGTTCGAATCCTCTCTCCCCGACCATTCTTTCTCGCAAAGAATGTGTGAGTTAAGCCGCTTCGGCGGCTTTTTTCATGGGTGCGTTTTCGATACTTCGGATCCGCCCCCGCCTCGACCGAAACCGGCTCCAAATCGTCCTTCGATCTTGTCTGCCAGCCTGCCCCTCCCGAGCTTTTGCCGGCCCTCAGGCACCGTGCGGAATCCGCACCCCCCGCTTTCACCACCCTATCCGACCAAAATTCAATTAGTTAGCAACAACTCCTTGCCCCTCGGCGCCATCCAACCCATGCAGAAGCGCCGAAGACTTCCAGATACTCCCTCTTCGGAAGTTCCTTCACGGATAATCAAGGCCGGCTGGCGCACTGCCTCCCTATGGGAACCGGCAACACGGGACTGGCAATACAAGGAGAAAGATATGCTTTGGACAATTTTCGTGATCATCTTGGTTCTGTGGGCTTTAGGCTTCAGCCTCCACGTGGCCGGCGGTCTCATTCACCTCTTGCTCGTCGTCGCCTTGGCGGTGCTGATCATCAACCTGATCACCGGACGCCGCAGCGTCTAGCAACCCGCGGGCCCAGTTGTTTTTCCCCTCTCCCGCTCGTGCCCAGTTCGTCCGAACCCGGCGTGCGCGAACCCAGACCTTAATGGCTCGGCTGCGTCCGCGCGCGCCCCTCAAGACTGCCGGCACCCCGCCACGGGCACTCCCCCCCAGGCAGGACTCCCCAGACCTGCGCGCCTTCTGAAACGCCCCCCTTGTAAGCGGCAAAGCTCAATTCTCGTCCAACCTGACGCGGCGTAATACGCGCTCGTTCGTCATCGCTCCTCCAGCATATTTCCGCAAGAAGGACTCCCGGAAAGGGACCTCGCGATATGCGCTTTCCTTTCTCCTTCTGCGGACTTTACCGGCCCCCCTCCCACCGGGTACACTGCGACTATCTTCCACCGAGGTTCTTACATTTGTGAAACGTATACTCCTGGTCGAGGACCAACCGAACGACATGCAGATTGCCGCCGGTCTGGCTCGTTCGGTCGGTATCACCGATATTGAGGCGCGCACCTCTTCGCGCGCTGCCCAAACCTATCTAGAAAAGGGCATCCAAGGTGAAGTTCCTCTGCCCGACGGCATCGTTCTCGATCTCGATCTCGGTTACGAAAGCGGTTACGAGCTCCTGCGCTTCTGGCACAGCACCCCGGCCCTCTCTCAAATCCCCATGATTGTCTGGACCCTTCTCGGAGAAGAGCAGCGTGAAATCTGCCGCCTCTTCAAAGTCACCGTTTTTGCATCCAAGTGGGAGGGCACGACAGCCCTCAAGGATGCACTGACCAGGTTGGAACAATCCGCGCTCTAACTGCCGGAGAGCCGCGCTCCTGATCGGCTTCCGCATGTCCCTTGCGGCTCGCTGCTTTTGTCCCCACCTGCCGCCTCAACTCACAATTTGCCTGTATCAACTGGACACTGAGTAGATAAGCAGTTCCCGTATGCTGCCCGAAGGAGGGCTCAATGAGCGATTTGGCTGAAATTATTTCCCGGAACGAAGCACAGATCCATGCGGAGTGGATCCGTGGCATGGGAAGATCCACACAACGGACCGACCTGATCAGCAAGGCGGAACTGGAAGAGCAATGCGGCACGATCCTGGGTTCCATCGTGGCCGGTGTCCGCAGCGGCGGCGCCACCGAAATCACCGGTCCCGGCTGGGCCGCCGCCCGTGAGCTGCTGCAGGAGATTTCCTCCTCACGCGCTCGCCAGGGCTTCTCCCCCGTCGAAGTCGCGACCTTTGTCCTATCTCTGAAGCAGCCTCTCTTCGCAGCCATCCGCCGCGATCTCACCAAAACGCCCGACAAGCTGTTCGATACCGTCTGGATCGCCACCGAGCTGCTCGACCGCCTGGCGCTGCTCACCAGCGAAACTTTCATGTCCACTCGTGAAGAGCTGATCTCCCGCCAGCAGCAGGAGTTGCTTGAACTCTCCACCCCCGTCGTCAAGCTCTGGGATGGCATTCTCGCTCTCCCCATCATCGGCACCCTCGACAGCGCCCGCACCCAGGTCGTCATGGAAAACCTGCTCCAGAGCGTCGTCGCCACCAACTCCCGCTACGCCATCATCGATATCACCGGCGTTCCGACCGTCGATACCCTGGTCGCCCAGCACCTGCTCAAAACCATCACCGCCGCCCGCCTCATGGGTGCCGAATGCATCATCAGCGGTGTACGTCCCCAGATCGCGCAGACCATCGTCCACCTCGGCATCAATCTTGAAGACGTCATCACCAAGGCCAAATTGTCCGACGCCTTTGCCCTGGCCCTCAAGCGCAGCGGTCGCACCGTCGTCCGCATTTCTTCCACCGATGGCACACCCGCCGGTGGCCTGCTGACCAGCCGGGAGGGCTAAATGGAACGCATCCCCGTCCTTCGCATGGGTTCTCTTCTCCTGATCACCATCCAGGTGGATATGCATGACAAACTCGCCCTCCAGCTTCAGGACGATGTCACCCAGCGCATCGCCGACTGGGGCTCCACAGGCGTGCTGATCGATATCTCGTCTCTTGAAATCGTCGACTCGTTCATTGGCCGCATGCTTGCGAATATCGCCGCCATGTCGCGGGTTCTGGGAGCGGAAACCGTCGTCGTGGGGATGCAGCCCGCGGTGGCCATCACGCTGGTCGAACTCGGCATGTCGCTGCCCGGCGTACGTACCGCGCTGAGCGTCGAAGCGGGAATGGAGCTGCTCTACGGAGCGGTTTCCGGACTGCAGTCTGGATCCGATAATGAGCCTGACCAGGACTGAAGTGATGCCCCTCAAAACCTCGAACGATGTCGTCCTTGCCCGCCAAAAAGTGCGGCAGTGGGCCATCGAGCTCCGCTTCAGCCTGGTCGATCAGACCAAGCTCGTCACCGCGGCAAGCGAGCTGGGCCGTAACGCTCTCGATCATGGCAAGGGCGGTCAAATGTCCATCGAACAAATCACCACCGGCGTAAAAGTCGGCCTCCGGCTGGTCTTTGAAGATCAGGGCCCCGGTATTCCCGACATTCAGCAGGCCCTCAAAGATGGATACACGACGGCTTCGGGTATGGGACTCGGCCTGGGCGGCAGCAAACGCCTCGTCAACGAATTCAGCATCGAATCCGAAGTGGGGAAAGGTACGAAAATTACGGTCGTCCGATGGAAGTAGCCTTCACGGAATGGGTTCCGGTCACTGACTCGAGTTCCGTCGGCGAAGTCCGCCGCACGGCTCTGTTGGCCGCTCAACGCCTGGAATTCGATGAAACCCGCTCCGGCGAGTTTGCCTTGCTCGCCACCGAAGCCTCCCGCAACGCCCTCATCCATGGTGGCGGAGGCCAGGTCGTCTTCAGCGGCCTCAAAGATGGCCGCGGCGCCCTCGGCTACATCCTCGCCATGGATAAAGGCGCCGGCATTCCCAACGTTGCCCTTGCCATGAGTGACGGCTACTCCACCGCCGGCACCATGGGCGGCGGCATGGGCGCCATGAAGCGCATCGCCAGCACCCTCGAAATCTTCACCGGTCGCACCGGCACCGTCGTCCTCGTGCAAATCGGCAAAGTCACTCCCGGTGACGGCCTCCAGATCGCAGGCATGGCCGTTCCCTATCCCGGCGAACGCTTCTGCGGCGACGCCTGGACAGTGCATCGCACCCCCGAACGCACCGTAGCCCTCGCCGTCGATGGCCTCGGCCACGGATGGGAAGCTGCCGAAGCCGCGCAGGAGGCCGTCGCCACCTTCCGCAAACGCGCCGACTCCGGCCCCGGCGACATTCTCGGCTATGTGCACGACGCCCTCAAAAAAACCCGCGGCGCCGTCGCCGCCGTCGCCGAAATCCGGCCCCGTGACAAAACTCTCGTCTACGCCGGCATCGGCAACATCGCCGCCGTCGTGCTTTCCGGCGGCGCCTCGCGCAGCCTCGTCTCCCACAACGGCACCCTCGGCGTCACCATCGCCCGGATTCAGGAGTTCAAATCCGACTGGCCCTCCGACGCCGTTCTCGTCCTTCACTCCGACGGCCTTCAGTCCCGGTGGGATCTCGCTCCCTACCCCGGCCTCCTCGCCCGCCACCCCGCGGTCATCGGCGGCGTCCTGCTCCGCGATTTTCGTCGTCAGCGGGACGATGCCAGCGTGATCGTCATCAAAGCTGTTTGACCTATGTCCGTTTCCATCTTCCATCTCGCCCTGCGCACCGAACGCGACGTCGTTCAAGCCCGTCAGCGCGCCCGCGAAGTGGCCGCCGAACTGGGCCTCGATAACCAGGACCAGATCCGCATGGCCACCGCCACCTCCGAGATTGCCCGCAACGCCTTCCGTTACGCGCGCGGCGGCAAAGTCACCTTCTCCGTCGGACTCGAACCTCCGCAATTTCTGGAGGTCATGGTGTCGGACTCCGGACCCGGCATCGATAATCTCGACGAAATCCTCGAAGGCCGCTATAAGTCCGATACCGGCCTCGGCATGGGCATCATCGGAACCCGCCGCCTCATGGACCAGTTCGAGATCGAGGTCGGTCCCGAAGGCACCACCGTCCGCATGGCCAAGCGCATCCCCTCCCACCAGGCCTGGACCCTGCGCACCGTCCACGACCTCAACCAGAAAATGCAGGCCCGCGCTCCCGATAATCCCTACGAAGAAATCGAGCAGCAAAATCAGGAGCTGCTCAAGACCCTGCAGGAACTGCGCGCCCGTCAGGAAGAGTTGGAGCTGCTCAACCGCGAGCTTGAAGACACCAACCGCGGCGTCGTCGCCCTCTACGCCGAGCTAGACGAGCGCGCCGACTATCTCCGCCGCGCCTCCGAGCTCAAAACCAAGTTCCTCTCCAACGTCTCCCACGAATTCCGCACCCCGCTCAACTCCATCATTTCCCTCGCGCGCCTGCTCATGGATAAGTTCGACGGCGATCTGAGTCCGGAGCAGATGAAGCAGGTCCGCTTCATCGAGTCCTCGGCCCGCGACCTGCAGGAAATGGTCAACGATCTGCTCGATCTGGCCAAGGTGGAAGCCGGAAAAATCCGCATCCGCACCAAGCGCTTCGAGGTGCAGGAACTGTTCAGCGCCCTCAAGGGGATGCTCAAGCCCCTGCTCGCCGACAATAACTCCGTCGACCTCATTTTTGAGGACGCTCCCGACCTGCCGCCGTTGCACACCGACGAGGGCAAAGTCTCGCAGATCCTCAGAAACCTCATCTCCAACGCCCTCAAATTCACCCCCAAGGGCCAGGTAACCGTCTCCGCCCGCGCGGCTGAAAAAAACGAGATCCTGTTCATCGTTGCGGATACCGGCATCGGCATCGCCCCCGAGCACCACGACACCATCTTCCGCGAATTCAGCCAGGTCGAGAACCCCTTACAGGAGCGCCATCGCGGCACCGGCCTCGGCCTGCCCCTCTGCCGCAACCTGTCCATGCTGCTCGGCGGCCGTCTCTGGCTTGAGAGCGAGGAGGGCAACGGCTCCACCTTCTTCGTCCAGATTCCCGCAGCCTACGTCGGCGAATCCGTCCGCCCTGAAGACACCGTCTCGCTGCCCGCGCCCGAGTTCCACCGCGCCCCCGTCCTCCTGCTTGAAGACAACGCCGAAACCGCCCATCTCTTCGAGTCGCACCTGCGCAACTCCGAGTTCCAGCCCATCCTTGCCTCCACCGTCGCGCAGGCCGAGGTCTGGACCGCCCGTCACAGCCCGGCCGCCGTCGTCAGCGATATCTACATCGGCGAAGACACGGCCTGGGGCTTCATCGCCCGCCTGCGCGAACGCTGGCCCGACCTGCCCCTCGTCGTCACCAGCATCTTCGAGGAGTCGCAGGCCGCCCTCTCCCGCGGCGCAAATCTCTTCCTCCCCAAGCCGCTCGACCGCGATCTGCTGCTACGCGAGTTGCGCCGGCTCACCGAGCACACGGGAACCCGCCGCCTGCTCATCGTCGATGACAATGAAGTCTCGCGCTACATCCTCCGCGAGCTTCTCGATCAGCCCTGGCTCGATATCCGCGAGGCCGGCAGCGGCACCGCGGCCCTCGTCGCGCTCGATGAAAGTCTGCCTGACGCCCTGGTCCTCGACCTCCTCATGCCCGACATCAGCGGCTTCGAGGTCCTCCGCCGACTCCGCGCCAATCCCGCCACGGAAAATCTGCCGGTGCTGGTCTATACCTCCAAGCCTCTCTCCGAGCCCGAAAGAGCCCAGCTTGAGGCCCTTCGCACCCGCATCGTCCGCAAAGAAGATGTCTCCACACGGCTCTCCGCTCAGCCTTTCTTGGACTGGCTCAGGACCCTCGGCATGGCGCCTGATATCCCCGCTCCGGAGCAAAATGTCTGACGACCGCCCCCGCATCGTGATCGTGGATGACCGCGAACAGAATCGTTATGTTCTGTGCCGCATCCTCACCCAGGCGGGGTACGACTGCACCGAAATCGGCAGCGGTTTCGAGGCTCTCGCAGCGGCCAAAACCCTGCCCGACATCATGATTCTCGATGTCCAGCTACCCGATATCTCCGGCTACGAGGTCTGCCGCAGAATCAAGGCCGATCCGCTTACCGCGCAGATCTCCGTCCTCCAGATTTCCGCCTCTTTCGTTTCGAGCCTCGACAAGGCCCGCGCTCTCGAAGTCGGGGCAGACGGCTATCTCACGCATCCCATCGATGGCATGGTGCTGGCCGCCACCGTGCGCTCTCTGCTGCGCCTCCGCGCCGCCGAAGCCGTGGCCCTCAAGTCCGCCGAGCAATGGCAGTCCACCTTCAATGCCCTCTCTGAGGGTCTCGCCCTCATTGATGCCGAGAGCCGCCTGGTCCGCTGGAACGGCGCCTTCGCCGGCATCTGCGACTCCAAATGCCCGATCGCTCCGGGCGACGGCGCAGCCGCCTTGCTGGAGCGCTTGCTCGGCACCAGCGAGCCCCTCCAACACGACGGCGAAGATGTCTACCGGGGCGAGTTTCAGGTGGAAGATCGCACCGTGCAGCTCACCGTCAATCTCGTCAACGCCCAGAGTCCAGGCAGTGGAAAAATCCTCGTCCTCTCCGATGTAACCGACCGCAAGCTCGCCGAATATGCCATTCGCACCGCCGAAAAGCTTGCCGCCACCGGAAAGCTCGCCAACGCCATCGCTCACGAGATCAACAATCCCCTCGAAGCCCTCACCAACCTCATCTACCTCGCCGGAACCTCCACGTCGCTCGAAACCATCCAGGGCCTTCTCATCCACGCCAACCAGGAACTTGCCCGCATCGCCCGCATCACCAAACAGACCCTTTCCTTCCACCGGGATACCCACCATCCCGTAGTGCTCGACGTCGGTGGATTGGTAAAAGATGTCGTCGCCGTCATCGAGAAATCCGCCGCGGCGCGCCGCGTGCGCCTGGTCTGCGAGCAGCGCCCCACCCTCGCCATCTATGGATTCCCCGGACAGCTTAGCCAGGTCTTCATCAACCTCGTGCGCAACGCCGCCGAGGCCGCGCCGCCCGACTCCGAGGTCCTCATCCGCGTCCGCTCCATCCATCGCTCCGGCCGTGAAGGCGCCCGCGTCACCATCCACGACCGCGGCTCCGGCATCCCCCCGGAGGTCCGCAAAAAAATGTTCGATCCCTTCTTCACCACCAAGGAACTCAAAGGCTCCGGCCTCGGTCTGTGGGTCTCGAAAAATCTCGTCACCAGGCACGACGGCACCGTCCGCTTCCGTTCCTCCACCCGCCCCGGCAACAGCGGCACGACCTTTGAAGTGTTTCTTCCCGTCGGCGGCCTGCTCCCCAACAGCCTCCGCACCGACGAATCCTGAAATGGGTGCGGCGAGAGCCTCGCTCCCGCCGCACCCATTCTTCCCTGCTGAAATTTCACTTGGAACTTATCCCTAGAACTTGACCAGAATCGCTCCAGTCGCCACAATCTGCTGCCGGCGCAAATCCGGAAACCACACGCTCGTGATTCCGCCTCCGCACGCTGCCTCTGCCGCCGCCAGCGAGTTAGTCCCCGACGAGCTTCCGGTCATGCACGCATAGTTCGCGGGCGATCCGTTGTTCCCTCCCGGCGGTGTGATGCCGCCCTTCCCCGTCCAGTACGGAACATCGGTGTGCCGATATCCCATCTCCGCGCGAAACGTAATGAACTGCGACGGCATATAGTCGAACGTCGCCGTCGAGTCGTAGGCGTGCATCTTGTTGCCCGGGTTCTCCGTGAAGTACGGCGTCCCCGTTGCCGCGGTCGCTCCATTGATCGGCGGCAGCAGCGTCAAATAGCGTCCCGGGTTGTTCATCTGCCCGCCGCCCAGCGTCAGTCCGTAGAGGTCTTTCTTGAACCACAGACGGCTATAGCCCATCCATCCCAAAAATGCCTGCTTCGGATTGCCGCCCTTGCCCGTGCAACTGACGCCGCCGCCAAACTCGCAGCCTAAGTCGCCCGTCAGCGAAAACGCGGCCTTGTCCAGGAACCGCGATGGCTGGTCGTAATACTTCACTTCCACGCTGTCGTCGGTATGCAATCGCGAGCGCCCCGGAATTCCCGGCGCGTCCTCGCCCAGTCCGTAGTTGTTGAACACCATCGCCAGCCACGGCTGCGGACGATACATGATCTGCCCGCCCAGGCCCGGCTTGCCGTTCGAGCGCGCATACGACTGCCAGCCATTGATGAACCACGGCTCGATCTTCAGCTTCTCCGTCGGAAACCACTGCGCCCGCACGCCGTTAAAAAACCACGGTGTATTCGACGACACATACGACGGCTGATAAGCCCAGTTATCGAAGTTATAGTAGCTGAACAATCCGATATACGAGACAAAGATGCCCGCATCCAGATTCAACCCGTGTTGCACGTCCCAGTGATAGCCGCCCCACGCCTCTGACACATAGCGATACGCATTCGCCAGGTCCCACTGCCCGCGTATGGTGCTGGGATCGTTGCGCGGCGTCGTCGTCGCAAACAGGCCGTACATGGTCAGGAACCGCCCGCGCACATTCTGCACCCGTATGTCCCCGCCAAAGCTCAACTGCTCCACCTGCACTTCGTCCGAGCGGAAGCTCTCCGTCGACCCGCCCATCGAGTCATCCTTGGGATGGTTGAAGTCGAACATGTAATTGATGTCCGCCCGAAACTCCGGCACAAAATACTTGGTCGCCAGAGGCGTGTCCTTGGTGCGCGCCGTGCCGTTCAGCCACGTCCAGTCGGCATAGGCAAACGGCGCACTCTTCGTCGTAACCTCTGCGTCGAACTCCCGCTTTGCCGGGGCCATCTTCATCGCCATTGACTGCCCCTCAGAGCCCGCCACCGGCTGCAAAACCTCTTTCACGCCTGTCGCCAGTTTCGATGCGTCGCTCTCTGCCTCGCTCGCCCTGATCTGGGACTCCAGTTCGGCAATGCGCTGCTTCATCGCATCCAGCTCTTTCATCATCTGCAGCCGCTGTTCCTCCGGCGTCGGCTTGGTGCTGGAGCTCGTTGCACCCGCCGCAGCCTGACCCTGCCCTGCGCTCGTAGAATCGGGGACACCACTGGCATTCGCCGGTGCGCTTGCCGCGTCCGACTGCGCATACCCGCGCATCGGCCCCAACAAAAGAAATCCTGTCATCACAAACAGCGCACAGACTCCCTTGAACATCCTTCTCATTTCCTGACCTTTCATCGCCGCGTCGGCACACCGGCGTATCTCTGTGCCGTCCACGCGTCTTCAAGAGAACAGGCCGCTACACCCAACCTGCCGCATACCATTCGATGGGACAAACCCTTGTGCTCGCGTAAACGCCGCATAAGTTTTCCGTAAGGGCACAGCCCCCTCAAGCCTCCTCCCGAGCCAGCCCCAGAATGCCTGGGAACGATACGCCCCGGAGGGAGAACGATACGATAGATACGTGGAGTCAACGATGCCAAAGATTCTCGACGGTGCGGCCATTGCCGCCCAGATCAAGCAGGAAGTTGCACAAGAAGTAAAGCTGCTGGCCGCCCAGGGTGTCCGGCCGGGCCTCGCCGCCGTGCTGGTCGGCAACGTGGCGGCGTCTGAAATCTATGTCCGCAGCAAGGTGCAGACCTGCGCCGAGCTCGGCATCTTCAGCGACCTCATCACCCCGCCCGACACCGTCACTACAGAAGAAATGCTCGACCTCGTCGCCGCCCTCAACGCCCGCGACGACATCGACGGCATCCTCATCCAGTTACCGCTTCCCCCGCAGGTCGATACCAAGGCGCTGCTCGACGCCGTCTCCCCGGCCAAAGATGTGGATGGCTTTCACCCCGTCAACGCGGGCCGTCTGCAAGCCGGCCGCCCGGCCCTCGCGCCTTGCACCCCCGCCGGCGTCATCGAGATTCTCAAGCGCAGCGGCATCGCCATCGCCGGCCAACACGCCGTCGTCGTCGGCCGCAGCGACATCGTCGGCAAGCCCGCCGCCATGCTTCTGCTCCACCAGAACGCCACCGTCACCATCTGCCACTCCAAAACCCGCGACCTGCCCGCCATCACCCGCCAGGCCGACATTCTCGTCGCCGCCATCGGCCGCCCCGGCTTCATCACGCCGGACATGATCAAGCCCGGCGCCACCCTCATCGACGTGGGCATCAACCGCATCACCGCCCGTGAGGACTTCGACCGCTACTTCGCCGGCAATGCCAGGCGCGAGGCTGCTTTTGCCAAGCGCGGCTCCACGCTGGTCGGCGATGTACACCCCCAAGCCTTCGAATTGGCCGGGGCCTATACCCCCGTCCCCGGCGGCGTCGGACCCCTCACCATCGCCATGCTCATGGCCAACACCGTGCACGCGGCCAAAATGCGCCGGGGCCTCTAACCATGCTCCGCGTCGGCCTCACCGGCAGCCTCGGCAGCGGCAAAAGCACCGTCGCCGCCGCGCTCCGTTCGCTGGGCGCCCAGGTCATTGAGGCCGACGAGTTGGGCCGCGCGCTCATGGAGCCCGGCCAGCCCGTCTATGCCCAAATCGTCCGTGTCTTCGGCCCTCAAGTCGTCTTTCCCGATGGCCGCCTCAACCGCTCCCGCCTCGCCGATCTCGCCTTCAAAGGCGGCCGCCTCAATGAGCTCAACGCCATCGTCCATCCCGCCGTCATCGCCGCCCAGCAGCGCTGGATGGACGACATTTTTGCCCGTGATCCGGCAGCCGTCGCCGTCGTCGAGTCCGCCCTCATCTTCGAGGTGGAGCGCGATGCCCGCGCCCGCGGCGAACAGGAAAGCGTTCTGGCCGACTGGCGCCGCCGGTTCGATCGCGTCGTCGTCGTCACCGCCCCCGATAACGTCAAAATCGCCCGCTATGCCGCCCGCGTCAGCCCCGAAATCTCGGGCCGCGCCGCCGCCGAGGCCGACGCCCGCGCCCGCCTCGCCCGCCAGATTCCCGATTCCGAAAAAACCGCCCGCGCCGACTATCTCCTCGAAAATACCGGGGATAAGGCTGCCCTCCTCGCCCAGGTCCACACCCTCTGGCAACGCCTTTGCATCGAGAGCAACAAATCATTATCAAACGAGTTAGTAGAATAAGAAGCGGTAGCCGCAGCTCGTCTTCTCCGGCATCCTCCGGGATACATCGCCACGCGGCGTCCTATCTGTCAGAAAGGTTTTCGGGTTCACGAAACCATGAAATTGCGCCGGGTTCTTCTGGTTGTTCTAATGGTGGGTGGATTCTGGTATCTCACCACGCATCTCCCCGCTGGCTTGAGTGGGCTGGGAAACTTCTCTCTCTTTGGATCTCACGGCTCCTCTTCGCCGCTTCAACTCACCGAGGCTCACGCCGCGCCCTCCTATGACTCCGAAGAGCAGAACAATATCGCCGTCTACAAGCGCGTGCTGCCCTCCGTCGTGAACATCACCTCGACGACGCTGGTCTTCAACTTCTTTTATGGCACCGTGCCCCAGCAAGGGCAGGGCTCCGGCTTCATCCTCGACAAGGCCGGCCATGTGCTCACCAACTACCACGTCGTCGAAGGCGCCAATCGCGGCATCGAGGTCATGCTCAGCAACAAGCACCGTTACGCCGCCAAGGTCGTCGGCACCGACAAGGTGCACGACCTCGCTCTCCTCCAGATCGAGGCCCCCGGACTGCAGCCCGTCACCCTCGCCGACTCCACCGATCTCTCCGTCGGCCAAAAGGTCTACGCCATCGGCAATCCCTTCGGCCTCAGCGGCACCATGACCCGCGGCATCATCAGTTCCATCCGCTCCATCCGCGGCTCGGAGGGTGCGCCCATTGAGGACGCCATCCAGACCGACGCCGCCATCAATCCCGGCAACTCCGGTGGACCGCTGCTCAACTCCCGCGGCGAGGTCATCGGCATCAACACCATGATCGCCTCCAACGGAGCCAACCAGAGCTCCGGCATCGGCTTTGCCATCCCCATCAACACTGCCAAAGCCGTGCTCGCCGACCTCACCCGCTACGGCCGCGTCAAGCGTCCCTCGCTGGGCATCGTCTCCTTCGCCATCGGTCCCGATCTCGCCTCGCAGATGGGCCTCTCGGCGGACTCCGGCGTCCTCGTCCAGAAGGTCATTCCCGGCGGCGCAGCCGAGCGTGCCGGCCTCCGCGGCGGCAATGAGCAAGCCTATGTCGGCAACACGCCCATCATGCTCGGTGGAGACCTCATCGTCGCCATCGACGGCCAGCCGGTCACCGACCCGCAAGACATCAGCGCCCTCATGGACAAGCACCAGGCCGGCGACACCGTCAGCGTCACCCTCTTCCGCGGCCGCCGCCAGATGACCCTGAAGCTCATCCTCGGCGAAGCCCACGGAGTCAACACCTAGATCAGTTCACTCGTCGCCTGGCATCCCCCCCCCCGGGGGGGTGCGATTCTTCTTTTGTTCGCCCCAAAAGAGTACCCCAAAAAGAGCAGAGGGTCGCTGTATCTCAGACAGGCTCGATTAGGACCTGTTCCCAAACCATTCAGTTATTGGAGGGTACGGGCTTTAGCCCGTACATAAGTCGAGCAGAATGAACGGGGCTTCAGCCCCTGAGGGAATTTTTTGAGGATTCGCCCCCAAGATCATCCCTTGGCCGAACAGAGTTCCGGGCCAGATTCTTAGAAAAGCATCACCCCAACGCAGCCTCTATGGCAGAAAACGTGCCTCCCGGAAGATCGGTTTCGCAGCATGTCCCATGCGGAACCAAAAGGAGAAAGATCGCCCATGCAAATCTTTGGGATTCAGGACAACTCAGCCTCTGCCGTTTCCTCCACGCCGCATCAGAATCAAAGCAAGTCGGCATCCTCGTTCGGGAGCTATCTCGCCGCGGCCGGCGGCAGCGATGACAATGCCGTGCAGGAGTTTATGGATTATGCCAAGGAAACTCCCGCGCAGCGCATGTTCTCCAACTGGCTGGGAAGCCACAACATAACCCAGCAGCAATTCGACGCCATGACGCCGGCACAGCAACAGGCCCTCGTGGACCAGTTCAAGCAGCAGATGGAGCAGAGCCTCGACGGAAAGTCGCTTACGGCGGTGAATGCGGCCACGACACCCGTAACGGTATAAATCCCGAGCCCGGAGCCTTGCCAGACAACTCTCTCCGTTCCTCGCTCATCCAAGGAATCAAGGAGAAGATATGTCCCATGGTAAGGTTCTTCTGTTCTTCGCTCTCACAGCGGCCTTGTTATGCTGTGCTCCGGTAGCGCCCGCCCAGATTTCCGTCAACGTTGGCGTAGCACCCGAATGCCCCTACGGCTACTTCGATTACGCGCCCTATGACTGCGCTCCCTACGGCTACTACGGTCTCGACTGGTTTTCCGGCGGAGTGTTTATCGGCGCTGGCCCCTGGTTCCACGGCCCCCGCGGTTTCTACGGCCACGTGGACAATCGCTTCGATCCGCATCATGGCTACGCTGGCCCGTTGCCCGGCCGCGGCGAGCACGCGTTCAATCACTTCCACGCCAACGAAGCGCGTGACGGTCGAGGCCACGTCGGCAATCCCGGCCATGACGGCGGCGGCGAGCACGGGCTCCCCGGCGGCCACGGTGGTGGCGCGCACGGCGGCGGCGGTCGTCGCTAGGCACAGTCCCGCAACAAAGGTGCCCCCAGGTCTCGCCCTGAGACCTGGGGAAACATACACCCCCGCTAACAGCCAATTGCAGATTCCCCGGCCCTCCCGTTTTACAATCGACCCATGAGCAAACAAGTCATTGCGACCAGCCAGGCCCCTGCTGCCATCGGCCCCTACGCGCAGGGCGTACGCGCCGGCAACCTCGTCTTCACCGCCGGCCAGATTGCGCTCGACCCCGTCACCCAGCTTGTCGTCGGCCCCGGCATCGCCGAGCAGACCACCCGGGTCCTCGAGAACCTCAAAGCCATCTTGGAAGCCGCCGGAACCAGCCTCGCCAAAGTCGTCAAAGCCACCGTCTTCCTCAAGGACTTCAACGACTTCGCCGAAATGAACAAGGTCTACGGCGCCTATCTCGCCCCCGAAGGCGTAGCCGCACCCGCCCGCACCACCGTCGAGGTTTCCCGCCTCCCCAAAGATGTATTGGTAGAAATCGAGCTGGTCGCCGAAGTCTAGCCCTTGCTGCGCAGGCCGGGCCTTCCCCTGCTTCCCGCCTCCGGCCTCGCGCATCCAATCGCTGTACGTGGCCCTATGCTGTACACGCTGTGAGGAGGTCCCCATGCCCCAGACACCCGAAACCACCCAGTCCCCAGAAAAAATTGTCCGCTCCGATGCCGAGTGGCGCGCCGCCCTCACCCCGGAGCAGTATCATGTCCTTCGCGAAAAAGGCACCGAGCGCCCTTTCACCGGAGCCCTTACTGAAAACCACGAAACCGGCGACTATCACTGCGCGGCCTGTGGAACCCTTCTGTTCCACTCCGATGCCAAGTTCGATTCCGGCTGCGGTTGGCCCAGTTTCACCATTCCGGCGGGTTCCAAAGCCATCATCGAGCACGAGGACCTCAGCTTCGGCATGAGGCGCATCGAGGTGACTTGTGCCCGCTGCGGCGGCCATCTCGGCCATGTCTTTCCCGACGGCCCTCGTCCCACCGGCCTTCGCTACTGCATCAACTCCGCCTCTCTCACCTTCGAGCACGCGAAATAGGACCGCACCGGTCTTCCCGGTTCGCGAGGAAGAGGCCCGGCCTGCGTTACCCTAAGAACTTATGGGCCGCATCCGTATCCTTTCCGACCAGGTTGCCAATCAGATCGCCGCGGGCGAAGTGGTCGACCGGCCCGCGTCGGTAGTCAAAGAGCTGCTTGAGAACGCCCTCGATGCCGGCGCCACCCGTGTCCGCGTCGAGGTGGAGGCAGGGGGCCGCAAGCTCATCCGCATCGCCGACGACGGCCACGGCATGAACCGCGACGACGCCCTGCTGGCCTTCGAGCGCCACGCCACCAGCAAGCTGCGTACCGCCGACGACCTGCTCTCCATCTCCACCCTCGGCTTCCGGGGCGAGGCGCTCCCCTCCATCGCTTCAGTAGCTCGCGTCACCCTCGAAACCGCCACCGGCGAAGATCCCACCGGCACCCGCATGGAGATCGCCGGCGGCAAAATCCTGCATGTGGACGACGCTGCCCTGCCCCGCGGGACCACCCTCGCCGTCGCCGACCTGTTCTTCAACACCCCGGCCCGGCGCAAATTTCTCCGCGCCGAAAATACCGAACTGGCGCATATAACGGCCCTGGTCACCCACTACGCCCTCGTGCATCCGGAAATGCACTTCGAGCTGCTTTCCGCCAGTCATACCATCGTCTCCGCCCCGCCCGTCGCCCGCATCGCCGAGCGCATCTACCAGATCTTCGGCAAAGATACCCTGGCCCAGTTGCTGCCGGTGGCCGCCGAAGCGCCGCTTGCCCATGGCGGCCTGCCCGAGCCGCCCCCATGGAAGCGCGACCCCGACGAGCCGGCCCGCGACCCGGGCTGGCTGCGTCTGAGCGGCTTCTACAGCAAGCCCGAATTGCAAAAGCTCAACCGAAACTCGATCTACATTTTTATCAATAAAAGGCTTATCCGCGACCGGTCGCTGCTGCACGCCATCACCGAGGCCTATCGCAACATCATTCCGCCTACCAGCTTTCCGGTCGTGCTGTTGTTTCTTGAAATGCCTCCGGAAGAGGTGGATGTGAACGTCCACCCCGCCAAGACCGAGGTCCGTTTCCGCCAGCAGAGCCTGATCCACGACTTTGTGCGCGACAGCTTACGCACCGCGCTGATCCAGTCCCGTCCGGCCGCCGGATTTCTGGCCGCACTCGGCTCCTCGCCCGCCGCGAGCCCCTCGCTCATGCCTCCGGCCACCTCGCCGCTGCCCGGCTCCCCTGAGCCCGTTCCTGGCTCTGCTGAAGCCGGTTTAGCCGGGGGAGCCCCGCCCGAAAGCGAGCCCTTTGCCGGCTCCACCGACGCCGAGCCTTTTCAGTTGACGCCTCATCTTCCCGCTGCGGCCCCCGGCAGGCTACCATTCGACGCCAGTTCGTTCCGGTCCGGGGGCTGGGGAAATCAGCAGGCATGGGGCGAGGCGGCAGCCGCGCTTTTTCAGCCGGGAATCCTGCCGCAGGCCGAGGATTGCTCGCCAAACCATGCAGTTTCAGCGGATTCCGCCGCTACGGCGACCGCGCAGATCGAAGCCGAACAGGCTGCCGCCAATCTCAACCACCTCGGTTCGCTTCGGCCCCTCGGCCAATTGCGCGAGTCCTTCATTCTGGCCACCGGCGAAGACGGCCTGTGGATTATCGACCAGCATGTGGCACACGAGCGCGTGCTCTTTGAAAAGATTCTTCGCGACCGCCAAGTGGAGCATGTCCAGCGCCAGCGACTCCTCATGCCCATGCTGGTCGAACTCAAGCCCGCCCAGATGGTGGTCTTCGCCCGCATCGCCGAGGAACTCGAAAGTAACGGATTTGAGGTCGAACCTTTTGGTCCGCAAACGCTCGCTGTGAAAGCCGCCCCTGTCGGTCTTGAGGGTGCCGCTCTGGAACGGATGCTCGCCGAGGTCATCGAGCAATCCAGCGCGGACTCGCTGGAACCGGAACGGAATGAGGACCTTACCGCACTCCGTACGCGCATCGCCGCCTCCATCGCCTGCCACTCCGCCATCAAGGTCAACACCCCACTTGACCCCGTTCGTATGGAGTGGCTATTGTTGGAACTTGCAAAAACGAAGCACCCAACGAGTTGCCCGCATGGACGTCCAATAGCTTTGCTGTATTCTTGGAAGGAGATCCAGCGGGCCTTCCATCGCATCTAGAAACGTTTGGAAGGTGGTAACCGTCTCTCTTAGGGGAGTAGGGTTAGCCCGGCGACATAAGCAAAATCAGGGAGAATGCATCCCGAAGCCGCATTATTTAGTCGGCGCGCCCTTAGGGAGCGGCGACCTTTGAACAGGCCTAGACAGGACGCAACACCTTTGGTTTCGCTGTAACGCCAGCCTGGAAAAGAGGTTCTTCTTTGACATCGGAGCAATTGGAAGCTTCGCGCGCCGAAAGGATGCGCCAGAACGGACACGGGCCCCTCACTTTAGACGAGGCCCGGACGTGGATCGAAGAGACGGGTTTTTGTCTCTTCCTGCCCAAAAGGCAGTTTTCCGCCGCCATCGCGCCCTCATTCGTTGAGGCTACGGCAGGCGAGCGGAATGCAACCCCCGACCCGAGGCAGATTGCTATTGCCGAGGAGTTGCTGATCCGCCTTGAAAATGACGGTGTGGCTGTCCGGCTCAATCTGCTGGGACAAGCCGGCGAACAGCCCGACTTTGTGGTCGCAGGCTGGGTTCTGCCCTACGTGTATGCGTTGCGCGGCGACCGCGATTGGCGTCGCAGCCCGCAACTTACCGGTTCCCGCCAAGTCTCGCCGCTCGCCATTCAGGCCTACAAGCGGCTGGAGGCCGGCGACTCGACCATTGCCGAGCTGACTTTTGCTCTGGGTCGCGAAGTGACCGAATCCGCCGTTCTGCGCGCCATCACTGAACTTTGGCAGCAGCTCCGTATCATTCCTGTCATTTCCGCGCCCGGACAGCCCGCCGAGTGGCAACTGCTGCGCCAGCGCTTTCAAAAGGCCATCGCAGAAGGTGCTTCCACCTCGCAAGTCACGGCAATTTCGGTACTTGCGTCTATCTATCTGCAGGCCGTCATCGCCGCCAGCATGGAAGAAGTCGAACTCTTCCTGGCCCCGCTCACTGCCCGCAGCAAAGTGCGGGAAGTGCTTCGCGGCCTGGTAGCGACCCGGCAGGTTCATACCCTTTCGCTCGGCCATTCGCCGCATTTTTACGTTGCCGGCACGTTGCCGGAGTTCGCTGCCGCGCCTTCGGCCTATACCAGCGCCTCCATGCCCGCATCCGCTTATTTTTCGCATTCTTTCGAGGATCTGGAAGAGGATCTGCCCGCAGTCGCACTGCCGCAGAGGCCATCCACTGTCGCTCCGGCTGCATCTGCTCCTGTCGTGCCTGCTCCAGTCGCACCGCGTCCAACAGTTGAGTCGGCGGCTCCGTCTGCGGAGTCCCACGCACCCCGGCCCGCTTCCTTGCGTAAGCCCGCCGCCCAGGCAAAACCTGCGGCTGCCCGGCCTCATTTCAGCCGGCCTGCTACGCACTCCCGCGACCGCAAGCCGGCACAATCCCTGTCGAGCAGCCGCCCGGCACGGCGCAGCAGTTCCGACGCACGCCCTTCCACAGGCAGCCGCACTGCCAACGGCGGGCGACCGGCATCCGGCGCACGCTGGAACCCGAATGCGCCTAAAAGCGCAGACGGTGCCCGTACTCCCAGCCGCTCCACCGCCTCAGCTTCCAACGGAACACGCAGCAACGGCAATGGTCACGCCAACCGCTCGGCCAACGGTTCAGCCGATTCCAGGGGCACAAAATCCGCAGCCCGGCCATGGTCCCAGCGCGCCGGCCATCCGACGGGCTCCAAGTCCACCGGTCAGCCTTCGAGCGCCGGACGCAACAATGGCCCTCGGACCGAATCCCGCACCGACGCGCGGCCTGCACGCAGCAACCGCACCCCGGCGCTGACGGCAGGAGCCAAGGCCGGCAACAGCAAACGGTTTGGCTTTACTGCCCGGCCTAGCCAAGGAACGAAGAAACGCGGATGAGTGTGGAGGAAAGTCCCCTGCCCGGTGTTGAGCCGATCAGGAAGATTATTGTTGCTATTGACGGACCGGCAGGCGCCGGAAAAAGCACCATCGCCCGGCACCTGGCGCAACATTTCGGGCTCTTGAACCTGGAGACCGGCGCCATGTATCGGGCATTTGCCCTCAAGGCTTTGCGCGCATCCGTCCCTCTGGACGATGCGGCAGCCCTGGAGGCACTGGCCGCCGAAACCACAGTCCGCCTGGAACCCGGCGATGAAAATAATCGGGTTCTGCTCGACGAAGAAGACGTAACCGGCCTGATTCGAAACCCCATGGTGACCAGTGCCGCCTCGCGCGTCAGCGTGTTCCCATCCATTCGTTCCTGGATGGTGCGGCTGCAGCAGCAATTGGGCGCGGGGGGGGGGGTGGTCATGGAAGGCCGTGACATCGGCACCGTGGTCTTTCCCCAGGCCGAGGTAAAAATTTTCCTCGACGCGGCTCCTGAAGTACGCGGGATGCGCCGCTATGACCAGATGGGGCCCAAGCCGGCCACTCAGCCTGAGGATGTGATCCGCGAACTCCGTACCCGCGACGAACGGGATCGCAATCGCGCCGATTCCCCCCTCAAGCCTGCAGAAGACGCCGTTCTGCTGGATTCGACCGACATGACTTTGGAACAGGCTGTCCAGGCCGCCGAAGCCATTGTCACCGCCAAACTGGCATAGAATCGCCTCTTTTTTCCATCTCGTTTTCAACCACATCAAGCTGCCGGCGGACCTCACGGCCTCCGGCACAGCGGTCCCAGGCACCCTGTCCACACCGTGGCAGGATGCTATAGGCTCATAGACATATGGAGATCGTCTGCAATCGCTGCCATCAGGCAGTTCAAATCGAAGACTGCTTCTGTCCTTCCTGTGGCCTGCCGCAGTTGGTGTACGAGGCAGACGGCTCCTCCGGACAGACCCAGCCCGAGCGCTGGAACGACGCCGCGCAGGATGCAAGCGTCGTGAACTGGAAGCCGGCATTGCGCTCCGCTGTGACGCTGGCTGTTCCCGCGGGACTGCTTTCGAGCGCTCCCTCCCCGGTAGGAATTTTTGGCCTGGTATGGATGACCGCCGCCGCCGCCTGGGCCGTCGTGCTCTACATGCGCAGCCAGCGCCCGGCATGGATCACTATCGGAGCAGGCGCCCGCATTGGGCTTGTCACCGGACTCATTGCCGCCTGGCTGGCTTTTGGAATCAGCGGCGGCGGACTTTTTGTCCAGCGCTTCGTTCTCCACCAGTCTGGCCAGATCGATGCGGAGTACAAGACTGTCCTCGATGCCTTTCAGCAGAAAACCCAACAGTCCATCGCTGGAATGGGGACCGCCGATGCCACCCAGGTACAGGCGGAGATGGCCCAGGTGCAGGCGTGGATGGCATCCGCAGAAGGACATGCCGGCATTCTCGCGTGCGCCTACGCCGGCAATTCTCTCTTCCTGCTGTGCTTTGCCATCGCCGGCGGAGCCTTGGGAGCGCGCCTGCTGGCCCGTAGCCGCCGACCGGAGATTTAGGGTGCCAGTGCAGCCTCTGCCGGTGGTCAGATGCTGCGCCGGCACGCTCTTCAGAGCGGCTTCCACTTCTCCGCACTTGCCCCAACGCGGCAACCCCTCGTATGATCCGGCGAGAGAGCAACCATGAGCGAAGTACAAAGCAAACCCTCCCTGCGCACCAAGGGCAGGTTGATGTCCGCCTCTGAAATTGAGCGCACCCTGGTGCGCTTGGCCCACGAAATCGTGGAGAAAAGCAATGGCAGCGAGAACCTGGCGCTGGTCGGAATCAAGCGTCGCGGCGTTCCGTTCGCCGACCGTCTGGGCAAGCTGATCTCCACCATCGAAAAGCGTCCCGTGGATACGGGCGTACTCGACATTCAGTTCTACCGTGACGATCTGTCCACCGCAGGCCTTCGGCCCGTGGTCACCCCCGGCGCCATCGGTTTCGATATCGCCGGCCGCGATGTGGTTCTGTGCGACGACGTGCTTTACACCGGCCGCACGATCCGCGCCGCCCTCGATGCCCTGTTCGATCATGGCCGCCCCCGCCGGGTGCAACTGGCCGTGCTCATCGACCGTGGCCACCGCGAACTGCCCATCGAGGCCACCTACATCGGCAGGCATGTGCCCACCAGCAGCCGCGAAATCATCGAAGTCAAATTCCGCGAGGTCGATGACGACGAGCAGGTTCTGCTTGTCGAACGCGTAGACTAATGAATCGTCATGCAGGCGGTGCGCCTTGCACGGGTGCCGCTCGCATGGAGTGAAAAGATTCCCCGCAGCAGTTCCCCAGCATGGATCTGGATCGCATGAACGCAACCGCACCCGCCGCCCGCCGCCAGCTACACACGCCCGAGCCGCCCGTTTCGCCCTTTCCCTACAATCCCGGTTCCTTGCTCTCGGTCGAGCACTTGAGCCTGGAAGAGGTAAGCCACCTTCTCGCCCGCGCCACGGTCCTCGAAAACGAAGACCCCCTGGTCCGCAACCGGATCTTGGCGAAGCGCCGCGTGGCCCTGCTGTTTTACGAGTCCTCCACGCGCACCCGCACCAGCTTTGAACTGGCCGCCAAGAGCCTGGGCGCCGATACCACTCTGGTCTCCAACCTTTCTTCGAGCATCGAGAAGGGCGAGTCGCTGAAGGATACGGGCCTGACGCTGCGCGCTCTGGGGGCGGAAGCCATCATTCTGCGCCACAACTCCTCCGGCGCTTCCTGGCTGCTTGAGGAGTCGACGCACCTGCCTGTGCTGAATGCAGGGGATGGCATGCACGAGCATCCCACCCAGGCCCTGCTCGACCTGCGCACCCTGCTGGCCCATCTGCTGCCCGGCACCGAGAAAGTCCATGCCAAAACTCTGGCCGGCGTCACGGTCACGATCGTGGGCGACATTCTGCATAGCCGCGTAGCCCGTTCCAACATGCTGTTGCTGCCCCGGCTGGGCGCGCGCGTGCTGCTTTGCGGCCCCACCCAATTGCTGCCGGATCTCGCGGTGAACGCGGGTCCCGGCATCGCCATCGAGCGCAACTTCGAGGCGGCACTGGCGCAGTCACAGGGCATCATGATGCTGCGCATTCAGGCCGAGCGCCTGGCCGGTCTGCAAATCGACCTCGAAGGCTACAAAGCGACGTATCAGCTTACCGGCGAACGGCTGCGCACCCATGCCCCTTCGGCCCTGGTGCTGCATCCCGGCCCGATCATTCGCGGCCTTGAACTGACAGCCGGCGTTGCCGACGGACCCCAGTCGGCCATCCTCGAACAAGTGCGTCATGGTGTCGCCATCCGCATGGCCGTGGTCGAACGAGCCCTCACGATCGAAAAAAAAGGAGCCCGCGCATGACCACTTTATTGATTCGCGGAGGCCAACTCATCGATCCCGCAGCCGGCGTAGACGGCCCGCGGGATGTGCTGCTCAAAGACGGCCGTGTCGCCGAAATCGCGGCGGCGGGCAAGCTGAAGCCCATCGAGGGAACCCAGGTGCTGGATGCCACAGGCCTCATCGTCGCGCCGGGACTCATCGACATTCACGTCCATCTGCGCGAGCCCGGCCAGGGCTACAAAGAGACCATCGCCACCGGCACGGCTGCAGCCGCAGCGGGCGGCTTCACGTCGGTGGCCGCGATGCCCAACACCATTCCGGTCAACGATTCGCCCGAAACCACCCGCTGGATGCAGGCGCCGGAACGCGGAGCGTCGGTGCGCGTGTTTCCCATTGCCGCCGCCACGCGAGGGTCAAAGGGCGATACCGTCAACGATTTTGCCGCTCTCAAATCCGCTGGAGCCGTGGCCGTTACCGATGATGGCCATCCCATCCTCAAAGAGAACGTCATGCGCGAGACCCTCGCTGCGGCTGCGCGCGTGGGCCTGAGCGTCATTCAGCACGCCGAAGATACACGTCTCACCCAGGGCGCCAGCATGAATGCCGGCCCGGTCGCCTTCAAGCTGGGGTTGCGCGGTATGCCGACCGAGGCCGAGACCAGCCTGGTGGAACGCGATATTCGCCTGGTCACCGATCTGCGCGACGCACGCGTCCACCTGCATGTGGCCCATACCTCGACGCTGGGTGCGATAGCCGCGGTGCGCCAGGCTCGCCGCAATGGCCTGCGCGTCACCTGCGAGGTGGCTCCGCACCATTTCCTGCTCACCGAGGAGCATGTCGGCCTCTACAACACCAACGCGAAGATGAATCCGCCGCTGCGCTCGGCGGCCGACCGCGATGCCATGATCGAGGCCATTCTCGATGGCGTGGTAGATGCCATCGCCACCGACCACGCCCCGCACGCCACGCACGAGAAGGAAATCGAGTTCGAGCGTGCTCCCAACGGCATCACCGGCCTTGAAACCGCTCTCGGCCTCTGCCTGCGCTGGCTTCATCGCGAGTGGAAGCTGCCCCTGGGCCGTGTCCTGAGCCTGCTCAGCGCTCAGCCTGCCGCTCTGCTCGGCCTCAAGGGCCGTGGCACCCTGGCCGTCGGCAGCTACGCCGACGTGGCCATCTTCGACCCCAAGGCCGAATGGGCGTTCCAGGCCAAAGAGTCGAAATCGAAGGCTAAGAACACGCCTTTCGACGGATGGGCCATGCAGGGCCAGATCCGCTGGACCATCAGCGAAGGCCGCGTTGTCTATACACACATCGCCTGACTTGCGAGGGGAGCAGAGGTGCTCCCCCGCCTCATTTTTCTTTCAGATTCGGCGGAATAGGCCAGCCCGGGTACGTTCCGACTATCAGCAGTAGATAGAAGCCGTACGCAACGGCAAAGTTCAGCTTGATACCGTACAGCGGGCTGCTGCCGCCATCGGCCGCAAAGTTCGCCTGGAACTCGTCTAGCCTTTGCGCCGGTAGAGAATCTGGAATTCGTATCCGGTATTGGCGGGGAACAGCCCGGCCACATGCCGCAGCCGCTCGGCCAGCGCCGGAGCAGCCAGCAACGGATATTCGCGCTCACGCAAGTCGTGATAATCGAAGTCCACGGCCAGCGACAGCATATAGACGGCCAGCGCGTCGGAGAATGCGGACTCGAAATAGCTGTTCCGCGAACGCTCGTCAACGCCCTTCTCGCCATTGCGGCTGTCCTGGGCGCGCCGCCGGGTCTCCCAGGCGTCCTGACTGGTTTCGCCCCGCACCTGGGCCTCGGCCTGCGACCATACCAGGGCTCCAAAACTCTCCGGAACCCCTGCAGACTCCACAAAGTTGTGGGCCACGTTGATGAAGAACTCGAAAGCCAGCCCGAAGCGATCTTCCACCAGCCGCGTCGACAGGAAAACAGCTTCAGTGGAACCGAAAGCCGCGTTGCGATGACAAATCGCGCGATCCCCCAGTTCGACGCTATAGCCGGGGGCAACCAGGGTTTCGCCCGTATCGCCAATCGCCAGCGGCACAAAGTAGTAAGCGCGGCCTGAGAGCGCGGGTGCGAGCGTCGCAGGCACGGCACCGACAAGCCGCTCCAGGTCTGTTTCGGAGACGCGAGTCTCGCCCCAGGTAGCGTAGTGAATCCCATTCGGAGCCAAACCCGCCGCTACCTGTGTAGCGACCTTCTCCGCCTGCCAAAGTTCGATTTGCGCGCTGCTGGCCATGAACTTGTATTCTAGACGACAGAGGCCGTGAGATGGTGCAATCCCCGCACACGCAGCGCCCCGCCGGCGGAACCGTCTTCGGTTTTCCGCTCCAGGGATTTGGCCTGTTCACCGGCTTGCTGCTGTCGATTGCGGCTGCCCTTTTCACTTTTTTCGCCACCACCGCTATCGCCATCTTTTCCCTTCTGGCGTGGAACCTGTTTGGCGGCCACACCGTGAACTACGCAAACACCTACCGCTATGTTGGATTTCCGGCCGGCGTCCTCGTGCTGGCCGTGGCGCTGCCGGTCTTCGGCACGCTGTGGGCACGCGCAAAGCTGCGGAGGTAGCCATCCACCATGCCCGTCTATTCCATTTCTCTCGATGAGTTGAACAAGACTTTGCCGCGCAATGCAGAGCAGTTGCGCTCCTGGTGCGCCGCGCTTGAGGCTGGCGGCATTCTTTACTTTCCCGAAACGCCGGTGCCGATTCCCGCCGGCGACCTCGAATTTCTGCTGGGACAGCACCAGACCGGCAGCAAACTCCACAAGAACATTGCCTATAAGCCGGTGCGCGACCAGTTAAGCGGCGTGGACGCCAGGACCTCGCCTGCGGCGGTGGTCGAGCAACTGCACGGCATCATGCGCCGCTACTCGGCCAGCGTAACCGGCTTCCTGGCAGAGTTTCTCGCCCCCTACCACGAACAATGGCTGCTCGATTACGCCAGCTACCGGCCGATTGAAGAAGAAGGCCGTGACCTGCCCGTGCGCCGCCGCAACGACCTGCTGCATACCGACGCGTTCCCCACCCGGCCCACGCACGGCCGCCGGATCTTGCGCTTCTTCCATAACATCCATCCCACGCGCACTCGCAACTGGGTAGTCGGCGAACCCTTCCCGCGTGTGGTGACGGCTTTCGCGCCCCGTACTCTCGCCATCCCTCGGCCAGACAGCCCGGTAGCCCACGCCGCTAAGCAGTTTGCCCAGGTTACGGGACTGGCCGCACTGGTTCCGCGGTGGAAACGCACCGCGTATGACGAGTTCATGATGCAACTGCATAACGCGATGAAAGAGGACGAGCTGTTCCAGCAAAGCTGCTTGAAGGAGTATGTGCAGTTTCCTGCCGGTTCAAGCTGGATGGTTTACACCGAGACGGTGCCGCACGCCGTGCTGGCCGGCCAATATGCCCTGGAACAGACGTTTCTGGTCGATCCGGCGGCCATGGTCACGCAGGAGTCGGCTCCGGTCGCCATTCTCGAAAAAATGGCTGGCGCGCGCCTGGCATAAGGAACGTCATCGAAATTCCCGCAAACGAAAAAGACGGCTGCCCCCCGTTTGGAACAGCCGTCCTTTTTTTCGAATTGCTAACTTTTAATCTAGACGCCCGCCGGCTTGGGATCGGCAGGGTCGTATTGCGCTACGCGGACCTTGCGGGCCAGACCCAGCCTGGCAAGAATCCAGATGCCCCAGAAGTTGGGATCGATTTCATACCACTTGAGGCCATGGCGCGCTGAAACCGGGTGGGCATGGTGATTGTTGTGCCATCCCTCGCCGCCGGTCAGCAAAGCCACCCACAAGTTGTTGCGTGAATCATCGCGCGTCTTAAAGCGCCGGCTGCCCCACATATGGGTAACGGAGTTGGTGAGCCAAGTGGTATGCAGACCAAGGGTGACGCGCAGAAAGCCGCCGACCAGCAGCATCGCGATCCCGTTTTTCAAGCCGCCGAAATACCAGCCGCCAGCAAACAACAACGCTCCGCTCACCGCCAGGGGAATCCAGTGGTACTTGCTCAGCCACACGTAGAAGCGATGCCGCGTGAGATCGGGAACGTAACGGCCCAGCGCCGAGGTTTCCGAAGCCATGGCTGCGCCGAAGAAGATCCAGCCGGCATGAGCCCACCAGCCGCCTTCCCGCGGTGTGTGCGGATCGCCTTCGTGATCGCTGAGCTGATGATGCACACGGTGGGTCGCCACCCAAAAAATCGGTCCGCCCTCCAGCGCCAGCGTCGCGCAGATGGTCATGACATACTCCAGCCACTTCGGCACCTGGTAGCCGCGGTGGGTCAGCAGCCGGTGATAGCACATGCCGATACCGACATTGATCGCCACGACATAGAGCACAACGGCCACCAGAATCCGCTGCCAGTCAAGAAAGAACAGGCCGGCAATGGCGCCGATGTGAAAAATGACCATGGCCACGGTGGTGGTCCAATTCAGTCCCGCGCCTCGTGTGGCGGCGCGGCCCATGTGAACCCCATCGCGAGCGGGCACCCCATGCGCGGTCACGGAGGCCGACGACTCCGGAGCTGCATAAGGCGGTTTTGTTGCACCAACGACGGTGATATCGGGGGAAGGGTTGGTTACGACAGATGCCATTCTTCGGGGAATCCTCCAGAGGGGCAAATACTCCCACTCTTATGAGGTAATTGTATGCCCCACAGTGCTTTCCCTTACCTTTTCCATCGAATTATCGCGACCAAGTCACGGATTTTCCCGCAAATGTGTGCTCTTTTGCTCATGTTTGCCCCGGAAGCGGAACTTTGGCCTGGAGACGGAACTGGCATGGCGATCACGCTGCCTATTCCCGGCTGATCGCACCCAGGTCTCCGCCTCCGCTCACGAACAGCTTCTCGGCGGTCCCGCGCAGCACGCGATAGAGGGCAAACTGCCGCGCTGTCTCGCTTCGCAGCTCAAAGAGCAGTTCGCCACGATTGTCCGCCATGGCGTCCACGGCATCCACTAGGCGCATCCGCGGGGTTTCGTCCAGGTGAGCGCCGTCGGCCACGTTCTTCAACAGCACCAGCACGTTGCCATAGAGATCCGGCTGCGCCACCAGCGTAACGAACTTCTGCTGAGCCAGGGGCCCGTCGGTGCGCGCCGTCAACACCAGCGTGGCTCCCGATCCGTAGGCCAGTTCGAACACGCGAAACTGCTCGTCAATCAGTGGAGCAGGAGCGGGCAGCGGCGGCTGTTGCAGCTTAAGACTCTTTCTCGCCGTCTTGGCCGTCGCCGTGCGCTTGGGTGCGGGAGCAGCGGGCGGCGGCGTCAAGCCGAGCGCGTCCCGCGCAATGTCTTCAAGCGCCGCCTTCATCTTGGCTTCGTCGTCCGGGTTGGACCAAGCATATTCCCAGGGATGGTCGGGCCGGCTCCTGGCATCGGAAACAGCCACCACCTGCTGCATGTCCGGGGGCAGGCCCATCAGGCTGGGAACCACGGCCAGATTGTCGGCATTCGACCGGCCTCTTCTGAGCCGCGGCCGGTCAGGGTCGGTCACATCGGGTAGCGAGCTGACATGGCCAACGTCCTCGGGCGGTTTCTTGCTCTTTTTGATCGTTGGCCGGTCAGGATCGCTGGAAGCTGCACTATTGCCGTCGTCCGAACTCTTTTTGTGCAGCGTAGGCCGGTCGGGGTCGGGCGCAGAACTGGAACCCGTGTCGGCGCTGCTGCTATCGGAGGTTGTCTTCTTGTGCAAGGTGGGTCTATCGGGATCGCTGGGCGCGGCAGGCGTGCTCGATCCCGACCCGCTTCCCGCGCTCGCGCCGCCGTCCGCCTCTTTAGGATGCTTCTTCCGATGCAATATGGGCCGGTCGCCGTCTTCATCGTCGATTCTGACCTGCGCCAACTCCTCTTTCGAGGGTCGGGACACCGGCTTGGGCATCGGCTTCCACGCCCCGTAGCCTACCCACGAGCCTTGCTCCTGACCGGCATTCTTGATGTCGAACAGCCCGATCGATTTGCCGTTCCGCTCCAACTGATACTCGACCTCGCCAGCCAGCGCGAGCGGCTCGGGACGGGCAAGATAGATGCCGCCATCCTGCAACTGCCCACCGTCCAGCACCGCGACGGGAACGATGCGGCAGGCCTTCGGCTTGGCCAGTTCGCCCGTCCACTCCAGCACCGCCACCGCCCGCAGTTCCGGCGCTTCGTTTGTCTTTTTGGTCACCTGGCCGGGATATTGCGCCCAAACCGGCAGCGCCGCCAGCAGCCCGGCAACCGCCAGAGCCCCGCGTCCGGCCGCTACAATCGAAAGGTGAGTCTGGAGCGATGACGCCGGTCGCCCGGCTCGGAAATAATGCACCGCGATGGCCACCGTGGCCCTCCATTACTTGAGACTCGAAGAGGAATTCCCCATGGAACTGAATGAAAAAGTAACCGATTTCACCTTGCAAACCGACGAGGACAAGACCGCAAGCCTCTCGGACTATGTAGGCAAGCCCGTCGTGCTCTTCTTTTATCCTAGGGCCGACACTCCCGGCTGCACCATCGAGGCCTGCGGCTTCCGCGACACATTCACCAAGCTACAGGCTGCCGGCGCCGTGGTGCTCGGTATCTCTCGGGATACGCCCAAAGCCCAAGCCAAATTCCGCGCCAAATATGAACTTCCCTATACCCTCCTTGCAGATGTAGACGAGAAAGTCTGCAATCAGTTTGGCGTGCTCAAGGAAAAGAACATGTATGGCAAAAAGGTCTGGGGCATCGAACGTACCACCTTCGTGATCGGCCCCGACCAGACGCTGCTGCATGTATTCCCCAAAGTCACCCCCGAGGGTCACGCGGAGCAAGTGCTCGCCCTATTGCAGGAATGGAAGAAAACACACAAAGCCTAGAGAACGCCGGCACAGTCTCGAAGAAAGGCCGCCTCACCAGGCGGCCTTGTCCGATGCCTGGCCGCCAGCTTCCCCGCGCCTTCTTCGAGGCTGCGCCGGATCTGGTGGCCCCTCGCCTGCTGGGCAAGCTGCTGGTGCACGAGACCGGCAGCGGCCCGGAGGCCTGCCTGCTGGCCGGGCGCATCGTCGAAGTGGAGGCCTACCTCGGTCCCCACAACGATCCGCCCGATCCAGCCGCACACGCTCATCGCGGCCCCACACCGCGCAATCGCGTTCTCTTCGGCCACGCCGGCCATGCCTACGTATATGCCATCTATGGCCGCTATTTCTGTATGAACGTGTCGTGCGAGACCGAGGGCCGAGCCGGCTGTGTGCTGATCCGCGCACTGGAACCGGTTCCGGGCGCCGACCCTACCGCACTGGAACGGATGGCGCGCAATCGCGGCATCCCGCCGGAAATGCATTTCCGCGGTAAAATGGACCGCCTGCTGACCTCGGGCCCCAGCCGGCTGTGCCAGGCGCTCGGTTTGGCGCGCGCTAGCCACAACGGCCTCGATCTCGCCGACCCGGCCTCTGCGCTGCAACTGCGCGAGGACGGCTTCACGGTCTCCGAAGTGCTGGTCACACCACGCATCGGCATCAAAGAGGCGGCGGATTGGCCGCTGCGTTTCGCCCTGCCCGGCCATGCCTGTGTCTCTGGCCCGCGCAGTTTGGAGCGTTTTCCGATTCACTCATTAACATCTCTGGCATCGTGCAAGGTGGCAATTTCTTGAGGAAATTGCCGCTTGGCATCCTGCCTTCTGTTCAGAGCAGAATCGAAAACGCTGTAACCGGCAGCCGCATCCTTCTCCGGTAAGATTCCGTCATACGAACTGTAGGCCATCCCAACCTGCGAGGAACTTCTCCGCCTTGAAACCATCTTCCCTGTCCCTGCCCGCCGTGGCGGCTGCCCTCTTGACCGCGGCTGTTTTACCTATTGCCTTGGCTGCCCAAACCTCACCATCGGCTCAGCAAGGCGCTGCCGCCGGCTCCCCTCTGCGTACCTACGCTTCCCCTACCAACCTCAAGGTATTGCCCAAGACCCTGACCGGGGCCGAGGTTCACGAGATCATGGAGAAGTGGGAGGCCGACCTGGGCGCCCGCTGCAGCACCTGCCACGCAGAAGATCCCAACAACATCGCTCCCAATGGTCGTCCGCGGCTCAATTTCGCCGACGACTCCAAGCCTGAAAAAGCGACAGCCCGCCTGATGTATACCATGACCGAGGACATCAACAGGAACTACGTAGGCAAGATCGACACATCGGGAAACCCTGTCACCTGCGGCACCTGCCATCGCGGCCACATCGGCCCGGAGCGGTTCGTTCCACCGCCCGGGGAGCACGAGCACCACGACGCGCCCTCCGCAAGCCAAAAGCCTCCGCTGCCGCGCTAATTAGCGATCCCTTAAAGCCGCGCCGGACAGAGCAGATTGCCGGATGGATTTTGTCCGAGAGCTCTCAGGCGCGGCCTTCGCGGTGGAAGTCTCCGCTCTTGCCGCCGGATTTGGCTTCAAGCTGCACGTTGCGGATCACGATTGCCTTGTCGAGCGCTTTGGTCATGTCGTAAACCGTCAGCGCGGCCACGGCGGCGGCCGTTAGCGCCTCCATCTCCACACCGGTAGGGCCTACGGTCGCCGCCGTCGCGGTAATGCGCACGCCATGCTCGGCAATCTCCGCGCGCACGTCCACATGAGTCAGCGACACCGGATGGCACATGGGAATCAGCTCGGAGGTGCGCTTGGCCGCCTGGATGCCGGCAAAACGCGCCACTTCCAGGGGATTTCCCTTGGGATTCTCGGGCAGCGCCGCCAGCACCGCCGCCGAAAGCTCGACAAAGGCCGATGCGGTCGCCGTCCGCCGGGAAGGCTGCTTGGCGCTTACATCCACCATGCTGGCCTCGCCGGATTCATCGTAATGGGACAGGGGGCGGGGGGAAGATTCGGGCATCAGGAAAACTCCTTAATTCGGCAGCAAAATGCGGACCAACGTACCCGCGTCAAGCTGGCCGGCCTGCTCGGGCACAACCAGAAAACAGTTGGAGCGGACAAAGGCCGCCAGATCGCCCGACCCTTGCATGGGAACAGCCGTCACCTCCGGCGGTTGCTCCGGCCCTGCTTTGTCCAGTCCCGCCTTGAAGGTGCAGAACGCGGGCAAAAACCGCGTGAGGCCGCTCTTGCCGCGCCAGTCGGCGGCCAGTCTTGCCAGCACAAAGCGCGGAGCGGTGTTCCGGCTGCCGGTCAATGCGCCGATCACCGGTGCCGCAAAAAGCAGAAACGTCACGGCAGAAGAGACTGGATTTCCCGGCAATCCGAAGAAGGGCAGAATCCGCGCTCGCCCCTCCTGCGGCACATCTCCAAAGACCACCGGCTTGCCCGGCTGCAGGCGAACGCCGGTAAAGTGGAACCGGGCTCCGGCCCGCGCCAGGGCTTCTTCCACAAGATCGAATTTCCCTGCCGAGACGCCGCCGGAAAGTAGCAGCAGGTCCGCCTCCATCGCCACCGCCAGCACCACATCGAGTGCTCCGGCATTGTCGACAGCGGTAGGCAGAACCCAGGGCTCCGCGCCGGCCGCGGCCGCCAAAGCCGCCAGCATGGGCGCATTTGAATTGCGAATCTGGCCGCCCGCCGGCACGGAGTCGATGGCAACCAGTTCGTCGCCGGTCGTCACAATCGCCACGCGAGGCCGGACAAACACCTCCACCGCAGCATAGCCGCAGGCCGCGGCCAGGGCGATCTGCGCCGGCCCGATGCGCGTCCCGGCAGTGACCAGTTCCTCGCCCGCACGCGCCTCTGCAGCCCGCGCAACTATGTTTTCGCCTTGAACCAGCGTGCGGGGCGCGGGCACGGCAATCTGCGTGCCGCCTTCGGTATCGTGAGTAGTCTCCACATGCTCGATCATGACGACGGCATCGGTGCCTTCCGGAACCGGCGCGCCCGTCATGATCTCCCAAGCCGCACCGGGGGGCAGCGGACCGCCTGAAGCCTCACCGGCCCGGGTTGCGCCGGCAATCGTCAGCGGTCCATGGGCCGATGCCTCGGCTGCCCGGCAGGCGAATCCATCGCGGGACGAACGCGGAAACGGTGGCTGATCGCGATCCGCACAGAGAGGCTGTGCGAGCACCCGGCCTGCCGCCAACCCAAGCTCCACGCGCTCGGTTGCAAGCGGCGTCCCGCCCAGTTCGGCGGCATAGCCGGCCACCAGCGCCGCAGCCTGCTCATAATGAAGCAGATCAGAACTCATGGAATGGATTGTAGAGGGTTCGAGGCATCTTCGGGAGCAGTCTGGGGAGCAGTCGCTTGAGAAGCGCGCCTGAAAAGACGCAGGGCGCATCCGGCAACCGGATGCGCCCTGCGCGGACTCCACGAGAAACTGGCTTACTTCTTGCCTGCCTTGTAGGTCGAGGTAACCTTCTGCCCGGCCTGGTCCAGAATTCCCTTGACCTCGGCAGCATAGGGACCCGAGGGGGCCAGTTCCAGATACTTCTGGTAGGCATCCGCGCATCCCGGAGGCAGAATGATTCTCTGCGTCTTGGCGTCGAACGTGGCCTTTTGAATCAAGCCCTGTCCCTTGAGGTAGTAGAGGATCGGCTGATTCGGGTCCGACTTGAGAGCCTCGTCGGCCGCGGCCACCTGCGCTTCTCCGTTGCCCACCTGAAAGAAGACCACAGCCTCGTTCTTGAGGTAGAAACCAGCCTGCGCCGGGTTCGCCTTGGCGGCTGCGTCATAAGCCGCATTCGCTTCTGGGACCTTGCCGGTGCGAGCATAAATCTCGCCCAGGCCGCTGTTGGCCAGGCCTTGGATTGCGGGATTGGGCTTCTTCGAAGCGCTCTCCAGATCCAGAGCCTTCTTATAGGACGCCTCCGCCTGATCGTACTTCTTGAGGCCAGCCTCGGCCTGCCCCAGTTCAGCCCACAGAACCGAAGCATCCGGCTTGGCAGCGGTATCCTTCTGCATCAGGGCTTCCACGTCGCCGTACTTCTGGGCCTTGATCTGAGCTTCCTTGGCATCGATGTCGGCTTTGGCCGCCCCCGCTCCGGCAGCCGCAACCGCCGCTGCATGGGCGCCATCCGCGTCCTTGATGTCCTGGGAAGCGGTCCGCAGATCGTTATTGAGGTTCTTGATCACCTCGTTGGCCTTCATCGCTTCGGAATTGTGCTTCTTGATGTCCTCAAGCTGCTTCTTCTGTTCCGGTGACAGCTTGTCGATGAATTCCTGGCGGGACATATCGATGTCCTGTGCAACGTCCTGGCCGGCAATGACCTTCACGTTGTCGATCGAGTCCACCATCTTGTCGGGCGGGGTATCGGGCTGGCGATAAACCAGAATATAGGTGCCAGGGGCCGCTTCGCCCGCGTAGTCGCCTGTGGAAGTCACCGGGAAAGTGAACTTTGAGGTCTTGCCACCATCGTTCGAGAGGCTCACGCTGCCGTTGGTCGTCGACGCCCCGGTCGGATTCGTCACGTGGCCGTGAATCTTGCCCGTGGGCTGTTGCGCAAACACTGGCAAGAATGCAAATGCCAGCACGCCCAGCCAAAGTGAAATAGTGCGTTTCATGTTCTTCTCCTTGGGAGCGGCGCGAACGAGGCTGCCCGCGAGCTCGAAAAAATCTTGTCTGTCGGCTCATCCGCTGAGCCGTTCCACCAGCGTCTCCGTCGTGCGCGTGCTGACCGCCACCCGCCGCGGATGCGCGAATTACCTCGAAAAACGCCTTTATCCTGTAACCGGCTGCGTCTGCCACAAGACAGCCACCGCGCGAACCCATCGAGTGGACCGCGCCCGCCGGCACAGCCCAAGTTAAATCCTATTGACTGCCCAGCACAAGGGCACACGTCAGGATGTGCGATGCCTGCCGGATCCGAACTGCCGCCTGATGCCGTATTCACTGGACGGCTGGAGAGAACCGCAGGTTGCATATTTCCATCCTGTGCGGCTACGGGATCATGGTAGTGCGCGTCGAGAGCGCCTGTGTGTGGCCCAGATCACACCCTACAATAGAGACAATGGCAATTACGATTCGCACCGCCACTCCTGCAGACGTTCCGCAGATTCTGGCCTTCATCCGCGCGCTGGCCGCCTATGAGCGGGAGCCAGACGCCGTCTTGGCCACGGAAGCCGACCTGCTGCGCGACGGTTTCGGTCCCCATCCCTTTTATGAGTGCCTGATCGCCGAACAGGCCGGACACCCTGCCGGTTTCGCCCTCTACTTTTTCGACTATTCCACCTGGCTGGGGCGTCCCGGGCTGTACCTCGAAGACATTTTTGTCGGTCTCGAATTCCGCGGGCTCGGCATTGGCAAGGCCCTGCTGCAGCGGGTTGCGGCCATCGCCATCGAGAAGAACTGCCCACGCCTCAAGTGGGAAGTCCTCGACTGGAATGCCCCGGCGGTCGATTTCTATCGCGCCATGGGCGCTGAATTCCAGGACGAGTGGCGCAATGTGCGCGTGAGCGGCGAAGCGTTGCAGCGGTTGGCCGGCATCCCGGCTGCCGCACCGCAGACCACGGAGGCCGCACAGTGAGGGTTCGTGTGATCGGCGGCGGACTGGCCGGCCCCGAGGCGGCGCTGACCGCCGCGCGCCTTGGCTGCCAGGTCGACCTTTATGAAATGCGCGTCATGGTGGACGGCAAGCCCCGTCTCACCCCGGCTCACCAGACCGCCGAATTCGGCGAACTGGTCTGCTCCAACTCTCTCAAGAGCGAGTCGCCCAACACCGCTCCCTGGCTGCTGAAGCAGGAGATGCGCCGGGCTGGCTCGGCTCTGCTGCGCATCGCGGACCAGACCGCAGTGCCCGCCGGCCACGCCCTTGCCGTCGATCGCGTCGAGTTCTCCCGCCTCATTGCGGAAGCAATCGCCGCCGAGCCGGCCATTCGCGTCATCCGTGAAGAGGTTGCCCATCTCGATCCAGCCGATGGGCTGACCATTCTTGCCACCGGCCCGCTCACTTCGGACGCGCTCAGCCAGGAGATTCAACGCCTCACCGGCTCCGGCCATCTGGCGTTCTACGACTCCATCTCTCCCATCGTCGATGCCGAATCCATCGACATGGACCGCGTCTATTTTGCAGCGCGCTGGGACAAAGGGACCGCCGACTATATCAACTGCCCGATGAACCGCGCCGAGTACGACGTGTTTCTGGACGCACTGCTGGCCGCCGAAGCCGCCGAGGCCAAGGAGTGGGAAAAGCTCGATTATTTCGAGGGATGCCTGCCCATCGAGGTCCTCGCCCGCCGCGGCCGCGATACCATCCGCTTCGGCCCCATGAAGCCCGTGGGACTCCGCGATCCGCGCACCGGCCAGACTCCGTGGGCGGTCGTGCAGCTTCGCAAAGAGAATCTGCGGGCCGACAGCTACAACCTCGTCGGCTTCCAGAATCACCTCAAGTTCGGTGAACAGGCTCGCGTCCTCCGCCTCATTCCCGGCCTCGAAAATGCACGCTTCCTGCGCTACGGCCAGATCCACCGCAACACCTATATCTGCGCCCCGGTCCTGCTGGATGAAAACCTCAGGCTCAAACAGGAGCCGTGGCTCCTGTTTGCCGGTCAGCTCTCCGGCGTCGAAGGCTACACCGAATCCATCGCCACCGGGCTGCTCGCCGGCATCTATGCGGCCTCGCTCGTCCGCGGCGAGGAACCGGCACCAGTTCCGCGTGCCGCCGCGCTCGGCTCGCTGGTCCACTACATCACCCACGCGGACCCAAAAGACTTTCAGCCCGCCAACATCACCTTTGACCTGCTGGAGCCGCTGGAAGAGGAGATCCGCAAGAAAGTCCGCGACAAAAAGGAGCGCCATCGCCTGCAGTGCGAACGCTCGCTGGCAGCCTTCGATAGCTGGTGGGCCGCCTCCGGCCACGCGCGCCCTCCCAATAGCTCCAGAGGAGGGACCGCGGGGCCAAAGGAGTGATCTGCGCAGGAACCTTTCCCAGTCCGCCAGTGTCCAACAGAGAGACGGGAAAGCGGCCCTCGGTGGCGAATCTTCGTTGCGGAGGCGACAGAGTGTACCCTGAAGACCGGAGTATGGCAATGCGTCTGGTTCCAATCATGATTTGTTCGGCGGCGTTGTTCGGGGCCGCGACCTCTGGCCAGGCACAGGCAAAGCCGGCGGTTCATCCGCCCAGCGTTGCCGCTCCCGCAGCCCCCGCGCCCAAGGCGTTGCTGCCCGATTCGTTTTCAGGATGGGTCACCTCGGCGGCGCCCAAGCCCCTCATGCAGGCGGCCCAGGCCGACTCGACCAACGCCGCGGCACTCGACGAGTACGACTTTTCCGACGCCGTGGTAACCACCTATAAGCGCGGCAGCGAGACGCTGACCGTCCATGCGCTGCGCTTTCGCGATGCCAGCGGCGCTTATGGCGCTTACTCCTTCTATCGTCAGTCCGGGTGGCCCAAAGAGGACATCGGTTCGGGAGCAACCTCGAACCACAACCGTGTCCTTTTCTGGCGGGGCAACGTTCTGGTCGACGCGATCTTCTCCCACATCGAACCCATGTCTGGCTCCGAACTGAGGGAACTGGCGAGCCAGTTGCCGGTTGCCGGCGGTTCCAAAGCCCTGGCGCCCCCCATTCTCGCCAACCTGCCGCAGGCCTCGCTCACTCCGCAAACGACCCACTACGCCCTGGGTGCCGTGGGTTATGCCGGCTCCGGTGGCGTGCTGCCACCCGAACTGGTTGGATTCGACCGTGGGGCGGAGGCAGCCACAGCCAACTACACGCTGCGCTCCGGCACCGCTACCCTGACGCTGATCGACTACCCCACTCCGCAGATGGCCGCAGCGCAGGAAACCAAGATTCGTGACTACATCAAGGCCGGCAATCAGGCCCGGCCCGCGTTTCCAAAGCCCCTCACCGACTCCGACCAGGCCTCGCTGGAGGTGCGCCGCAGCGGGCCGCTGGTAGCCCTGGTCAGCGGAGACGCCATCCCCGACGAGAGCCACAAACTGCTGGCCACCGTCCACTATGAGGCCGACGTCATGTCGGTGCCGCAGCCCATGGAGTCCGAGGTATCGAAGACCAGCCGTCTGCTTATGGGCATCGCCGCCCTGGTAGTCGTCGGGTCCGCCGCTGCGATTTTGCTCGGATTGTTCCTGGGAGGGGGACGCGCCCTTTATCGCATCGCCCGCGGCAAACCAGCCTCGACCCTCTACGATGCGGAGTTCACCAGCCTGAATCTGAGGGAATGAAAACCGGAGCCAAGCGGGAATAGGGGGAGCCCGCATCTGAAGGGTTAACCCGCCCTAAAGCTGTGGAAAACAGGACATAAACCCAAAGAAACACCCCGAAAAAACGGGGCTTCAACGCGCCCAAAAGGCGAAGACGTGTCGAAGGTCGCTCTGCTGTCCGCAAGAAGAAATAATTTCCAAATATAAGCAAATAAACCACTTATTTCTTCCAAGATTTCTCCTTGACACTCCCTTCCCCCGCACCTAGTATGCAGCCAGAAAGTTCTGATGGCTTTGCCTCCGTTGGAACTATTCTCCCTAAGGAAGGAGCTGCCCTGTTGCCGGGCGGCTCTTTCCGTTTTTGCCGCCGATTCGACCAACTCAAGAGAGGGACTCAGGCGCGCAGTCCCAGGTCCAGAAGCATGGCGCGGACGACTACCAGCGCGGTCACCGTCAACATCGCCAGCACGCAGGTCCAGAATCCCAGCCGGCTGAAGGGAATAAAGAGCGTCCCGTGCCTGCCGGCCAGGGTAACGCCCATGCCGCCGGGCAGCAGAGCCCGCACCGCCACGGCCAGCACCATGCCTGCCGCCCACACGATAGCGATCCTCAATGCAAGCTGAACCGTATCTGCCATGATGCTCTTCTTTCCGCCTTTAGACGCTCCGGGCACTCCCCGCCGCCAAACCTTCACCGCTCAACTTTACCTTGCACCCGCGCGACGGTATAATCGGAGAGGCAAGCCGACGTAGCTCATTTATGAGAGCAGCTGATTAGTTATCAGCAGGTCGTCAGTTTGACTCTGACCGTCGGCTCCATTTCATTCACTTCCCCGCGCAGTTCCGGCGGCCACCGTTCGCTGGGCCGCCATCCCGAACTCCGCCTGATAGCATCTCCCTATGTTTTTCCCGTTCAATTGCAAATTCCTCCGCGCCCGCTCTATCCTATGCGCTGCATTTGTCTTAGCCTTCACCTTTAGTCATCTCTCC